>JBBSTN010000189.1:0-7019 GCA_038235845.1 Gemmatimonadales bacterium | reverse complement strand
GGCGGCGATCACCCGGTCGCGAAATGCGCTCCCATGCGCGTCGTCCTGAGCGCGCCGCTCAACCGCGGGGGACGGGGACATCGCCCTGCTGTTCATCTGGCGCATTCCGGATACCGGTGTCAGCTCGCGCACGGAAGCTCAGACCGCGAGAGCGCGTGGTCGGGTTGCCTCGCGCACCTCACTGGCGGCGGACACTGCGATGTCTACGTCCCGGGCAAGGGCCATTGCGCGTTCCGCAATCGAAGTGACGTTTTCGACCGAACTGTTGCCGGTACGAAGTCGAACAAGGTCTATCCGAACATTCTCGAGCGCCACTCGGCAGCTCTTCAGCTGTTCGAGGCGCGTCTCCCGTCGTTGACCCGTCGCAAGACTTGCGCGACGATCCCGACGAAGCTGCGCGAGTCGTCTCACTCGCGTCTCGCTGCGCTCAACTTCCAGCGGATTAGCTTGTGCTTCGAGCGAAGATATTTCGACATCAATGGCCTGTAGGTCGCCCCCCCCGTCTTCCGCGTCGCTGCCTGCCAGGTCGCTGGCGATTAGCTCGATAGTCCGAACGAGCTCCACGGCTGTCTGTTCGACCGCCGGAATCTCGGCGCGTTCGGCGCTGGGGATAGTATTGAGAAGTCGCAGGATTTCGTCCCGTGCGCGGTGCGCCGAACGGACCACGTCGGCGTATCTGCCGAGATTCTCAACATGAACAGGCGGCGTAGAGCCGTCGGGCGATTTGGAGCCAGAAGATTGGAATGCTGAACCCGGCGAGCGGGGGGAAAGTGCGCCTCTGAGGCGATTCTGTTTGCCCTGGGCCTTGAGCTCTTCGCGCTTCTTGCTGCTGAACGTGGCCATGATGCTGTCGGCAACATCGGAGATCACTTCTCCAAAAACTCGATCCTCGGGCTGCCTGAGCACGTCCCGCCAATCGTAGCCATCCGACCAGAGCTTTGCGTACTTCCAGGCGATATAGACAGTCCAGAGCGTAGAAAATCCGAGCATCTGCCCGCCGCCGAACAGCCCGACGAGAAGAATCGCCGTATTAACGAACAAGTAGAGCACCAGCTTCTTTCGGAAAGCACGAACAGGTGCATGCTCCCATCGCGCGACCGAGTCGGGACCGACCTTGGCGTCAACGTCGGATGAGGCGGGCCTGTTGGAATTATCCGGATAGTCTCCCCGGCCCGACGAACTGGCAGGCACGTACTGGGTGGTCTGCCGATATGGCGCAACCCCTCCTGAGGACCGAGCGTTCCCGTAGGACGGCAGCTGCATTCCTCCGATTGGTTCACCGGTGAAGCCGAGCGGGCGTCGGGAGCTGTGGCTTTCGGAGTTGGCGGGCGGCACTGGCGTGGGTGGGACTATACCGCTGCGCAATGCGTCCACCAGGTCATCGCCCGACTGAAAGCGACGGTCCGGCGACTTCTCCAGCAAACGCATGACTATGGCGGAGAGCTCAGGCGGGACGTCGGCGCGTCGCTGAGTTATTGGAACGGGCGCTTCTGCAAGATGCTTGACCAGCAGAGCCGGCGTGGTGTTACCCACGAAGGGCGGCTCTCCTACGAGCATCTGATAGGCTACGATGCCAAGCGAGTAAAGATCGCTACGCGCATCGAGATCACGGTCTCCGGAGGCCTGCTCGGGACTCATGTAGGCCGGCGTACCGATCGCAATACCCGTGGCCGTGAGCCGCGAAGTCTCACCGCTATCCATCACCGCACGCGCTATACCGAAATCGGTGACCATCGCGCGCCCGTCGACCCCGTCGAGCAGGATATTGTCAGGCTTGATGTCGCGATGAATTACCCCGCGGGAATGCGCGTAAGAAAGCGCGTCTCCGACCTCCATGAGCCAGCGTCGAACATCCTCAGGTGGGCACGGCCCGCGTTTGTGCAGCCTGACAGCGAGATTATCGCCGTCGATGCAGGCCATAACAAAAAAAACGAGCTTGCCAACCTCACCAACCGAGTAAATCGGAACGATGTTCGGGTGACTTAGCTGCGCGGCCGTTTCCGCTTCCCGAAGAAATCGCGTGCGTATATCGCGCCTGAAGGAAAGCTCCGGCGGAAGCAACTTGATCGCTACATGTCTCTTGAGACGCTTGTCGCGGGCACGATACACGATTCCCATACCGCCGCGACCGATTTCCTGCTCGACCTCGTAGGTGTCGCTCAGCGCCTGCTCTACATGTATGCGGAGTTCGTCGTCCTCGACGTGGGGAGCTGCGTAGTCGGGCACTCTATTGGGAATCGAAGTAGTTCCAGTTAGAACATTTAGTGTAGCACCAAGGGACCGCCGACCACAACATGCGTTCTACAAACGTTGGTGATCGACCTGCTCTGCGTCGGTCCCTCTACGAGCCGCTTAGGCACATCTGATGCAGAACCATACGTCAGTTGGTCAGGAAAAAGTTGCAAATCCTGCCGCTATGGCGCAAACCTGACGGTGCGGAATGTGCCTCTTCTCACCGTGAATCTCTCTATTACAAAGGAAAGAAAGCATGGGTCAGCGTCAAACACTTCCAGTCCTACCGCTAAGAGGCATAGTCGTTTTTCCAGGAATCACGGCACCAATTGCGGCTGGACGTCCAAGTACACTTCGCGCCATCGAAAATTCGCTCAAGGGCGATCGACTGGTGTTCGCTGTGGCGCAGCGCGATAACTCTGAGGAACCAACTCCGGAAATTCTCTTCAACACCGGAGTCATTGCACGCATAGGTCAGATCCAGCGGGGTCTGGGCGGCGTTCAGCTCCTCCTCCAGGGTGAGCAGCGCGCGACAGCCCTGCAATACGTGGAAAGCGAGGGGCATCTGAGCGCCGTCATCGTACCGGCGGAGGAGATGATGCCACTCGACCCGAAGGATCCCGCTTTCGAAGCTCTCCACAAGGAAACGCGCGAGCGCGCGGCCGAGCTGGGCGAGAAGCGAGGGCTGCCGGAAGAGGTCGTGCACCAGGTGCTCGATTCGGTCGACGACGCTGGTCGTTTTTCCGACCTCGTTGCCGGATACATCGATCTTTCGGTACCTGAAAAGCAGGGGCTTCTGGAGACGCTTTCGGTCGAGGAGCGACTCCGACGCGTACTCGTGCATGTACAACGCCAGATCGGCCTCTTCGAGGCGCAGGAAGACATCAAATCGCAGGTTCAGGAGGAGCTTGGTGAGCGTCAACGCGAGATGTTTCTCCGCGAGCAGCTTAAAGCCATCCAGAAGGAGCTCGGTGACGACGACCAGAGCAAGGAAATCTCCGAGCTGCGTGAGAAGCTCACGAAACTCGAGCTACCGAAGCAAGCGCGCGTAGAGGTCGAGCGCGAGCTAGGCCGTCTGGAGCGCGCGGGACGTGAGTCGATGGAGGCGCAGGTTATCCGCACCTATCTGGAGTGGATCGCCGAACTTCCGTGGTCCGAAAGAGCTGCCGACCAGCTCGACCTTGCGCACGCGTCGAATGTTCTCGAAGAAGATCATTACGGTCTCAAAGATGTGAAAGACCGCATTCTCGAGTATCTCGCGGTGCGTCAGCTTCGTGCCCAGCAGGTTGCGAACGAAGTAGAGAGCACCGGAGAATTTCCAGTTTCGCGTCTCAAGGGCGACGTCAGCGATGCCACTCCATCTCTGAACGGCGGCAATGACGATCGCAACATCACCGACAAGAGCGAGGCCACGTCCCGCGCCATGGCGCGAGGGCCGATCCTTCTCTTCAACGGGCCTCCCGGCGTGGGCAAGACATCGATTGCCAAGTCGATTGCGCGTGCCCTGGGACGAGAATACGTGCGCGTGGCGCTCGGCGGGGCACGAGACGAAGCGGACATTCGCGGCCATCGCCGTACGTATGTGGGTGCAATGCCCGGCCGTATTATTCAGGGAATGAAGCAGGCCGGTTCCAAAAATCCGGTGTTTCTGCTCGATGAGGTCGACAAGCTTGGCGCGTCGTATCAGGGCGACCCGTCAAGCGCATTGCTCGAAGTGCTCGACCCTGCGCAAAACGATTCATTCACCGATCACTATCTCGGAATTCCGTTCGATTTGAGCGAGGTATTATTCATCGCCACCTCCAACTTTATCCAGAACATCCCCGGGCCGTTGCTCGACCGTATGGAAGTTGTCGATTTCAGCGGCTACACTGAGAGGGAGAAGGCGGCGATCGCCAAGAAGTATCTCATTCCCCGTCAGCTGGAGGAGTCAGGGCTGGGTGGACGCGACCTTTCCTTTACCGACGATGCTGTAATGAGCATCGTGACTCAGTACACGAGGGAAAGCGGTGTACGTCAGCTCGAACGCCAGTTGGGTGCGGTAGCGCGAAAGGTCGCGCGCAGGGTGGCGTCCGGCGACACATCGACCATCGACGACAGCGTCATCAGCACCGACGAAGTTCGCGAACTGCTTGGACGCCCCAAAGTGCACCCCGAGCGTGCTGGTGAGGCGGACGAAGTTGGTATAAGTACCGGCATGTACTACACCCCAATGGGCGGGGACATCATGTTTGTTGAAGCGAGCATCCGGCGCGGGCGCAGTTCATCACCCAGCACCGAGGAGGCTGAGGTGGTGAAAGTTGGACCGATCTCACTCATTCTCACCGGTCAGCTTGGTGACGTCATGAAAGAGAGTGCACGGGCGGCACTTACATACGCCACGAACAACGCTCACAAGCTGGGCATACCGGCCGACCGTGTAAACTCGGCGAGCGAGGCGCACATCCACGTGCCGGCGGGAGCGATCCCCAAGGATGGCCCAAGCGCAGGAATCGCCATCGCCACGGCGTTGGTGAGCGAGATGTCAAACCGTAAGGTGAGAAGCGATGTGGCCATGACGGGCGAGATCACCCTTCGTGGACGTGTACTTCCGATTGGCGGCGTGAAGGAGAAAGTTCTGGGCGCTCATCGGGCGGGCATTAAGCATGTGATCATCCCCAAGGTGAACGAGGCCGATCTCGAGGACATTCCCGACGAGGTGCGCGAGCAGCTTTCGTTTTACCCGGTCGAGACATTGCGCGAGGTGCTGGAGGTAGCACTCGTTAACGGTGGGAAGATCAACCAGGAAGTCGAAGAGAGGGAGCTGGTCGGAGTCTAGCCTCTGGATGCAGGGTGATAAACAAAGGCGCGATGCCATTGTCTCGATTGGAGACGGCATCGCGCCTTTTTCATTTCACATCCAGAACTCAAACTGAAGTTCAAAACGCCACGTTTACACACACACGTACTTAACCGCGTCGTTCAGACTGAGCGGCTACGGCGACGAGAGATAAGAGCGGCGCCAGCCAGACCCATCGCCACCAGAGCCACTGTGCCGGGCTCCGGTACAGTACTCGTGAGCGCTACCACCTGACCTTGAGCGCAATTGCCGCCTGGACATGCGATGGTCGTGATATACGTTCCTGGATCATTATCGAAGAAGCTTGACGTAACGAGCGTGTACGACGTCGAGGCCGTCAGTGCTAACGTTATGGGCAGCCCGGGATTGGGGCCAAGAGAAGGATCGAAGCTTGTGTCAAATGTTGTCGCGCCGAAAAGAATATTCGACAACGAGTTCGAGGGGTCAAAGTTGCCCAGATACAGATACAGGGCGGCGTCGGACGACTGCAGCATCGAGTTGAAGACGTAGCTTCCGGATGCTGTAACGCAAAACCTCGTGCCGCTAAAGAAGAAGGCGTTGCCGAAACCCGCTGTGTTGCTGGGCGGCGCTCCGAAATTTGGCGCGTCGAACTGCCCGTTCGTACCGAGACTACCGGTGACCGCTGCAAGCGGAGTCATGAACGGTACTCCAGAAGCACACTGCGCAACTATCGCTCGGTCAGCGATGGCCAGAGAAAAGATGACCAGCAGGACTCGAAGCCATGCCGATGACATATGAATTCGCCGCATTCAGCGTAAAGATTTGAGGAACGTGATGGGATTCTACTCGATTTTCACGCAATGATCATGCGATAGTAACGCATTTTATGAATGATGGGAAAAACGCGGCGATAAATGCCGGGTCTGTGACGATGGCCCTCGTAAAGGCATCGGTTGGCGCCACAGTCCAGGTTGTTGCGGGAAGCCCTGATTTGAGGCGGAAACGCTCAACTGTAGCGCGCGCGCACACCTTTCCCGTTTACTGTTGCGTTAACGCCACCGCGGTATCGCTAATTTCAACCTTGGATTTCGGCGCACTTTTCATTGCCACGTTCACCGATCCAAACTCCCGGAGTATCACCCGGGCCATTCGTTTTGCTGCTTCGGTTGCCGCTGCATCGAGGTCGTCCGAATACCAGTCGTCGCCAGCACTCGATCGACCCAGTGATGCGCGCAAACGCCTTACCGTGTCCCTGGCGACGTCGTTCGCAATGCTTTCCATCGCCGGCAACTGCTCCGCCAGCACCCGCCGGTGGAGTTCCGAGGCAAAGCGAGCCAGCTCAGACTGGAGGGCGCCTTCGGCTATAATCGCCCCGTCATCATCTGCGGTGAGGTCCTGAGGCAAATCTGAAAGAGTGAACAGGTCAAGCCCATCTGGCGTCTTCAGGCACTGTTCAACATTTGGCGGCACACCAAGATCAAGCCACACTGCCTGTGGACCGTTTCGTCCCGACAATATTGCTTCGGCCTCCTCCCGCTTGACGACGTGAGACTTTGTGCGTGTGGCAAATATTACCACATCGGCAAGTCTGAACGTTTCGAATCGGTTGCCCCACGGTGTGGCTAAAGCGCCGAGAGTGGTGGCAAGTGCGCCCGCGCGATCGTCAGAACGGCTCATTATGGTGAGGCACGCAGGCAATTTTTTCGCGATCGCCTCTGCTGAACTTTCGGCGGCTGCACCGGTTCCGACTACCACGGCGCGTCGCGCTTTCCAGCCATCCTCGCCGAGTATCTGGTCGATGAAGGCCGTTGCCGCCTCGCCAAGAGAACGGCCCCACTCCGACGCACTCGCGTGAGCGCGAATGCGTCGTCCGGCCTGAATGCCACGCTGCATCACGCTGTCGAGCTGGGAATTCGTGACGCCCGCATCACGGGCAACTATCCAGGCACGTCTAACTTGTCCCAGTATCTCCGGCTCCCCGAGCCTT
>JBBSTN010000188.1:0-7019 GCA_038235845.1 Gemmatimonadales bacterium | reverse complement strand
GAGACGGCATACGAGGAAACCTTGGAGATCCTTGTCGGTGCAGTCGAGCTGCGCGACCCGTACACATCTGGACATTCACAGCGCGTTCGGAAATTCTCCCAAATAATCGCGTCCGCTCTCGGACTTAGGGATCGGGAGATAGAAAGAATAGGTATTGCGGCGCTACTGCATGACGTCGGAAAAATTGACGGAATATTTGTGCCTATGTTGCAGAAGCCCAGCAAACTGACTGACGATGAGCGCGCGATTATGGAACTTCATCCCATCAAGAGTGCGGAGCTGGTTTCACGAGCCACTCAACTGGCCGACATCGTTCATCTAGTTCGACATCATCATGAGCGCTGGGATGGAAAGGGATACCCCGATCGGCTTGCGGATGTATCGATACCGCTTGGGTCTCGAATAATAATGTTTGCTGACACCATTGACGCAATGACCTCTGATCGACCGTATCGTGCTGCAATGGGACCGGCGGAGGTTAAAAGTGAGCTCTTAGCCAACCGCGGCACACAGTTCGACCCGCATATCTGCGACGTGCTAATTCAGTCGCCCGAGTTTGATCGAATATTCGATGCCCAAGACGCGGGGCGTATCCCTTCACTCACAAACATTTTTGAACGAATAAGTAGAACTACGAGAAGGCGAGCCGTAGCCTAGATCGAAAATTCCGTGTGGCTCTTCTACCGTCGAGGACCAATTCGCAGCGCAATGGAAGATCTGTTGACTTACTCAGCGAGAGATTCTGAGCGCTAATCACGAAATGGTTTTGGTTTACGTCATCGTCGGGCACGCCGCCAGCGTTCGAAGGATGAGTTTGAAGTGGCGATCACTGACCGGATGGAATGGGCTTAGCGCGATGAATATCCAGGCTTTCCATAGCCCGATCTAAACATGCGCTTGGTTCGCTGAGTTCTCGTCGTACCTTCATATAAGTTGCGGCGAAATCGACTGCTTCATCATGTCGCTCCATTCGCAGCAGCGCCATTATGAGGACCGACGTGAAGAAATCGCTTGTACCGGAAGTGGACGTGGCCTTGTGTCGATCAAGAGCAACCTGAATTTGCTCATAGCTTGGCTTCCAGTCCGGTTGAATAAGCGAAGTTCCCATGGAAAGTGCTGTGGAATACGCGGCTGCTCTAACCGCTGACAGCTTCGGATTGCGTCGGAAAAACTCTTCTAACCGAAGGCTCGCGGCTATAAAATCACCGCGTTGAATTTCCATTCGACAGAAATGTGCGTACGCGAACTGCGGATAGAATGGATCAATGTCCGGAGAAAGATATGAACGAAGTAAATTATTCCAGTAATTTGCTTGGTCGATCTGCTCATTATCGATGTAGACTTGCGAAAGCTGCCAAGATATGTAGAGCAGCAACGAAGGGAGTCCGAGTTTCGTGGCGATATCGAAAGCATGAAGATATGCGTGCACCGACTGTCGCTCTGTACCAACGATACGAAAGGCAAAGCCCGCCCGCGCGTATGCATGATATCGACTCACGGAGTCCTCAAGGGAATCAGCATACTCTAAATGCCGGTGTGCTAAAGTAAGAGCCTTGCTTCGGTCGCCGAATATCGTGTGGTGCAGTAGAGCAACTCTAAGCCGGGCGGGGTCTGACATGGATACTTCCTCAATCCATGTAAACGTCTCAGTGCAGGCAAATGCGAGCTTCACCTCACACAGATTAGATGTGATGATCAAGCCCACTTCGGCTGCACGGCATCGGATAGCGTCCGCTAACCAGTTTGCTCCTGCGATAGCAACACAGAATTCCACGAGCGTGTGCGAGTCTGCGAAAACATCTGCTCGGTATGCAACATCCACACGAGTGAGGGCATCGTCGGCAAGCTCATCGCCAAGCGTTTCATCAACCATTGGGAGTGTCATTGCGCTGGGTCTGAGTTCCAGCGCTCTCCTTGCCTCCCCAGAGTCCAATTCCAATCGCATTCTCGTCTTGCGGAGATAGTTGCGTTCAGCAAGCGAAGGGTCGGCTTTTATTGCGGCCTCAATCAATCTTAAAGTGCAAGCAGGTGACCCGGCCTGCGCAAGGTCAGCCTCATGTCGCACTACAAAATCGCGAAGCTGAGTACCCTCTGTAATGCTCAACAGGTGCGCTCCGATCTCCCTCAACAAATCCACTCGATTATCGGCTTCGTATTTAGCCTCCAGAAGCGACGCGATCCGCTCGTGAAGAATATTGGCGGTTAGCGGAGAGAGTCTCGCCAACGCGCAACGAGCCACTAACTCGTGCGTGTCGACCACTCGTTCTGACTTTGGGTTCAATGCGCCAGCTATCGAGAGCGTTTCAATCGCCGCTAGGACCTTATGTTGTGGTAGTTCCAGCGCCAGGCCTACGTTCTCGCCCGTCGCAAATGGGCCTAGGAGTGCTGCGGTCTGAAGGAATATCAATGACTCTTGAGTCAGTCTGTCGATTCGCTGCTCCAGCACTCCGGATAAGGTTGGTGGAACGCCGCCTGCAGATCCCGTTTCGAGCCAGTGATAGATCAAGCAGCGAAGAAACAGGGGATTTCCTTCAGAAGCCGTTGAGAACCATTCGAGTAGGTCGTCCGAAACCTGCGACGCAAAATGCTGTGACACGGCCAACGTTAAATGCTTACAGTGAGCAGCAGGTAGTGGCCCGACAGGAACCGTGCTAACGCGGAACTGAATGGTCTCACGGCGAATATCAAATAGGAGTTTGGAACGCGAAGTAATCAGTAGCAACACTCGCATCGAATCGAGACGCTCGAGAATATCAAGTGCTGCGTCCTTTGAGGCCTCGTCGATCAAATGAGCATCTTCTAGCACTACCACCATTCCACGTTCATCCGATACGGCTGACAACAATTCGACTACTGCCCTGCGAATTGGGGCAGGGGGGGCATAGTCCACCCCGATGTCGCGAGGGGGTGATTCTTTGGTTTGACTCAGCCCAACGCGCGCGGAGTCGCTCGTCTCATTTTGCGAGGTCGACATCTCTCCGCCACCACTCAACCTTCTCAACACCGCCATACTCTCCGGATCACATCCCATCGCACCTGGTAGCTCCAACAGCTCCGGCACCAAATCCAGAAACAACGATAGCGGTCGCTGCGAGTCGCTCTCCCGACAAGCCGCCCTCACAACCCGAAACCCCTCAATCGCCGCAACCTTCGCCAACTCCTCGGTAACGCGAGTCTTACCGATGCCAGGTGGCCCGTGAAGTATCGTAGCGCTCCCGTCATGCCACTTCGCTCGTCGCATCGCGAGCGTCAAGTCAGCGAGCAGCTCCTCGCGCCCGACAAAGTGCTCCTCAGCTGGCGCAAAACTCTTTCGTCGCTTACCAGGTGGATCGGAAAGACGCCTCTTCAAAAGTGTTGCCGGCAACTTTATGTCGCCGGCATCCGCACCAAGCTCGGCTAAATACTCGTCGAGTATACGCACAGCCTCGGTCTTCGAACCGTTGAGTGCCATGCACTCCGCGATCGTAAGCGTAGCCTCCTCATTCAACGGATCGAACTGCAGCAGCCACCGCGCAAGTGCCTCCGCTCCCATCCAGTCCGCACGGGTACGGCGAACCTTCAACCGGTCGATAAGCACACGACGCACATCCGCGTGAATCACTTCGCGAACGTCAGTAAGCCACGCACTGAATTCGTCGCCTGCAGCCTGATATCCGGGAAGGAAAACACCGAACGGGTCGTTGCCCAGAATGACGTCGTCTTCAAAGCGATCGGAAGTGCGCTTTAGCGCAAACGACTCCCCCACCTGAGACGGCTCCAGCTCCACCACATCGCCACTGAGACCGATCTGCACCCCGAGACGGCGCAGTTTGTACAGCGCCTGACGCAAATTGGCCCTCTGACGATTCTCCGTCTGCTCCGGCCACAACTCGCCCATCAATACCTCGCGGGATACCGCAAAGCTGGGACTGAATAATGTTCGCAAAAGCAGCGCAAACAGTGTGTCGCTGGACGAATCAAGTCGCAACGTACCAATGAGAATCACACGCGCGCCGAGAGTCTGAGCTCGGATTAGCGGCGCGACACTCGCGCCGCCTGTCCCATCCCCACCGCTCGAGTCACCCCCCTCACTGTCAACTTCGTTCTTCCACCGCGCGCGAGTCATAACAGTCCCCGGATTCGGAAAAGGCAGAAACGAGATGGCAATATCGACGCGAGCGTCATTTGGACGTCATTCGTTCCGGCGCTATCGGTCGCCGATATCGTAGCGCCGTAGCACAACTGTTGGATAGACTCACCACATTGCACTAAGCGTCACTCCAGCTCCCACCCACACTCCGTCGACGTGCTAGTACTCCGATCTCCACCGCCACTCAGACCCCACGTCGCGCTACGTCGCTCTACGTCGCTCTACGTCGCGCTACGTCGCCGCGCTAGCCGACTCACTACCTCGGCAGTTCGATCAAACTCTCTATGGGCACCCCGTCCGCCTCGGCCTGGAAATTCACCACCAGGCGGTGACGCAGCACTGCCATCGCCACCCCCCGCACATCGTCGATATCCGGCATCGCGCGCCCGTCCATCGCCGCTCGCGCCTTCGCACCAAGTATCAGATACTGACTCGCCCGTGGCCCGGCGCCCCAGCTCACATACTTCTTTACCATAGCCGTCGCATCCACGTCACCTGGTCGCGTACTCCGGACCAGATTCACCGCATACGACACCAGACTCGGCGGGGCAGGCAAACGACGCACCAGTCGCTGCAGCTCGATAAGCTCAGGACCCGCCAGCACCGGCTTAACCACACCCTCGGTGTCGCCCGTGGTGGTGTTGACAATCTGCTCCTCCTCGGCCTTCGACGGATAGTCGAGCCGCAGCTCGAACATGAACCGGTCCAACTGTGCTTCCGGCAGAGGATACGTTCCCTCCTGCTCGATCGGGTTCTGCGTAGCCAACACGAAAAACGGTTTGGGCAACTCGTACGTGCGGCCGGCCACCGTCACGGTGCGTTCCTGCATGGCCTGCAGCAGTGCGGCCTGCGTCTTTGGCGGGGCACGGTTGATTTCGTCGGCAAGGACGATGTTCGCAAACACCGGCCCAGAGGCAAAGCGAAACGCCCGATGCCCGGTGGCCGAGTCTTCTTCCATGATCTCGGTGCCGGTGATGTCGCTGGGCATGAGGTCTGGCGTGAACTGCACGCGCGAAAACTTGAGGTCGAGTGCCTCCGATACCGTCTGCACCAACAGCGTCTTCGCAAGACCGGGCACACCAATCAGAACGACATGTCCACCGGAGAGAAGTGCGGCTACAAGATCATCGACGATTGACGACTGGCCCACGATTCGACGCGATATTTGCGTCGCAATTTCGCTTCTCGCTTTCGACAATCGGTCGAGAAGCTCGAGATCATTATCCGCGGTTGCTGGGTTCACTCTTGATCGGTTAGAGACTGATGTCCGGGCAAATAAATACGGACGCCCTGGGACGCCCGTTGTCGAATCGATCCAACTCGAACGGAAACTTGCCGCGAAACCGGTTCAGATCAACCCGCAGCTCGCTTCGATCGCCGGTTGTCAGGGAAGCGAAAACTTGACCTGCTGCCGGACGGGATAGTTCTCGCTGTTGAGCTGAGCCACAAGGGTATAATCGCCGGCCGGAGGCTTTGACCACCGTTCCGCGAAAACCACAGTATCATAGACCTCCAGAAGCTTGTTCTGCATTACCTGCGTAAAGAGGCGTCCATCGCTCCACCTCCAGACTTCGTGCCCAGCCGTATCGAGCACGACAAACTCGTGCGTGCGGCCGGTGGGGAAATTAAGCTCGACGCGCTTTGGCGAATCGTTGGCCACTTCGATGGAAAATCGCACATTCCCGCGCGCGGTGTCTACCATGACATGCGAAAGGACACCCTTCGCCGAGGACGATCGGGCACGCACTCCGTGAAGGGGACTCGATGAGCGAGGCCCACAGGCGAAGAAAATAACAGCAGCTGCTATGAGGGGGGCTGTGACGCGGGAGAGCACCGGGAACCGGATGAAGAATTTGTGACCATAAACACTAACCGCATGACTAGTAGCATCAATGACTTGGACGATTGAACGTCACATTTTGATACTGCGGTCACATTATGTCATGGGGTCGGTCCTGTCAATGGTAAATATCGCGTAAGTCATGATATCTCTTCACTTTCCGTGACACTTTCGTGACTTCACTTTAATTCGGGAAACCCTCGGGAAAGCTGAAAGAGCATCGCTTGCGAAAAATTTCACAAGCTCCTAACTTCACTGCGGAATGACCGACGAAACTGAGGTCGAGAAAGGCAGCGAAACCGAACGGTTAGCAGCCCAACCGCCACCGTCGATCGAGGAGAGATCCCCGATGGCGCTTGCCGGGCTCGGCATTCAGTTTTTCGCTGGTCTGATTTTTTTTGCGTTTCTGGGCGCATGGGCCGATCGTCAACTCGCTACTTCGCCGTTGTTTCTGCTACTTGGAGTGTTCGTCGGCGGCGGGGGCACATTTTATATGAGCTATCGGCAACTAACGTCCAGCCCGGCTGCGCGAAACCGGAAGCGGCCATGAAGCGGTTCACGCTGTAGATGATCCGTTCTCTGGTACTCTACACGCTTGCTCAGGCGGCGTTGGTCGTGGCAATCGCGTACGTACTCACGCGGTGGGTATGGACCGGTGATGGGGAAGTTCAGGCAGTCAGGGCAAGCGCCTGGCTCGCCATCGGTGTGCAGATCGTGACGTTTGCAATCGCGCGGTTGGTGGCACGTGAAAACGTCATAGCTGGTTGGGGAATTGGTATGCTTCTTCGTTTCGCTTCTGTTGCTGTATGGGCATTTCTCGGAGTTCGGGCGATGAATCTTCCCGTTGGTCCGGCATTGCTTTCGTTGGTGCTTTTCTACTTCGTCTCGACGTTGATCGAGCCGCTCTTTCTGAACGCTCAAACACCCGGACGCATGGCATGATGCGTAGATTGGAATATGGCATGATGCGCTCGTTGAAATTTGCTTCTTCGTTCGCGCTCGCATTGGCGTTTGTGCTGGCGTTTTCCCCCGCCCTTGGCTCTGGGCTGT
>JBBSTN010000187.1:0-7067 GCA_038235845.1 Gemmatimonadales bacterium | reverse complement strand
TACGCCAGTACGATGCGACATGCAGATCTGATAATGACGAATTCGAGCTTCACGGCGCGCGAGCTCGAAGAGAAGTCCGGCGTACCACGTTCGAAGTTGCGGGTAACGCTTCTTGCAGCGGACGACATCTTTGCCCCCGACAACCCAGATGCCCAAGGGCAGGTGCACCCCCCGCCAGTTTTGACTGAACTCGGAATTGATGGTCCGTTCTTTCTCACGGTTGGCGCACATGACGGTAGAAAAAATCTTGGAACACTCTATCGTGCGATGGACAAGCTAAGTTCAGCTGGCTGCATTGCTCCCCTCCTACAATGTGGGCCCGGCCTGTCGCGCTCGAAGCAACGCTCGCCGCCCCCGTGGCTTCGAACTGCGGGATACGTGAGCGACGAAGAGCTCGCAGTTCTTTACCGTCGTGCCACTGCCCTTGTCTTTCCATCCCGATATGAAGGATTTGGATTGCCGGTTGCGGAAGCGATGATGGCTGGCGGCTGCGTTATCTGCGCGGATTCAAGTTCGTTACCTGAAGTTGCCGGGGATGCAGCGCTGTTTTTTGAGTGGAACGATGTAGATGGCCTCGTTGCGCAGATGCAGCGATTGCTGGACGAACCCGATCTGCGGCGCGAATTGGCCCAGCGCGGTCGGCATCAGGCCGCGAAATTCACCTGGCGGAGAAATGCTCAGGAGACCCTGGAGATCCTTGACGAAGCGTTAGCGGTGAGACGCCAGCGATGACGGGTTGCGAGCCTTGAGATGTTGTCCGGGCGATGGCGGACTGACGCCGTGGCGATGAAGGCCTTCCCCCCGGCTTGAGCTGCCAGCGTCGGCCATGAGCATGAGCGCCAGCAGTGCGGAAAGCTTTGAGTTTATAGGGAGCATCTTTTTTCACCTCGAGCCATGAGCGCTGTCAGCGCCGGGCATTTCGAATCTGCTGGCAGCCTCCAGCACTGCTGGCGCTCGTGCTAAGAGCCGACACTGAGAGCTCAACCGCTCGCGATCTCTGGAAAGAATCGCCCGCTGAGAGCGGACAGCTATAGCTGCAGATGTTAGCTCCGTGCACTGCGATGAAGGACCGACGCCGTCCCGATGGAGAACTTCCCCCCAGGTTGAGCTTCCAGCGTCGGCTATCAGCGCGAGCGTCAGCGGTGTGGGTAGCTGTGAGCTTTTAACGAGGATCTTTTTCACTCCGTGAAACCATTTGCTAACGCTGGCAGCCACTGCACCAGAACGTGCTTCGGCCAGCTTGCGCTATCCGTTTCACTTTCTTGTTGCAGCGCGGACACGGCAAGCCCTCGCGATCGTAAACTCGCCATGATGAATCCGAATCGTTTCCAGTACCGTTTCCGGCTCCGGCCTCGTAGTAATATCGGCCGGCAGGCGCTCGTTCGAGGACTGTCGCTATTGCATCGCGCAGTCTTGTCACGCGAGCTCGCGAGAGCGAGTTAGCCGGCGTACGTGGGTCGATCCGTGCCTCCCACAGAGCTTCCGCTGAGTAGATATTACCGAGCCCCGAGACAATTTTCTGATCGAGAAGGACCGGCTTGATCGGCGTCTTGCGGCCTGAGAGTGCCTCGGCAAACTGCGAAGCGGTCCATCCCTCGTCCAGTGGCTCGGGCCCCAGATCTGGTAGCTGAAATTCCCCGGGCTTGTGCAACTTGATCACGCTCAACGCACGACTGTCCACGAGCGATACGCGCGTACCATTTTGCAGGCTGATGCGAACACGCTCGTGTTGGGGAGGAGTATCGTCTTCGCTGCCAATGTCCCAATCGCCGTTCATGCGGAAGTGGACTTCCAGTACGTGACCCGAATCGAATTCCACCAACTGGAGCTTCGCCCGACGAGTGACACTCGTCGCAGTGAGTCCAACAAGTTCGCGCGCCGCCGATGCGGGAAGCGAACGTTGTTGTGCTGCGTGCAGCACTTTCACCTCGGTAACCGCATGCTTAAGCATGGCGCTACGAAGTTTTTTTGCTGCATGTTCAACTTCCGGCAGTTCAGGCATGGCGAAACTCCACTTAATGTTCTACTTTCTCCCCATTCCCCCAGACACGGGCTACCCCGATCAATTCTCCGCGGTCATTCAAGTACGAATACCAGCTTTACATCGAGGGCGAGATCGAGCGCTACAAGGACTCAATCTCCCGTAGCACGCTCTTGAGAATTGGCGACGATGCGGTCGCTGTGTTGACCAGCCAGCCTCAGCAAGCGTTGACCGACTTGTTGCTCTGGCAGGAGGTCGATCGCCTCATTTTCAAGCGATTGGACCTGCCTCCCTACGCAACATGGCGCCGAAGACGGCTTAAACTGCAAAAGCAGTTTAGAAGTCCCGAGCACTGGGGTATCGATCCGAACGCGGCGCTGGTGAAAGCCATTCAACATTCGTCGGATCGCAACGTGCTTGTTGCTGGTGCCGCACACAATGGCCCGACGCTTTATCTCGCTGCCCAGGGTTGCGCAGTAACCACCGTGGAAAGACAGCAGGATGCGGTAGAACGAGTTATTCGCGCTGCTGAGGAGGCAGGCCTCACGCAGCGCGTGCGTGGCTGTTGCGCGGAACTGGGAAGCTGGTCGCCCGACGTCGAGCTGCACGCAGTTGTGTGCACGCCGGACGCTTTTCTGGGCCTTTCGGCTCAGGATAGGGCGCGGGTGATCGAAGTCTTGCAGAGCGCCACTGTGGACGGCGGAGTGCACCTTGTGCAGTCGATCGCTGTGGGTAGCGACGAAATTGCAATGGAAGAGCTCACTTCGAGCTATACAGGATGGACGATTTCCATCGAACGGGCCGTTAATCGGGAAAACACCTTCGTTGCCCGCAAGGATGCAGTAGCGTAAAACTCGCGACGTGTCTTTATGACACGTTTGGCGCCTTAAAAGGTGTTTCATTGTGACACCGTTCCGTTATTATGGAGCGGTGTTTTGTGCTAAATGCTTACTATTCAATCAGTTAGCTATAGCAACTCCGATGGCATCCAGGTTGCTTATTCAATGGTTTGTGCGACGGGCGTTATGAAAACAACCGGGTCATTCCACCCGGCGTCGCGTCTGAAAATTCTTATCCGGGTAGAGGCTCACCCATGCGACTCAGCAAACCAGGCAACAAGAAGATATCCGACCGTCAGTCAGACGGAAGGGAACCGATCGGCATCGTTATCGCAGATGGAGGCAGAGGCGACAAGCAGCCCCGATTGTCTGCATTCGTGTGGGGCCCTGTGCCGGAGGACGCCTCTACGGTGGCTTTCGGGGACGCTACTACAGCAGCTTTCGCCGAGTAGGGGGTTTCACGCCGGCTTCTCCGCGGTCGATTTTCGGATGAAGCAGCAGAGCAAAGGTGAAAGGGTGAAAGGCGCCGGCAGACATGCCGGCGCCTTCGCGTTTGTACTTTGAAGCTGTACTTGTACGACTTTGACTACGAGGCTACATCTCCCCTTCTGCCGGAGCTGCTGGCTCGGAGTCACCATTCTTTGCCATGCTGCGACGGCCGCCTCTCTTGGCAGTCTTCCGTCCACCCGTCCGGGCAGTCTTGCGACTAGCCTTCTTGGCGGTCCTCCCGGCCTTCTTGGCGGTCTTGCGACCGGCCTTCTTAGAGGTCTTGCGACCGGACTTCTTTGCGGTCTTGCGACCGGCCTTCTTTGCAGTCTTGCGACCGGCCTTCTTTGCAGTCTTGCGACCCGCCTTCTTAGCGGTCTTGCGACCCGCCTTCTTAGCGGTCTTGCGACCGGACTTCTTAGCGGTCTTTCGACCGGACTTCTTTGCTGCGGTCTTGCGACCGGCTTTCTTTGCAGTCTTGCGGCCGGCTTTCTTTGCAGTTTTACGTCCGGCTTTCTTGGCGACTTTACGTCCGGCTTTTTTTGCAGTCTTGCGACCGCCTTTTTTTGCCGACCGTTTCTTCGCGGCTTTTTTGGCTGGTGCCATGATCCTGCTCTCCAATAATGGAGGTTATTGTGCTCCCTTCTCCCCCGGTGGGAAGGCGAGCCACACCGCGCGCAGTGCATGCACTGCTGCGCTGTGCGCTACACGGTCCTCGTGAGGAACGTGCAGTCCGTGGCCCGCGCTGTGCCAGCAGCAGGCAGTGTGGTGCTCGCCGCGTGTACTCGCGGCGGGAATTGATCATGGGAAACCGGGAAGGACCGGCATCGAAACTTCATGCTGAACAGCTTCGCAGCATCCGCGCGGCGCACAACAGCAACTTGAGCGGAGTCGCCGCGGCTCACCGACGATATCATCGTCGACGAAAAAGTGGTGGCCAACCCAGCCATCTGGTCGGCAACAAATCGTGATGCCGGAACTCCGACATCGAACTTCTGGAATAATTCGCGTCGTACTCTTCGTACTTTCGTCACGCGTTTCCAGTGAGGACTGCGCATCTCGTTAACGAGATGTGGATACCATGCGCAAGTCGTTGTGATAGCGCGAATATACGCGTTGATAATTACTGCGCGCAATAGCGCGTATAAAGAACGCGCGCGATTACATCAACCGCACAAGCATCCGCGTTGGTTCCATCGGGACGACTAATGGGTCTACCACGCAACGCGAACGCGTGCGAGCTTTGACGTTCTCGCGCAGAACTGCCGGGCGACTGCGGCTCAATTACGGGTCACGCTGGCGCGAATCACGAGACATGGAGAGATGGTGAAAGCGCTGGTCAAACAGAGTGCTGGTCGAGGGATGGTACTGACGGAAGTACCAGAGCCGCGGATCAGAGATGATGAAGTACTCGTGCAGGTGCGAACTGCGGGAGTTTGCGGTACCGACGTTCACATTTACGAATGGGACGCCTGGGCTGCCAGCCGTTGCAAACCGCCTTTTGTCGTGGGCCATGAATTCGCGGGTGATGTCGTCGAAGTGGGCTCGCTTGTCGACTCCGTAAAGGTCGGCGACCGCGTAACTGCGGAAGGACACATTGTCGATGACCGGTCGATGTTCAGCCGCACGGGCTGCGCGCATGCCGATCCCGGTACCCGCATCATTGGGGTAGACAGGGACGGTTGTTTCGCCGAATACATAGCCATGCCTGCGTCAAACATCTGGCATCTCGACGATTCCATCAGCTACGAAGTTGGTGGAATTCACGACCCGATGGGCAATGCTTTTCACACCGCACTAAGTGCCGACATCGCCGGCGCGGTTGTGCTGATCACCGGATGCGGGCCAATTGGCGCCTTCGCTGTAGGTATCTGCAAGGCGGCTGGAGCAGCACATATCATCGCAACTGACGTCAATCCAAAACGGCTCGAGCTTGCGTCCCGCATGGGAGCGCATCAATCGCTTCGTCCGTCTGAAGCCGAAGGTGCCGTCTATGCAGCGAGCGATGGAATTGGCGCAGACGTAGTTCTCGAGATGTCAGGTGTTCCAAGCGCGATTCATCAGGCGTTTGCACTCGTTCGCCCCGCAGGGCGTGTGAATATGCTTGGAATTCCCAGTCGGGCAATCGATGTCGACTTTGCCAGCGAGATCATTTTCAAAGGGCTCACTGTGTACGGTGTTGTGGGGCGTCGGATGTATCAGACATGGCATCAAATGTCGCGTTTTCTCAAATCCGGCAACTTCGACCCGACTCCAGTCATCACCCATCGACTGCCACTCGAGGCCATAGACGATGCAATAGGATTGATCACATCCGGCGAAGCGGGCAAGATCATCTTCACCATCAACGAATGAATTCTTCACTCAAAACCGACTCCGGGACCCGCGAATTATGAGCATCAACAGAGCTTTCGTGCAGGGTCTTGAATCGCAGATTGCAAACCTCAAGGACGAGAAAGTCTACAAACGGCTCAACCATCTTGAGTCCCCGCAGGGCGCACGCGTGCGCATGGAAGGGCGAGGGGAGGTCATTGTTCTTTCATCTAACAACTACCTTGGCCTGGCGAACGAACCGGCAGTGGTAAGCGCTGGTGTCGAAGCGCTACACAGGTTCGGAGCGGGCACGGCGTCAGTTCGTTTCATCTGCGGCACCTTCACGATTCATCGTGAACTGGAGGCGGCACTCGCGCGATTTGTGGGGACGCCGGCATCGCTCTCCTACGTTTCGGCGTGGAACGCAAACGAGGCACTCACGCCAAACATCGTGCAGGAAGGCGATTTTGTTGTCTCGGACGCCCTCAATCACGCGTCAATTATCGATTCGGTGCGTCTCGCGAAGGCGATGACAAAGTGCACAACTGCGGTTTATCGCCACAGCGACATGGACGATCTGCGCGACAAACTCAGGTCCGCATCCGGATCGCGGAGGCGTGTGATCTGGACGGACGGCGTGTTTTCGATGGAAGGTTCGATCGCGAAGCTTCCAGAAATTCTGCAGCTGGCCCGCGACCACGACGCCATCGTAATCGTTGACGACTCGCACGCAACGGGAGTGCTTGGACCCACCGGTCGTGGCACGGCCGAGCACTATGGCGTGCTCGGCGAAGTGGATGTGATTACATCGACTTTGGGTAAAGCGCTGGGCGGAGCGGCTGGCGGTTTCATTGCCGGCGCGGACGCTTTGTGTGACATGATGACCCAGCGCTCACGTCCGCAGCTATTTTCCAATGCGCTGCCGCCGACGGTCGCAGCAAGTGCGCTCGCGGCCGTTGAATTCGCCGAGCAACATCCCGAACTGGTTACACGTCTGCAGGAGAATTCGCGGTATTTTCGGGGCGCGATTGCGGAAGCAGGATTTTCGCCGATGGCAGGTGAAACACCGATCGTTCCAATCATCGTGGGAGAAACGGCGACCGCTATCAAACTCAGCGACATGTTGCTCGACCGGGGAGTGTTCGTTACGGGGTTTGGTTTTCCCGTGGTCCCGCAGGGCGAGGCTCGGGTGCGATGTCAGGTGAGTGCCGCGCATACGCGGGATGATCTGGACGAAGTGGTTGCAGCGTTCGTGGAGGTCGGTCGCGAGATGGGGATGCTCGATTAGTCAGGTCGGTTTTCGAGATCGTGAATGGTTGAGTGGTCAGCGTCGGCTATCAGCACGAGCGCCAGCTGTTATGCAGGCTACCAGTTGATGAAATACTAGACTCCGAGTAGCGCTGATGATGATAATAATAAAGAAATCATCGTTGCACAAACTCACTGCT
>JBBSTN010000186.1:0-7092 GCA_038235845.1 Gemmatimonadales bacterium | reverse complement strand
TCGGTGACAAATGCGGAGACGCGGTATCCCTTTGTTTCCGCAGCCTTCGTTATAGCACGAACTGCCGGCTGGTCTGCATCTTCGACACGTCTGCCAAGTGCGTACGCCATCATGTTTTCGGTGAACGATCGCATAAGCGGTATCGGACGCGAAAGCAGTGAGCTGGTGAGCTCAGCAGGTGTAGAAACGGTGAGGCCATCGTACATCGTGCCACGAGTATCCAGTTCCGCCCCGTTTTCGCGATAACGAAGTTTTCCGGTTACGTCGAAGTTGTCGAGTGCGAGACCAATCGGATCCATGTACTGGTGACACGCTTTGCAGGTTGGATTAGCGCGATGCATCTCCATGCGCTGACGTGTAGTGAGCGGCTTGCCGCCCTCCGAACTTTTTGTTTCCTCGAGATCAGGAATGTTGGGCGGAGGCGGAGGAGGCGGCATACCAATGAGCACTTCCATCACCCACTTGCCCCGAAGCACGGGAGACGTTCGGTTGCCCAGCGACGTCTGCACCAGAACGCTGCCATGACCCAAAATGCCACGCCGTACACTGTCGGAATACGCCACGCGCTGAAACTCTGCGCCCGCGACATCGGGAATGCCATAGTGTTTCGCGAGTCGTTCGTTGACGAAGGTGTAGTTTGCCGTGAAAAGGTCGAGCACGCTCTTGTCATTTCGTACGACGTCGTTGAAGAGCAACTCGGTTTCCCGCCGCATGTCATTCGCGAGTTGCATGTCGAAGTCCGGAAACAGGAACGCATCCGGATGAACCTTTTCAAGGTCCTGCAAGCGCAGCCACTGTGCAGCAAAGCGTGTAGAGAGTGCCTCAGCGCGCGGGTCGGCGAGCATACGTTTCACTTCGGCGTTGTATCTGCTCTTATCGGAGAGCTGCTGGTGTCGCGCGAGCGACAGCAAACGTTCATCCGGCATCGTGCCCCAGAGAAAAAACGACAGTCTCGACGCGAGTTCGAAATCACTGATGGCGTAGTCCGTACCGGCCTTCGCATTTTCCGGCGCCAGCTCAAAGCGGAATACAAAGTATGGGCTGGCAAGCATGGCCTGAAGTGCAGTTCGCACACCCTCTTCGAATGCTGCGGTACTAACCGACGCTCCCTCAACTGCGCGATCGTAAAAGGTCATCAGACTTTCGCGATCACGCGTGGTTAGAGGACGGCGATACGCCTGCGTAGCGAGACGCGTAATGATCTGGTCGGCGCAGGTGCGCTGAGCAGACTTTTCCGTCGGGTGACATGTAAAGATTGCCTTCCGAACAGCGTTGTCGGAAACGCCCGTGACGTTGTGCGGACCGGTTACAAGCACTTCCACCAACGCTGGCGGCTCCGTCGTACCTGCACTTGCAGTTCCACTCGAAGCGCGCGACCACTCGTGCGGCTTGATCAGATCTTCGTAAGGGCCGTCCTGCCGTCGTACAAATGCTACGGAAAGTTTGCGCTGTCCCGCTCGCACACGAACAGCCTCACTGCGCACGTAATCCTGTCCGTTGGGTGCATCGGCGGAAGCGTTGTTGCGAGCAATGCCCTTTTCGTATTTGAGAAGTGCAACCCGTTCTCCGTCGATCGAAACGTCGAGATCCTCGAACCGCGTACCGATTCCGCCGGCTACGTTGAGTCGAAACTCGTATTCGCCGTCGGCGGGGAAGGTATGTGTCACAACCAGGCCGCCGCGGGTTCCGTATGGCGTGCCTTCGACATAATCCCAGGGATGCTGAGAAACAAACGGCGAGATCTTGTACGTCTTCTGACTCGACAGCGCGTTTCTGTCTCCGATCGCCATACGGCTAACGGCAGATGCGGCGTTGAGGAAAGAGTTGAGAAGTGTTGGTGACAGCGCCTGCGCATCGGAGATGTTGTCGAAGTTGGCACTCTTGGTATCGAGTGGCAGATAATCACCAGCGTCGACCGTAACGCCAAGCAGGTCACGGACCACGCGCTCGTACTCGGGTCGGTTTAGTCGCTGAAAGGTTCGACTCCCAGGTCCAGCTGGGTTCGCGCTGTCTATCGTTGCCTCGAGGGTTTCCACGAGAGCTAGTAACGTGTCGCCGGTGGGGCGACGTGAACCCGGCGGCGGCATCATTCCGGCGCGGAGCTTTCGAATCATCTTTTCGGCAACATCCACATGTGACGCGGCGGAGTCTACGTCGAATTCCTTGAGGACGAGATTGCCTTTACGTTGCGTTGGGCTGTGACATGATGCGCAATAGCGCTGCACTACCGCCGACAGATCGGCGGAAGCGATGCCACGGGAGCCGCCGGATGTGGTGGGCCGGGAAAGCGTGGTGCGCGCAGGATGAAAAGTTGCGCGGGGAATGGAGAGATGTGCAGGCGGTGCAACCGGGCGCGGTACTTCAGTAGTCGAACTGGTAAATGCCAGTATCGGCGCAAAAAGCAGCGCGCCAACAGGTATCAACGGCACTACACGATTCATACGGAACTCCGGTGTCGCTGTTGAACAAACTTTCTCTGCGACCAGAATCGGTCGCAACATCCGGACAAACGGGCGGGGGTGGTTCTGACGGGCGTACTTCTGGACCAAGACTATCGAGGAACAGGAATAATACGCACTTCCGGCTTTCAATGCTGCGAATGGTCCGGTACAGCTCTTGTCGCCGGCCGTTTCGCGTATCTTTGCGGAATGACAAATCTCTGGTCAGAAAGCTCCCGGGACCAGTGGCTCGAATCACTCGGTCGATACGAAATGGTGATCGGGACACAAAAATCCTCTCGTTTGGCTGAGCTCGACACTTGGGCCCGTGGGAGTCTTCCAAAAGACATCACAAAGCGTGCCCAGCCTCACGTCACGTTGGACGAGCTGGCCCGACTCACAGAATGGAAAATGGCGCGCGGAGTGTGGCGGGCGCGGAATCTCGCACTCGTGAAAAGCAACGCAGAAGGAGAAGTATCGGCTGTGAGTGCCGAGGCGTTTTCGCGAGTCCCTCATCCCACGGGTCCGATCTCTACGATGGTCACGCTCAAGGGAGTCGGGCCAGCCACCGCGTCCGGCGTGATGGCGGCATTTGCTCCGAGTCAGTATCCCTTTTTCGACGAGCTGGTAGCGGCACAGGTTCCCGCTCTAGGGGAGGTGCGCTGGACACTCGGCTATTACGCCAAGTATGCAAAGGCACTGAGGGAGAAGGCTGGCGAGATGGGAGACAAGTGGACGCCGGTGATGGTGGAGCAGGCGCTCTGGGCAAATTCGGGTGGGAAGATCGGAAAGTCGGAAAGCTGATGCTCTCAGTTTGATGCCGCATTTTCCTCCAATCCTCTTCGCCATCGCCTTCGCGGCGCTTGTGGTCGCGCTCACTGCGGTGGGACGAAGGCTTCCCGTTCCGCCACCAATTCTACAGGTGATTGCCGGAGCGCTGATTGGCTTTCTACCGTGGGTAAGTGTCCCGCATCTTGAGCCGGACGTGGTGTTTTTTGTCTTTCTTCCGCCCATTCTCTGGGCAGCCGCGTACTTCACCTCGTTTCGCGAGTTCAAGGCCAACATCCGTCCGATCAGCTACCTCGCTGTGGGACTGGTTCTGGCGACAGCCGCAGCGGTTGCCGTCGTCGCGCACATGCTTTTTCCAGGAATGCCTTGGGCGGTAGCAGTGGCTCTGGGTGCAATCGTATCGCCACCGGATGCGGTTGCCGCCACGGCAATCGTGTCACGACTTCCGGTTCCCCGGCGCGTAATCGTGCTACTGGAAGGCGAAAGTCTGGTAAACGACGCCTCCGCACTGGTGCTTTATCGGACGGCGGTCGCGGCAGCCGTCACCGGCGCATTCAGTCTTGGCGAGTCCATCGTGCGGTTCTTCCTAGACGCAGGCATTGGCGCCGCGATCGGCATCGCCGTGGGATGGCTTATCATCGTCGCGGCGCGTCGTGCTCGCGATCCGATGACCGACACTCTTCTCACGCTCGCCGGCCCGTATCTGGCCTGGATTGCTGCCGAGGCGTTGCACGTATCGGCGGTGCTGGCGTGCGTCTCCGGCGGGATCTACCTGCGACAACAGCTTTCGACCTCCATTTCGCCTATTTCGAGACTTCAGTCGCGTGCGGTGTGGGATCTCGTCGTGTTCATACTGAACGCGATGATCTTTCTTCTGCTTGGACTCCAGTTTACGGAAATCATTCTGACCGGGCCGGCCGAGGAGCTCATACCTCTTTTCCGCATAGGCGCCCTTATTGGAGGTCTGGTCATCGCGGTGCGACTTTTGTGGGTGCCGGTGGCGACGTTGCTCCCGGGCATGCTCAGTTCGGCTTCCGGCCGGCCGGAACCGCGACCGGGGTGGAAGCCGGTTTTCCTGGTGGCGTGGACGAGTATGCGAGGAATCATCTCGCTTGCGACAGCGCTCGCGCTGCCCTTTGCACTCGCCGACGGCAGCCCGTTCCCATTCCGGGCCGAGATCATGGTGATCACCATAAGCGTGATCATGATAACGTTGATTTTGCAGGGGCTAACGCTGACTCCAATCATTCGCGCCTTCCGTTTTGCTCCGGACACAGCACACGAAGCGGAGTGGCGGATGGCTCGGCGCGAGGCCTTGCGGCGGGGCTCGGAGAAGCTTGATGATCTGGCGCGCGAGCCGTGGGTTAACGGGCAGGATGTTGCCTGGCTGCGCTCGGAGTTTGGTCACCGGTTACAGCTTCTGGACGAAGACGGATCGAATCGCACGAACCGGCGGCTGTTGAGGGCCCAGACTATCGAGGCTGAGCGGAACATGCTCGTGCGTCTGCGTAACGAGGGCGCCATCTCGGACGAAGTGCTACGTGATCTGGAGCAGGACCTGGATCTGGATTCGCTCAGGTCGGGGGTGGGCGACAGTCATTGAGTCACGCATGTTCCAGTGCTGCGGGTACTCGCGTCGCTCCCTCCTCCAGTCGCTCAACCCTGTCCAGTCGGGTGAGGAGAGAACCGTCGCGGCGCAGGTACCGAAGGCTTGGCGCCTAACGCGGTCATTGGCGCAGTTCGGAAAACACGTGCCTCGTGGCTCGCGCAGCTGATCCATCGTTCAACCGCTCTCATCGAACCCACCAAATTCAGCCTGAAGACGGAATGTTTGAAGTAATCGGGGCCGACATCGCGAACCTAAGCGACAGTGACTTACGCACTCTCGTTGCTCGTCTCGCTTCGGCGGAGTTGCGGGCACAAGGCTGTCCGAGGTCATCCGTAACCGCGGGCGGCAACCAAGATGCGCCCGACGGCGGACTGGACGTACGCGTCGAATGCCCCATTAGGTTCAGCCGCTGCGATTTTGTCCCAAGAGAAGTCACGGGATTTCAGGTTAAGAAACCTGACATGTCTGCCGGCGCAATTGGCGCCGAGATGCGTCCTGGAGGGGAGTTGCGACCTGTTATACGCGAGCTAGCCGCCGCCTCCGGCGCATATATAATCGTTAGTGCACAGGGGTTCGTTGGCTGACAAGCCGCTTGACGATAGGCGAAAGGCGATTCGGAAAGCGCTCTACGACCTGCCTGAAGCGAAAAAACTACACTCCGATTTCTACGACCGCGAACGGATGGCCACATGGGTGAACGAGTATCCTGGCATTGTGGCATGGGTTCGGGATCGGGTTGGCATCGGGTCCGTTGGATGGAGCAGTATCGGCCATTGGACCGGTACCAGTGTTGAGTCACCGATGCTTTACTTCATCGACGAAAAGACCTGTCTCACCGACGAGCGCTCTCGCGACCGCGAGCAGATAACCGTCGGTGAGGGGATTACCCGTCTTCAGGCGGCACTGCGCCTGCCCAGGCAATCCGTCAGACTCATAGGCCTGTAAGGAGTCGGTAAGACGCGGCTCGTGCAGGCTCTCTTCGAGAGTGCTGCTGGCGAGGAGTGGCTGGATCCGAGTCTCGCGATCTACACAGACTATTCGGTCGAGACCAAACCGACTGCCCGGGATATGGCTCGGAACCTGGTCTCCCGCGGACTACCCGCCATTCTGGTCATCGACAATTGCAACTCATCAACTCATGGCGAGCTTGCGCGCATTTGCTCATCGGGAACAAGCAATGTGAGCCTATTGACGGTGGAGTATGATGTACGCGACGACGAACCCGAACGGACCGAGGTTTTCCGGCTGCATTCAGCTTCGCCGGACATGGTTTCAAGATGGCTCGGACATTCGTTCCCTAATGTATCACGCGTGGATCGAAGAACGATTGCGACCTTCAGCGATGGCAATTTTCGTGTTGCGTCGGCTCTCGCCGGGACATTGGGCCGGGGCGAAACGCTTGGCAAACTTAAAAGCAGGGATTTGTTCGAACGATTCTTCCAGCAACGTAACGAGCCAGATCATACGCTGCTCATGTCTGCTCAGGAGCTATCACTTCTCTACTCCATAGAGTGTAACGACGTTTCTCGAGAGGGTGAACTTGGAAGGCTCGCTACGATCCGCGGCGTTGGGGCGGGAACCCTCTTTTCGGCCCTAACAGAACTACAGAACCGAGGCGTCGTGCAGGCACGTGGCCGATGGCGAGCCGTCCTTCCGCAGGCAATTGCCAACTGGCTTGCATCATCTGCGCTGGAACGTATTCCATCTGCGCACTTTGATGAATTTTGTAGCTCTCTCACGCAGCGAATGCAGCAGTCTCTTTCTCGTCGCCTCCGCTATCTGCATGACAGCGCCCAAGCACGGGAAATTGTCGCTCGATGGTTGGATACCAACGGTCCGCTTGGCGACTTGCTTAAAAGGGGCGAGGATGGATTCCAAATCCTCGAAAACATCGCGCCAGTTTCGCCCGAATCTGTTCTTGTAAGACTTGAGCGCGAGGTAGAGAGTCTTAACGAATCCCTGATTCCTGCGCTCGAAGTGCGACACCGCTGGCGGTGGATACGCTTGATAAAACATCTCGCTTATGAGTCAACAATGTTCGAGCGCGCTGCTACCCTGCAAGCACTTTTTCTCGCCGCAGAGCCGGCGGGTCACAAGAACGATTCTGCCCGCGGTGCTTTTGCCGAACTATTTCAAGCGCGCCTTTCCGGCACGCGGGCCACGCCCGAGCAGCGTCGAGACGTCGTGCGGAAATTAGCCCGATCGCAGGATTCTGCGCAGCGTCGTTGCGCCTCCGTTGCACTCGCCTCTTTATTC
>JBBSTN010000185.1:0-7115 GCA_038235845.1 Gemmatimonadales bacterium | reverse complement strand
GGCCCTCGCGCTCGGGCTCGGTGAGATTCTGCTCTACGCGCTCAAAATCGCCTTCGACCGGGCGCGCCCCACGGCCGGGACCACGCACGACGCCTATGGCGCGAGCTTCCCGAGCGGGCATTCGTTCACCGCGCTCGTGCTCTACGGCCTGCTGGCCTACCTCGTCTGGCAGATTACGGACAAGGGCTGGGCGCGGGCCCTCGCCGTCGCCTTTGCCCTCGGGACTACGCTCGCCGTCGGGTTCAGTCGGCTCTACCTCGGCATTCACTGGCTGACGGACGTGCTGGGTGGCTACGCGACGGGCGTGGCGTGGCTCGTGTTCTCCATTGCCCTCGTCCGCTTCCTCGAAGCCCGCCGCGAGGACCGCAAGGCTGCCGCGCCGCCGCTCAACCTGCAGAGCGAGATGTAAGATGCGAATGAACTCTGTGAAGCACCGATAGCCCAGGAGCACCAGCGGGTTCACAAGACTGAGCACGTCTTTCAGATAGTTGGCCTTGGGGAAGTGATACTGAACGCCGGGAATATCCTTGTATCCGCTCTGACGGCGAACGGCGAGGATGCCGGGCTTCGGGGCTGACGAAGAGCAGGCCGAAGCGTTGAAACGCAACTGCCTCCTCACCCCGTATTCCGCAACCCCGCCGAAATCCCGTTGATCGTCGCCGCGAGCGCGTAATTCAACTCCTCCGTATCCTCCCCGCCACGCTTGCGACGAAGCAGACTCACCTGGATCAGGCTCATCGGATCGACATACGGATTCCTCAAGCGAATCGAGTGCGCGAGCACTGGATTCTGCTCCAGCATCTCGCTCTGGCCGGTGATGTCGAGCAACACGCGACGGGTACGCTCGAACTCTTCCTGCAGCATCGAGTACACACGATCGCGCAGCGCTGCGTCATGTACCATTTCCGCATACCGCGCCGCAATCGCGAAGTCGGCCTTGGCCATGCCGATCTCCACGTTCAGAATCATGTCGCGGAAGATCGGAAACTCGCGCACCATTTCGCGCAGCAGCGCGCGCTCGCGCTCCCCCCGCGCCATGAACTGCTCGCACGCATAGCCAACGCCGAACCACGCTGGCAACACGTGCCGGCTCTGCATCCAGCCGAACACCCACGGGATCGCGCGCAGGTCATCCAGACCGCGACTCTCGCCTCGACGCGAGGGACGCGAGCCAATGCGCGCGTGCTCCAGCTCGTCCACCGGCGTCGCCTGCCGGAAGTACGGCAGAATATCCGGGTTATCCGCGATTCGGTCGCGATAGCGTGCGAACGCGACCCGTGACAGTTCATCGACGACGGGCTCCCATGTCGCGAGTTGCGTATCATCTGGTCGATCCAGCCCCGCCAGCGCGTCGACCGATGCCGCAATCATCAGCTCCAGACTCCGTTCGGCGAGCACCTCGTCCGAATACTTCCAGTTCAGTACCTCGCCCTGCTCCGTGATCCGTATCTCTCCACTGAACGCGCCTGGGGGCTGCGAAGTGATCGCGCGATGCGTCGGTCCGCCACCGCGCCCTACCGTCCCACCGCGCCCGTGAAAGAGCGTGAGCGTGACGCCCACCTCGCGCGCCACGTCGTGCAGCGCGCGATGTGCCCGGTACAGCTCCCACGTGCTCGTTAGCATTCCGCCGTCCTTGTTCGAGTCGGAATAGCCGAGCATCACTTCTTGCCGCCCGCCCCATGAACGCAGCAGGCGCGCGTAGTCGTCGCGCGTCCAGAGGTCTCGGCAAATGGCGGCCGCGTTGCGCAGGTCTTCGATCGATTCGAACAGCGGCACCGGCATCACGCCGGGATCGCTCTCGCGCGCGGCCACGCTCACACCGTTTTCGGTCAGCAACTGCACCAGTGTGAGCACGTCATCGGTGCTCTGTGCACCACTGATCACGTATCGGGTGATCGCCTGTGGCGGGTACGTCGCCTTGAGGTCCGCGATTCCACGCAGCGCCGCGGATAGCTCTTCCGTCGGGTTTGCGTGATCCCGCGCGTGCTTGCGGATGTCCAGCGTGTGGAGATAAAAGCCGAACGTGGCGACCTGCCGCAGCAGCGGGTCGATTAGCAGATCAGCGACACGTTCGCCGCGGTTCTGCCCGAGGCTTGCGCGCACCCGTTGCAGGTCGGCCGCGAATTCTTCGGCTGAGTGGTACCCTCGGGGGTGGAGCGGATCGTCGCACACCACCTGCAACCGCCAGCCGACGTAGCCAAGAAAGCGCCGGTACACCTCCGGTTGCGCCCGCGATTCGGGGTCCGGATCTACTGACGGGATCGTGCCCGCGTACTTCTCGAGCTGTTGCGTCAATTCGGTAGACACCAGCGCGTGCCGAGTGGAGATGCTCAACTGCTCGACCAGACGTTCCAGTGAGCGATGGTAGTGTTGGAGGATTGTTGCGCGCGCAAGTTGGAGGGCGGAGCGCGTCGTGTCCGGGGTGACGTAGGGATTGCCGTCGGCGTCACCACCGATCCATGAGCCAAACCGCAGCACGGACGGGAGTGCAGCTGGCTCGATTTCCGCGTCGTACGAGTCGCGGATCGCGTCGGCCAGTTCGGCGTACAGCCCGGGGACGACGTCGATCAGCACGTACTTGTAGAAGTCGAGTCCCATCCGCACTTCGTCGATCACGGACGGACGTTCCCGGCGCACCTCATCGGTCTGCCAGAGCAACGTGATATCGGCGAGCATCTGCTCCACTTCCGCCTCCACGGCGTCGTCGGTGAGTGGCAGCAGATCGAGCCGCGAAATGGCGGCGGCGATGCGCGCGCGCTTGAAGCGCACGGTGCGACGAGCCACCTCGGTGGGATGCGCGGTGAACACTGGCACCACCATCACGTGTGCGAGCAGCGCAAGCGCATCGCTCAGCGACAACCCCGCAGTCTTCATCCGCCCGAGCGTGCCACGCATGGTGCCCGGCTGCGGAGCATCGTCCTTTATGAGCTTGTGCGCGCGCCGACGTCGCTTGCGGTGCGTTGTCTCCGCGAGATTCGTAAGTGCGAAGTACATCGTGAACGCCTTGGTCAATCGATATGCGTCGCCGACACTGAGCGCGTCGACCATCCCCTCGGCGCTGCGGGTGGAGTCCGCGACCTCGTCGCCGGAGTGTTCGCCTTCGCGGTGTTTGATGGCAAGCTGGCGCATCGACTCGACGGCCTCGAAGAGAGTGTCGCCCTCTTGCTCCCGGATGACGCGGCCGAGCAGGTAGCCGAGCGATCGCACATCGCGTCGGAGCGGAAGTGTTTTGAGCTCAGGGTCGTCACCAATCAGTTCGGCGAGACGCTGGGCCTGGTCGTTCACGTGCCAGAGGGGGTCCGTAGCGGTCATTGTCCGAAGCTGGAGGATGCGTTTGGCACTTGAGAGCCGCCGACGCGTCGACAGCACTGCTTCGGTCTCTCATATCGTACGAGATAACCGATGGAGGAGCGAGGTAGCTGACGAAGTTAAGCGATCGTGCGCGTGCGCGTGAGGAGCTGATCGGCAATCAGGATTCGATGCGACTTACCGTCGACAGGGCTCGTAGAGGTGCACCTCGGCGCTCATCAATCTTCCCGCGGGCACTGAGCATTCGAAAAGTGCAGTGCACTTCCGGACTAAGTGCAAAAACATTCATACACCGCGATTTATTCCGCCGCATCGCTGGCGGTGAAGGATCCAGGAGCGAGCAAGAATTGGTATCAGAACGTGCTTGGCTTTCTCGGTGACCGCACAGGCGCGGGTCATCCCTCGCAGTCTACTACTCATTATACGGACCTGCGTGGATTGACGATCGCCTGAATAGTGATTACTTTGTAAGTACTTAAGGAATAATTTTATGAAAGCACGACTCGTGCGGATCGGCAACTCTCGTGGCATTCGGCTTCCGAAACCCCTCATCGAAGAGGCCGGCCTCACCGATGAGGTCGAGCTTCGAATGCAGGCGGGGGTCATCACTATTCGCGCGGCAACGGGCGCGCGCGCCGGATGGGCCAAGGCCGCCAAGTTAATGCGCTCTCGCGATGATGATCGCTTACTGGATCCTCCAGTGGCCACGCGGTTCGATGAGGACGAATGGGAGTGGTGACGCCGGATCGAGTGAGGCGCGGCGACGTATTTCTCGTCCAACTGGATCCGACGCGCGGCGGTGAGATTCGGAAATCGCGGCCATGTGTGGTTGTGTCGCCGGATGACTTGAACGCCCATGTTCGGACAGTAATTGTCGCGCCGCTGACGAAAGGCGGACACGTGTATCCGTTTCGCGTTCCCTGCAGATTTGGCGGTAAGGACGGTTTCGTTGTTGTGGACCAGATTCGGGCTGTCGATGTCGCACGATTTACAAAGCGGCTCGGACGTCTGACTCCCACTACGCTCACTCGTTCACTCGAGGTTCTTCAAGCGATGTTTGCTACGTGAAAAGCCGTATAACAACGCATTGCTGTTGACAGCGCATGGCGGTATCCGCGCTGCGCGCACAATTTTATGAGAGCGCTGCACCAGAACGCTAGCGTTATACAGCGATCAACTTTTTGTTGGTGGCGTCGCGGGTTCGAGGCCCGACGCAGAAAAGCCTCTGCTACAAGACAGAGGCTCTCTGCGGACGATGGTGTGGTCGCAACATGGAGGAGGGTCAGCGTGAAAGCAAGAATCGCTGTCTCCATAAGTAACTCCACGAGTGGATGATGTACGCTCGTCATACTGACGACGATTTTCGAAACGCTTACGCGAAGAAAGATCGCTCCCAGTTCTTGTAGTGATTTGCGCGCCGCCTCGGCCATGCCGCGCACCGGCCGTCGTTGCCCCGCCGGGGCCTATTGAGAAGGTTAGCGCGTCCGATCGGCATTGTCGAATGGCCAGGCTTCAGAATTCAGGACTGTGCTGTGTATGAGGAAGTTAGTTTTCGGCCGAAAGCCTTCACGCCTAGCGCGCAGGGACCTCGATGAACACTTTGACTCCATGCTGCTCGACGCTGGTTCTGCTCGCATGGACGAACGGCACTACCGATCGCGGCTCTGACCAGTTTCGGCGCCACAGCTGTTTTATTACAGCCTTTGCAGCGGAACGCGGCGTTGGGCCGCTGTGCGCTAAGCTTCTGAAGGTGAAGTGCTAAAATAAAACCCGGAGGAGGTGATAAGTTATGGCAAAGTATCAGGTAAGAGTGCAGTCGCTCCCCGGCGAGGTTGTTCCTTTGGTCAAGTCGCTCCGATTGGTTGCTGACTTAGGGTTACGGGATGCCAAAGAACTCTCGGATTGTCTGTCTGCTTCCCTGCCCTGCCTGCTTGTGGCGGGTATCGATCAGGATGTTGCTGAACACATTCGCCATCTACTCCACGAGGCCGGTGCCTCGACTACTGTCGAGGAGTCACGCCTGAGTGAACCAATGCTGCTGTGCCCTCAAGCAAATCAACGCTTTCAGTGGCATTGGTTATCAGGGCCAACTCCAATCAAACCGGAAGCCTAAGCCGGTCTTGCAATGGTCATGGCACTGGGAGGCAAACTACGGTGCCATGTCCGTCATTCCACTGCTCAAACATCGGCCCAACAAGGCGCTGCACCCGACCGCCTACAGCCCTACGCTCGTGCCTCGCTTCGGGCTTCCGGCGGCGGGCGAGCTTGTCGTGATGCCGCACGGAGCGGTATAAATTTGCATCATGCAACTTCCCCGCGCTGGTGAAGTTTTTTGCGATGATGCCAAAGTTCGCGACTATCTCCTGTCCCGCGAGCACCCCGTTGGTCGCGCCAAGGCCCGATTTTTCGAGGCGCTCGGGTTCAGGCGCGCCGAGTGGCGAGATCTTAGCGCGGTGTTGCTGCAACTCGCTCGCACAGTGGACGCGGTAATGGGCACCCAGTCCGTGTTCGGGCAGGCCTACCTGGCGGGTGGTATACTGCGGGGACCCAACGGTCGTGCGGCAACCGTCAATACGGTTTGAATTGTCCGGACCACTGAGGATCTGCCACGATTCGTTACGGCCTATCCGTCAGAGACACCATGAACTTTTGCGAACTCGATGCCGTTGTTCTGAGTCACGACCTCCCTTCTTCCGGCTTGTGCGCTGGCGATTTGGGTGCCGTTGTGCACGTTCACTCGGACGATGCGATCGAGGTCGAGTTCGTGACCGCCGCCGGTGCTACGCAGGCGCTGCTCACGCTACATGCCGCCGATTTTCGAGCCATGCGCGACAACGATTTGATCGCCGTCCGTCCCGCGGTACGCATCGGTGCGGGATAACGTACGCTGCATTTGACAAGGAGTTGAAGACGGCGCCGCCTACCGCGGGCCTGACACCCCGAAGGTCAAAGGTCCCGCGTCGTACTTTCCGTCGATTGAGAAGACCTACGGCGAACCGATCGGCCATGGGATGGATGTGCTGCAGAGGGCCTGCCTCATCAAACACAAGTCGGATTGGCTGAGCCGCCTGACGCATATAGTCGCTGAGATACACTCGCCAGTCCACTATCAGATGATCACTGCCTTTCCAGTTGTCGACGTGTTGTGCAACGGGAAGGTGAGTGCCCGATGGGAAGAGCAGGAAGAAGAGCAAGACGAGTAACCGCCGAAACAACGGACCAAGCGGCCGGACGGACTACCTCGCGATCACGTATTGAAAGGTGAATTCTCGTAGCCGTTGCCGTAGTGGAATCCCTTGGAGATGGCCATATATTTCAGTATGGCCATACCAAAAATAAAGGCGACCTATTCGTTCGACGTCGATACCGCGTCCGCCCTGGAGCGTCTCGCAGAACGGTGGAAAACGTCAAAGTCGGAGGCGCTCCGTCGGTTAATAATGCAGGGTGAAGAACAAGCCGACGATGCACCATCCCACAAAATCGCGGCCCTGGAGCGCCTTCAGCGTTCCATCGGTCTGACCGAAAGTGCCGCAGCCAAGTGGATCGGCGACGTGCGCGCCGAACGTCGCGCGTCGGCGGGGCGCACGCGAACGAAGGCGTGATCATTGTGATACATCTGGACACCAATTTCCTCATCGGCGCGCTGCTCTCCGGTTCGACCGAAGGTACGACGCTCCTCGGCTGGCTGCAACGAAACGAGGAAGTCACGGTCTCGGCCGTCGTTTGGGCAGAATTCCTCTGTGGACCAGTCGGTGCGGAGGACATTGGCACCGCAGCCGAAATCTTTGGTGAACCCGTGCCGTTTG
>JBBSTN010000184.1:0-7130 GCA_038235845.1 Gemmatimonadales bacterium | reverse complement strand
CCGAACTATCCAGTAGGCGGAAATTGCGGCGCACAGTGTATTGAACTCAACAAGGTGAATAACACTTATCTGCTGCAGGCTGGAGACCTTGTTCGGTTGCAGGTTGGAGGCAGCAGGAGATTGCTGTATCTGACAAGCGTAACCAATCAAGGATCACGCTTTACGATCACGTTCCTGAACGTGAACCTATTTCTGCGACGCGATTCGGGGCTAAACAACCTCTTACTCGCCCGCGCGGGAACGAGCGTTCAGAAGCTCAAGGCGGTTGTCTATTGGCGTGATGCAAGCACTCAGACGCTCTGGCGGGCGGATACTTTCACGCCTGCGGGCACACCTATCGCCCGGGAGATGGCAACAAATGTCGAGGACTTCAAGACTTCCTTACTGTTCGTCAATAACTTCGAGCACCCCGGTTACGACGGTTTGGATGCCGACACCACGAACGATGGCAACAAGATTATTGGTGTAAAAATTCGCGCCCGCCTCAAGACCGACAGAGTCGATCCATCGGTAAACAATGGCCAGCCTGTTTACCGATGGTACGAGTGGCGTGTAGCGCCCCGAAATCTGCTCTACGAAAAGAACAGAATGGGTTAGGCGGGCGGTGCGCCGGGCTTTTTGAAGTCGACAGTTGGCGCCGCGCGCGCTGCTGCATCTGTCACCTCAAAATAGGTGCGAGGTTTGGCGCCGGTAACCTTCGCAGTCACTACAGCGGGAAACTTCCGGATGTACTCGTTGTACTGTCCCGCGGCGCCGTTATAGTCGGTCCGGGAAACAGCAATACGGTTTTCCGTGCCGACAAGCTCGTCCTGAAGCCGCAGGAAGTTTTCGTTTGATCGAAGCTCGGGATACGCTTCGACCACAAGGTTCATGCGGCCAAGAGCCGACGTGAGCTGCTGATTCGCATTAGCCAGCTCTCCCGGGTCCGAACCGCCCGGTTTCTGTAGCGCGCCCACAAGACCTGCACGAGCCTGTGTAACCTGCGTCAGCACGTCATTCTCCTGTTGCGCAAAACCTTTGACAGTGTTGACCAGGTTTGGAATCAGATCGGCGCGGCGCTGTAGCTGTGCGTCGATGTTCTGCTTGGCCTGCGCGGCGTGCTCATCATAGCTCTGAATGGTGTTGTAACCGCATCCAGTGAGCAGCATTGCGGCCGGCACCGCCACCATCATAAGTCTCGCAAGAGACGACAGTGACCAGCGTCTTGAACTTCCCGACGCCGTCAAGGGTGACGAACGATTGTGGGTTGACGAAAGAGTAGAAACTGTGATCATCGATCCATCCTCGGGGAGAAAGTGTCTCATATTGATTCAGGCCAGCGACTGCGGGCGAGCCGCAGTCGGGTCGTACCGGTCCAGATACTTTACCAGGGCATTCATGCCCGTTACATACGCAACAAGTACTGCCTCTGTGTCACGTTCGGCGATAGTGTCGCCGCGAGTATGCTGGGCAACACGCTCGAACGGGTCGGCCTCGAATCCACAGATCGTCGCTACCTCTTCGATCACCGAGGTGGAGTCGCGTGACGGGCTGCGCCCATGAAGCCGAACCACCGCGCGAAAGATCACCATCAGCGCGCTGAAACTCGCCTGCAACAGCTCTCTCTGCCTTTTCGGGTCCATCCCTGCAGACATAACACCACGCCTCAGTCTAAGCAGCTTACCCATCGCTTCATGCTCTACCTGGAGCCTTAAATCCGACGGGCTCACCTCGATTCCCTCCAGCGGCAGCTCCCCCGAAAGCAATTTGTGACGTTCGAGGATGTCAGCATATTCCATCGGAAAAATATCGGCGGAGCGATTCCATTCGTCTACGGTGAGTGTGAGTGGCGGCGCGTTGCCGGCTTCCTGCCAGGCGCGCGTCGTGGGGCCCAGCTTGCGAAGGGTTTCCAGCTCGATCGATTCGACGATCACCAGCACATTTGTATCCGAGTGCCCCTCCACGTTCTCGTTGGTAGCCGCAGAGCCATAAAGCACGATTGAGCGCAGTCCGGCGCCATGCGCCTGTTTGAGCTGAGTCGCTAGTTCCTCGACCTTCATTTTTGTCTTTGCCATACCGCCTTCTTCCGAGTGTCAGGTGGAACGCGCGCCGAAACCAGTCCTACCAGCTCGACCCGCCACCACCGCCGCTGAATCCACCTCCGCCTCCAAAACCGCCAAATCCACCGCCCCCACCGCCGCCGCCAAAACCGCCTCCACCCCATCCACCGCCATGTCTCCCCCCGCCGGAAGTGCCGGCGATGATAAGTGGCAGACAGCCGCCGCGCCCTCCGCGCCTGGAGGTGAAAATGACGAAGGCTATTATGGCCAGCACGACGAGCCACGAGGGAAGCTGAGGTTGCGTGTTTCGAGTGGCTCGCCGACGGGCGGTAGCGGGCGTGCCGTCCAGATTCACCCCAAAAGCACCTGCGTAAAGCTCGGCCACATCATTTGCCAGTATCTCGATGGCGCCGGCGTAGTCCTTGGCGATGAATCTATCGGTCACCGACCGGCAGAGCGACGCGGCAGTGGCATCGGTGATGAACCCCTCAGCACCCTGACCCGTCTCTACTCGGCAGTGTCCACGGCCGTCGGTAGACGTCTCCTTTGGCACCACAAGGATGATCACACCCGCATTTCTGGCCGCGTCACCGATATCTGCAGCGGCGCCCACCTTCCAATCCCTGCCAAGGCGTAGCGACACCTCCTCCACCGGCCGTCCACCCAGGTCGGGAAGCGTGACTACCACCATGTCGCCACGAGTGAGAGTGTTTACCCGTTCTGAAAGGGACTCAATGCGGGTTCTCGAAGCTTCCGGCAAAACTCCGGCAAAATCGTTCACATACCCAACGGGCGCCGGAAGCGGCTGCTGGCCTCCCGGCACCTGGGATACCGCGAGCGCGGGCATCAGGATGCCCGCTATGATAAGAACCAAATGCCTCGAACGTATGTTCACTCTAATCCGAATATTGATTTCAAACGACGGTGACAAGGCGAATTCGACTGCACTACGTGTACGAGCCAGTCACAGTGTCAATGTAGAGCCGGCTTAGCACAGCTATGCAAGGCATATGCAAGGCTATGCAACGTTCTTCAAAGCAATGCAACGTTATTCAAAGCTACGCAACGTGCGCGCCGCCAACGATCACGCTACCGTTAGGACATGAGCATTCCCATGAAACTGCGCACCACATTACGTCTCCTGCCGTTCCTTTCCCTGCTCGTCGGGTGCAACCAGCGCGAAAACGCTGGAGACTCCGCAAGCTTGTCCGACGCGCCCGAGCTCGCGAGCATGGTGCAGAGCGAGCCAGTCGCACAGATGAAGGATACACTGACCGACTCGGAGCTCATTGCCCGCGCGGACGCCGGGCGCCTCATGGGGAGGGATTCCGGAGCCATCTGGCTTATCATGGTGAGCGACTTCCAGTGTCCGTATTGCAAGCAGTGGCATGACAGCTCGTTCGTAGCGGTGCAGAAGGAGTTCGTGGAAACGGGCAAAGTTCGAATGGCCTACCTGAATCTTCCCCTTCCGCAACATCCTCGTGCGCAGGAGGAAGCGGAAGCCAGCCTGTGTGCTGCGGCGCAAGGAAAGTTCTGGCCGTACGCCGACGGCCTGTTCAAGCTGCAACAACGTGTGGCCGCCACGGCGAGCATCGGTTCGCTCCTCGACAGCCTCGCTCGCGCAAACAGCCTTGCAATGCCAGAATTTGCGCACTGTCGGCGATCCAGTGCCATCAAGTCGCTGGTACGGTCTGACGTTCAGCAGGCAAATCAGATCGGCGTTCAGTCAACTCCTACCTTTGTGATAGGCGAGTTTCTCCTACAAGGCGCTGCACCACTCGAGACGTTCCGGCGTGCGATCGATACCGCTCTTGTGGTGGCGCGCAAGAAAGCAAAGGAGAAACGCTGAACGGATTAGCCCGCGCAATTTACGCCCTCGGAACCTTTGCGGCGCGATCCGCAGTTCGGTTCGCGCCATCCGGAGACGGCAAGCTTTCACGAACCTTCCGCGCACGAGCTGGCGTGCTGGCTCGTATCAGATCGCGCGCCCGCGAAGTTCGTGACTTCGAACGTCCACTTGTGTGGTTTCATGCGCCATCTGTTGGCGAAGGGTTGCAGGCGCGAACGATAATGCATGCTCTGCGCGAGGCGCGGCCGGAGCTCCAGCTGGCTTATACATTTTTCTCGCCGAGTGCTGAACGATTCGCCAAAAGTACAGGAGCCGAGATATGCGACTACCTGCCGTTTGACGGCGTGGGTGAAGCGGATGCGCTGCTCGACGCGCTGCGGCCGTCGTTGCTGGTATTCGTGAAACTGGATGTATGGCCGCTACTGGTAGCGCGCGCTAAAGCAAGGCGAATTCCGGTAGCGCTGCTGTCTGCGACGGTTGCCTCAAAGTCCGGCCGCCTCAATGCACGATCATTGCTTTTTACCAGAGATGCGTATGCCGCACTGGATGCGGTGGGTGCGATCGACAACAGCAATGCCGAGCGGCTCAAATTACTCGGCGTTAACGGGAAAGCCATTCGCGTTACCGGCGACACTCGTTTCGATCAGGTGTGGGAGAAGGCAGAGCATGTCAATCGTGCGTCCACCATATTGTCCCGACTTTCGTCCGCCCGCCCAACGCTTGTCGCCGGCAGTACGTGGCCGTCGGATGAATCCATCCTGTTTGGCGCCTGGAAAGCAGTTCGTTTCGCTGTCCCGAACGCCCGCCTGATTATCGTTCCACATGAGCCCACTCCCGATCACGTCGAGCCAGTACTTGCATGGGGAAATCAAATTGGTCTCAAGACCCTTACGCTCGACTCGGCTCTCTCCGAGGGGCCGCATGCGGACGTGGTGGTGGTTGACCAGACTGGTGTCCTGGGTGAATTGTATGCGCTCGCAGACGTTGCCTTTGTGGGCGGTGGTTTTCATGCCGCCGGGCTTCATTCGGTAATCGAGCCCGCTGCGTTTGGAGTGCCGGTGCTCTTTGGACCGAACAACGCTATGAGCAGAGAGGCCGGTTTGCTGATGGAGGCGAGTGGTGGCAAGAGCGTAGCTACCTCAGCGGAGCTGGCGATAGTGCTGTCGCGCTGGCTTGGCGATGTGTCGCGTCGAGAAGCATCCGGCTCCAACGCCAGATTGGTAGTGGAACGAGGGCTGGGTGCCACCGACAGGAGCGTGCAGATGATCCGGGAACTGCTACCGTAGCGATGCGGGAATGACGGGTCGCAGTCGGTGCAGTGGCATTACTTCGCGGTCATCGGAACCAGTTGATGTTCCGATAGGTAGAGTCAGAAGAATCGGCACAAACGCCGACTTCTGGCGCCCCCGCCGGTTAGCCTCCACATTCCATGTCGTGAGCATCAACCGCAAGGTATGCGGCTCGATTTTGTCGACACGTGATTCCCTCCCGATGACTACGCGCACCGCACGATGGAAGCATGCGATGGCGATCTGCTTTGGCATATCCGCATTGGCGCTGCCTTCGCTGCAAACAGCAGAGGCTCAGCCAGCGCAGGGACAACGTGAGCTGGTGGGAGTTGTGCGCGATGGAAACGGCGCGGCGCTGGAAGGTGCGTCGGTAGAGGTCGCTGGAATAATTACACGTACCAACCCACGCGGTGCATTTCAACTTTTTACTGGCAAGATCGACACGGTTACGATCGCCATTCGTGCCGTTGGATTCTCCGCAATCGAAGCACTGTTGACTGCCCGCGAAGGAAAGTGGGATACGGTACTGGTGCAGCTCGATCCAAGTGGACAGCGTCTACGCGAAGTTAACGTACAAGGCAACAACGTGCGACGCGCGAATGGACTACGTGATTTTGAAGCGCGTCGAACCCGCGGCGTTGGTTTGTTTGTCACTCGAGAGCAAATCACGGCACGCAACAGCTCGCGTATAAGCGATGTTCTTCGCAACGAGCGCGGTGTAAACGTCGTACGTGGTCGAGTACGATTTGTCTCTCAGGGTGGGATCAGCGGAACGGTCTGTCAGCCAGATATATGGCTCGATGGATTTCAGGCCAGAGGTATGGAGGTGGATGATATTTCTGCAAGCGACATCGAAGCGATGGAGCTATATGCGAGCTTCAGCTCCGTACCATTCGAGTTCACTCCGAGAACCACCACATCGATTCCGTGTGGAACTATCGTCATCTGGACCAGAGTGCCAAATGGGAAGAAGAGGTAGTCGCGCTTTGTCACGGGACATTCGGGTAGGAGTCGTCGCCCGTGCCCCACTTGCGATCATGCTGTGTGCATCGATTGCGGTAGTGGTTACGGGATGCCACAACATCTCGAAAGGACCGCTACTGTCAGGCTTTTCAGTCGGTGACACAGTTTCGTTTCCGCTTCGAATTACAGAGTTCGATCCTGTTCAGGAACGGGTGAAGGTAAGAATCGGACGTCCTGCGAATCTGATCGCGCTTGAAGTGTTTCCTGGAAAATCCATAACGATCGTCGATCTTCCCTCGTCGAAGTCGCCTCGCGGATATCGCGAATTGAGCACAATCGACGAGGTTGATCCCACTTCAGTCATGACTGCTTCGGCTGAGTACACGCGCTGTGTCGAGGATGCAGCCCGGCTGGCCGCACCCCGCCCACAGGCACCTCGGCGACCGCCGGTGAAACGTGACCCCAGCGGCAAGGCGCTGCCGGGCCAATCTACTGAGCCAACATACGAGAAGACCCTCGATACGCCGGTGCCGACCGAGCAAATCAAGAGCGCCTGTCGGGCGCGCGTGAATGAATTAAGACGCGCACTCAACAAGCAGCTGGACGTCGAACGTTATGTGCTGATTCTCGCGTCGGATGCGAATTTCACCCGAGACCAACTCATCGAACGTCTCAGCTCACTATCTGTTGTTGCATCTGATGTGCGAAGCACGATGGATGCAATTGCGACTGGAATTTTCGCGGCGCGGGCGGAAAAATGGTCGGGGTACACGATCGCGAGGTAGCATAGTTGTCGAAACAGCGAGGTTTGGATAGAAACGGGAGTGATATCCACTCAGGGCTCACGTCGGAGACTCGAGACTGGAGTGCACTCAACATTCCTGATAGACGACTTTCGAAGCTACTTCAGGCTCGAGTGTCCGACGTGAGCCTTGAGTATCGCGGTAGCGTTAACTGCCCACCGCTACGCTCGGCCGTTTGCCCCAGCCT
>JBBSTN010000183.1:0-7136 GCA_038235845.1 Gemmatimonadales bacterium | reverse complement strand
TTTACTCTGGTGAGAAATACGGGCTAGAGCGGAGCAGCCTCACTGACACCAGCTTGCGTATCCGCACGGCCAGCGCCCAAGGCATTGCGGAGCAGCGGAAGCAGGCGGAACTTGCTTTGAGGATTAGTAAATAATTTCAATGTGAGAATTGCATGAAACTCCAATTAGTAGCTCTCGCACTCCTCGCAGTTTCTGCACCCTGCCTCGCTCAGGATGCCGTCAAAACTGACGGAGACAAATACAAGGTCCTGATGAAAACAGCTGCGTTCGTGTACTTGAGTATCGAGACAGTCCCGGGGCAAAAGACGCATCAACACCATCATCCGTCGTTCGTGCTCTACGCTCTCGAGCCGTTCGAGAGAATCATTCATTTATCAGACGGCAAGAATATCAATCGCGCGTTCAAGGCAGGCGATGTCATTTGGTCGCCGGCACAGACCCACATTGGCGAGAATGTCGGCAGCACCGCAACCCATGCGATCATTGTGGAATCCAAGCCATCTGGCAAAGCTATTCCCGAATGCATCGGCAAGTAACTCCAACGCTGAATGACATTGTCCAACGTGATTGACAGCATCACGGTCGCGGCGACGACTGCGTTGAACGTCCTTCCGTTTTTGCCGCGAGTTAAGCGAGTTCCCACTACTCCGTTCACGGAAGACGCACGCGTCACCTTGGACTGTGCTGCCGAGAAGGCCCGACTTCGCGGAACGGATCCCGTGAATCCGGATCACATTCTCCTCGCGCTGATCTCGGATCACGCCGGGCCAGCGGCACAACTCCGGAGTCACATTGGAATCGACCAGTCGACGCTGCAGGCGCAACTTCGCTCGTTGGCCTTCTTCGCGAACGGCGATCCCGCGCCGCTCGGATGCCAGGCGAGCACGGCGCCACGTTGGGCGTGGTGCGCGAACTAAGCACTTGTCTGTTACCGTGATTATCTGCGCGTCTTCGTGCTTAGAGCGGTTGCCGGAGAGCATACGCGCTACACCGCCGGAACATCCTCCAGGGTACCGATGATTCGAATGCTTTCGCAGCGCAACATGGCGCAGGTAGCGCTTCTTACCGCCGGCTTTGGGGTATTCATGGCCGCGATTTCTTCCGCGTGGTTTGCAAGCAGCTGCATGGGATTGCTCTTCTTTTTACGCATCTCGCTTCAGCCTCCCACCGGACATCCGCTGAGCCGTTCAAGACAACTATTGCTCGCGCTGATTGGCTGCGCCTTTCTGGCGTGCGTGGTTTGGGTGTTCCTGGAAATGGTTTTTCGACTGTCGTCCTGAGAGCGTAGGCGTTGAGCGGGCGTACACACTAAACACGGGGTTGCGATGTTCCCAATTCGTATAGCGGCTTCCTGTCGACTGCTCTGGTCGGTGGTGATCATACTTCCGCTCGCCGCATGCTCGGAGCCGGCGGCCGGACCAGTTTGCACGGATGACCTGCGCTTTCAGACCACGCCAGCCATGCAGAGCTTGCGTGTCGGGGACGCGTTCACGCCGGTCGCGGCGGCGTTCACTTGCGGCGGCGCTCAACTCCTGGCCGAGGTGTGGGTGTGGAAGACGGCCGACTCAACGGTGGCGAGCGTGGACTCACTCTCCGGGCGGATTACTGCGCGTTCTGCAGGGACCACGCGGGTGACGCCGACCGGCCGCCGCTACAGCGGCGGCATGCCGGTGACGGTCGTCGTGCAGTAGAGCGGAAGTCCGGCGAACTGTTCTCGAGGAGTTTGTCTGCGTATATAGTTCCTTCGCGAATGATCTTTAACGCACTATGAAATCCATGAAAGCGAAAGAACGCGAGGGGCTGCTAGAAGCGTTGAAAGCTCGCTTCGAGCAGAACATGAATCGCCACAAGGGAATCGCATGGGCCAAAGTATTGGACAGGTTCGAAAGCAATTCCGATGCACTGACGGCGCTCCTCGCGATGGAAGAGACGGGCGGCGAGCCGGACGTAATCCGTCAGAACAAGAATACGGGCGAGTTTACCTTCTGCGATTGTTCTGCGGAGAGTCCGGCCGGTCGCAGGAGTTTCTGCTACGACCGTGCGGCGCTGGACTCGCGCAGGGAGAACAAGCCAAAAAGCAGCGCCGAAGAAACGGCCGATGAAATGGGCATAGAGCTGTTAAGCGAAGACGAGTACCGCGAGTTGCAGGGACTCGGCGAGTTCGATACGAAAACGTCCAGCTGGATCAAAACACCACCTGACGTTCGCGCACTCGGCGGAGCCCTCTTCTGTGACCGTCGCTATGGCAAAGTGTTCGTGTACCACAACGGTGCGCAGTCGTATTACGCAGGAAGAGGTTTCCGTGGCTCGATACGGGTGTGAGCCTAGCGCTGGTGGCAATGTCGAACGAGCAAAGACGGCGCCGGTTGTGCCCAACGTGGTTTCCTTCCGACGATTCCGGCACGCCCTTTAAGACAGCGACGAGATGTAGATTTGCTGATGCCGGAGATCTCTCGATTCTTTGGAATCGTCATTAGAATGTATTTTCTCGACCATGAGCCGCCGCACTTTCACGCGATGTATTCGGGGGCGGAAGCTCAAATTCAAATTCAGCCAATTGGGCTGCTTGTCGGGAAACTGCCGCCACGAGCCTTGGCGCTGGTCGTTGAATGGGCTACAGTGCACGAAGCCAGAACTTCTGGAGAATTGGCGACGACTCCACGAAGACGAACCACCCTCCAAAATCGCACCGTTGGAGTAGTTATGAAACCGAGAATCACCGGCGTGCGAGCAACTGGGACGTTTCAACTGCGACTGGAGTTCGCAGATGGATCTACCGGCTCAGTTGATCTTGCGTCATGGATTGGTGGACGTAGAGGCGTTTTCGCGCCGCTGCAGGAGCCTGCGTTCTTTGCCCGTGTGTCGCTCGATCCGGAAGCGGGCACGGTGGTGTGGCCGAACGGAGTGGACCTCGACCCGGATATGCTTTACGAGGCCGCTCACCGAACCATGGCCGGTTGCGTGACGCCTTAGGGAGCGCGTCGAACGCTAAAGTCGGCCAACGAGCGCCTTGTCTCGCGCGCTTACAAGGTTGTCCGGTGCGACTATTGCGCGTGCTCACTTCATGACCAAGGAAGAATCAAACGACTCCGTCGGCGACGCAGCGAAAACGTCAGTTTCTCACCCGCGTCTCACTGACGAGCAGATTGAGGCACTCAGTCGTTACGGCCAGACCCAGGAGACACGCAAGGGCGATGTCCTCTTCGATGTGGGAGACGCAGCTTACGATTTCGTTATCGTCTTGAGCGGCGAGGTCGAGATTATTGAACAGGCAGGCGAAGAGGAGCATGTACTCGCCGTTGATCGCGAGCGCGAATTCATCGGCGAAATCGGGATGATCTCGGGGCAGGCGGCTTTCCTGTTGGCGCGGGTTTCCGAGGCGGGACGTGTTCTGCGACTGAGTTCGCAGAGTCTCAAGGACGTGGTCGCCGAAGAACCAGCGCTGAGCGATCTGATCCTGCGGGCCTTTATGGCACGCCGGGGGTTGCTCCAGGTCGGAGCGTCGGCAACGCTGCAAATCGTCGGCAGTCAGTACTCCCCAGACACGCTTCGTCTGCGCTCTTTCGCGTCGCGCGCACGTCTTCCGCACAGATGGGTCGATGTCGATTCCGACAAGGGAGCGGAGGCACTTCTCTGTTCGTTCGGCGTGCGTGTCGAAGAAACTCCGGTCGTGATCTGGCAGGGCGAGGAGGTGCTCAGAAACCCGTCGAATGCAGCGCTCGCCGATCTGGTTGGCATGGATGCTGGTCGCGAGCCGGCAGCAGGCGAGCTGTTCGATCTGGTGATCGTCGGCGGCGGGCCGGCGGGCCTCGCGGCGGCAGTGTACGGCGCAAGCGAAGGTCTCCGGACTATCGTCCTGGAAGCCGAGGCCGTTGGCGGGCAGGCAGGGTCATCGTCAAAGATCGAGAACTATCCTGGGTTTCCCGCAGGGCTATCGGGTGCCGACCTGGCCACTCGAACCGTGGTTCAGGCGACAAAGTTCGGCGCCCGCATAAGTGCTCCGCGGCGTGCCACAGGGCTCAAGCGGGAAAACGGTCATTTCGTTGTCGACACTGACGTAGGAACCGATCGCGGCGTCTCGTTTAACGTAGAATCTGACGAAGGGCGGATCAATCATCGGGCCACTGGCATCTGCGCGCGGAGCGTTCTCATCACAACTGGGGCGCGCTATCGCAAGCTTCCTCTCGAACGGCTCAGTGCATTCGAAGGGGCAGGTGTGTATTACGCCGCCACCGAAGTCGAAGCGATCGGATGCAGTGATGCCGCCGTAGTCGTGGTGGGAGGCGGCAACTCGGCGGGACAAGCGGCGATGTTCTTATCAGAACGCGCCGGGAAAGTTCATTTGATTTGCCGAGGCACCTCTCTCGAAAGGAGCATGAGCCGCTACCTCGTGGCGCGGGTCCGCCATAACAGCAAGATTGAGGTCCATCTGAGTGCTCAAGTTTGTGCGCTCCGGGGCGATGAAAGCCTCGACGAGGTTGAAGTTGAAGAGACCGAAAGCGGCAACCGCCGGAAAATAGAGAGCCCGGCCGTATTCGTCTTTATCGGGGCAGATCCCTACACCGCCTGGCTCAGGAAGAAAGACGGTGGCGGTATCGTACTGGACGAGAAAGGGTTTGTCGTGACCGGACGGGAAGTGACCCGCACCGAAGCTGGGCCATGGGCGGATCTGAACCGGCAACCTTACCTGCTGGAGACAAGTTGGCCGGGCGTTTTCGCGGCCGGAGATGTACGTGCCGATTCGACCAAACGGGTGGCGAGCGCTGTCGGTGAAGGAGCAATCGCCGTCAAGCTGGTTCATCAGCACCTGGCGGGAGGGTGAGCGCGCTGTCAAGCTTCGAATGGGTGAGGGCCGATTCGGCGGAGTGAAACCCGCACATTCCATGCACGCCCCCGCCCGGCGGTGTCGAGGCGGAACAGAGGTAGACGCCATCGAGCGGAGTTCGGTACGGGTCGCTGCGCAGTACTGGACGGGCGATCGTCTGCCAAAGCGATTGCGCACCGCCGTTGATGTCGCCGCCGCGAAGATTGGAGTCGAGTGTCTCGAGATCCTGCGGCGTGGAAACGTGGCGAGCGACGACGCGCTGTCTGAAACCGGGAGCAAAGCGTTCGATTTGCGCCTCGATGCCTTCGGACATGTCAATCGCTGAGCCGTTTGGCACGTGACAGTAGGCCCAGACGGTATGCATTCCCTTAGGCGCCCGGGTCGAGTCGAAGCGACTTGGCTGCGCAAGGATGACAAAAGGGCGATCGACAACCATGCCCTGTGCGACAGCCGCCTCACTCGCCGCGATCTCTTCCAATGTGCCGCCAAGGTGAACTGTTCCTGCACGTTTGACGTGCGGGTTAGTCCAGGGAATTGGCCCGTCGAGTGCCCAGTCGAGTTTGAAGGCACCCGGTCCGCGCTCGAAACGGGAAAGCGAGTGGCGGTAGGACTGCGGGAGTTGGTTGCCCGCCAACCGGAGGAATTCTTCCGGGGGGACATCAAGAAGAACGATTCCCGCTCGGTCGAGCTCATCGAGCGACGTGACCCGCGTTCCGGTCTTTACTTCTCCGCCGAGAGACCTGAGGTGAGCCACCAGCGCATCGGTGAGCGATTGAGCGCCACCTTCCGGGAAGGGCCAGCCGACGCGGTGAGCCAGCGCGGCCAGTACCAAAGCGACGGCAGAGGTACCCCAGGAGTCCAGCGGCATGGCCGAGTGGGCGGCGAGACCGCTCCAGAGCGCACGGGCGGGCGGGTCGCGAAAGGCGATTTTGGCTGTGCTGCTCGCCGGGAGGAGTGCGCGCATTCCGAACCGGGCCAGGGTCAACGGCTTTCGGGGGATGCGAACCAGCGGCCCTAGAATTTCGTCGGCGAGCGCATCCCATTTATTGACGATCGGGCGCATGAGCCGGCCATAGGCTTTGCCGTCTCGCCCCAGCTCTTTGGCGGTGTGGGCAAGCGAATGATGCAACAAGACAACGCGTCCACCGTCGAGGGGGTGGGCGAGGGGAAAGTCTGGATGGATCCATCGCAGGCCATGCTGGGCGAGTGGCAATCGTCCCAAAAACGGCGAGGCGATGCCGAGTGGAAGGACTGCGGCGCCCACGTCGTGGACGAATCCCGCTCTGGTTAGCGGCATCGATCGCAGCGCGCCGCCGGGCGCGGAATTCGCTTCATACACAATCACCCGGAGTCCAGCTTGGGCAAGCCGAATTGCCGCCGCCAAACCGTTTGGGCCTGCGCCCACCACTATGGCGGGTGCGCCAAAGCGGCTACGAAGGGAAGGGGAGGAAGAGGTCATTGGAGTGGTCTGCGGGCTGTAGGTGAAGCCGCTTCGCAACTGGAGCGAAGCATTAAAGATCCGGTGCCGCTCCCGGACGGAAGATCAAGAGAGGGTTCATGTCGGGGGAGTTGAGCGGTTCCTGGCCCGGTTCGGCCATCTCAGCTCCTCGAAGCTTTAAGATACCTGACGAACTCCCGGCCCTTCGTAGCCGTCCCGCGACCGGTTGGACGGAGATGAACTTACACGAGAGCCATGCTCATCCTGACTGGGATCGCGAGAGGTTCCCATTCAAGCTGCCAGCGATCGCTTCGATAACAACGCTGGGCGTTGCTGTACCGGTTTCCTTTTTTGTCGGCGAAGCACGAAACAATCAACGAACCAGAGCTATCTGCGCAATCTTCGATGCTGAGAAAAGAAAAAGAGCTGGTTGATCTGCCAGGATCTACCACTGAGTTCCTGCGTACGCATTCGCGATGCGACGGTCTCGGGACAGCAGCGCGATGTCCAGCATCCGCGCATGCGCGACGATCAGACGGTCGAACGGATCGCGCGTCCAATCTTCCGAGAGCGCCGCATTTACCACGCTTTCGAATGGGTCTTCGGCGACCTTGAGGCTGACCGAATTCCGGAGAGCCGAAATTGCTTCTGTCGCTGGGGCATTCACTCGCCCAATTTCGTAAAGAAACTGTAGTTCGAGGACGACCGCGGGCGAAACGAAGAGATCGGCGTGTCCGATCAGCGCCTGCGCTTCTTTGCTGATTTCTTCGAGGTGCCCGCCGACGAGCCAGACAACAACGTGGGTATCGAGGCAGACGGAGAGAGTTCTGACCATTCGTTTGACCAATCGAGTTCTACCAGAGCTTCAGGATC
>JBBSTN010000182.1:0-7139 GCA_038235845.1 Gemmatimonadales bacterium | reverse complement strand
TCCGTGTACTGCTTGGACACCGACACACTCCGTTCGTCGTGTCCCTTCTTCGTGTCGTCGTTGCCAAAGCGACCGCACGCGTTGAGGGATATCAGGGCGGCGGTGAAAATCGTAGCGGAGCGCGAGAGCTTCACGGACGGATGCTCACCTTGAGGCCGCCGAATGGTCGTGCAGTGGTTGGCCCCGGCAGGTAGATGGCCGGTGACGCTCCGCTGTAGTTCCCGTTGAGAAACACCATCGTAAAGTAGAGTGCTCCGGTAATGTTCTGCGCTCCAACGTACGCGTCGATGCCCAGATGCGACGAGAGATCGCGCCGTATACCGGCCCTGGCGTTCACCAGCGTGTAGCTCGGCGCATCGTGCACGTTGTCGTAGGTAGTGGGCATTGTCGAACGATGTTCAGCCGTGCCGGTTGCATAGATACCGCCGCGAAAGCCCAGGTCTGCGCCGCCGACGAACACATGCTTTGGCACACCCACAACCGAATTGTTTTGGTAGTCGATCGTACCGGCGTTGTTATTGTTGTTGCTCTTGAAGTCGTCGTATTTGAAGTCCGAGTACGTATACGACACGAACGGACGCAGCTGCGTGATCGCACCAGTAGGCGCGGGGAGCACGCTGAACGACGCCGCCAGCTCGGCACCCTTGTTGGACTGGTCGCCTGCATTAACCGTGTACGCATAAAGCTGCTTGCCAGCGGTGTCAAAAACCGACTGACTGGTAAGCTTGTCGGTTACCATCAGGTCGAAGAGAGCCAACTGATACGATAGACGACGATCGAACATGCTTCCCTTGGTGCCGATCTCAACCTGAGTAGCGCGTTCCGGCTTTAAGCCCTCGTTGGGCTCACCGGTAAACGGGATCACTGCGTCGCTCGACGTGGCAGGAGTGAAACCCTGGCTCAGACTCACGTATACTGAGCGGTCGCTGCCAAACATGCGCAGCAAGGCCAGGCTCGGCATCACCACGGGGTCATAGACTTTGCGTCCGGACACGTCTCGGTGGTTCGGGTTGGCGGAGTTTGCGAGTCGATCCTCGATCGCATACTCAATGAAGTTGAGGCTGGCGCCGGCCGTCAGAGTGAACGCCGCGGGCAACGTCACGTCCCACTGGCTGAACACGTTGTACTGCATGGTGCTCGTCTCAAGGTCGGTGGTAACGCCACCAGCAACCTTGTTGCGGTATGGATAGCCCTTCGCAAACTGATTCGTTTTCTGAAAGTCGATGCCCGTGGTGCCGGTCAACGGATAGCTCCCATTCACAAAGCTCGTGTTCATGGCTGCTCGCCCGCCAAAGGTCTGGTTGGATCGCGGGTTGAGGCCTACGGCAAAGACGTCTTCGCGAGCCACGCCAGTCAGATATCCGGTGACCACCGATTCAAAGCGATTCGAGTGCCGGTAGCTGTGCGTCACACCGACGCGAAGGGTCTCCATTTCCAAATGTCCGTCGTTGTTGAGATACGGCGGCTCACCAACGTTCTCCTTGTTAAAGAATTGTGCGCTGTCAAGCTGACCGGCGCGTTCATCATAGGAGTGAGCATAGGTCAGGAAACCCGACAACGAGCGTCGTTCAGATGGTCGAAAGTCGCCCAACAGCATCACGTGATCCTTGGTGGAGGCGCTGTGCACTCGATAGCTGTCGTAGTCCTGATGACCATAGTTGGCGAGCAACGTCGCTCCGTTGCCCACGGACGTGTAGCGGGTGTCGGAGCGAAGCAGGCCGTCGGCGCCTACCTGTACGTCTTGCTCGACTGCATTGCCGGCTCGGTCAGGTCGAAGAGTCTGCAGGTTGATAACGCCGCCAATTCCCGCGCCGTAGAGGCTCGATGCCGGGCCCCGGATTACATCTACTTTTCCCAGCGTGGCAAAATCGATGTCGTCGAGCATGGTAACACCTTCCGCATCGGTGATGGGCACACCATTGAGCAGTGCCTTGTAGCCCGAGCCGTCAAAGTTGGTACGATTGCCGTAGCCGCGAATGGTGATGCGCTGGCCGCCTGACATAGTGCGCCGTTCCATGCGCACGCCGGGAACAGCGTTCAGGGCATCGTCCAGGAAAAGGCCGGTGCCACGATTAAGCTCCTGCCGTGAAAGTGTGGAGACAGATAGCGGCTGAGAGACACTGGGCGCTTCCCGGCTGGCTACAACGTTCACTGCGTTCAGGTTCTGTGTGCCAGAAGTGAGGCCGTTGAGGAGCTGTCGGCTGCAATCACTAACGGTCGTCCTGAACGTATCGTAGCCGAGCACGCGGAACTCGACCTCCATTCCGGTGGTGCAAGGAAGGGAGAAGGTGCCGTCCGCCGTGGACGTTGTGGCCCCGCCTGCGCTCGAGGTGATCTGCACCCCCGACAGAGGAGCGCGGTTATAGGCATCGACTACCTTACCGGTGACGTTGGACTGCGCGACAAGTGCCGCTGGAAGCGATGAGAGCAGCATGCCTGCGGCAAACGAAATGGATCGCACGATCGGAGCTCCGGCAGAATGTGGGGTCCAGCGCCGAGGGAGGCACCGACGTCGATGACCACTCATGACTCATTCATGCCGAGGAAAAATCAACCCCCTCAGCGATAATGCATTTTACCAACCTGTCTTCAAGGAATGACATGGCTGATTTCCTGGAATTGCATGCATCTGGTTCGAATGCTCAAAGCTGCTGGCGGCATTCCGAATAAGGCAAATGATTGGAAGGCATGGAAAGCTGGTGAGCGATTCGGTTTGACCTGACCGACGTTTGACTTTCGCTATGGAAAGCAACGTTCAAGCGGCGATCGCTTCGACTCCATAGGACGCTAGAATGGTGTCACGCGTTACGAGTACGCATCGTTCTTTGATGGCCTGAGCAACGAGAAGACGATCGAATGGATCTCGGTGGAGTGGCGGCAGCTGTGCGACTTGCCCTGCGTGCGCGAATGTAACCGGAAGCTCGACAAACCCCGACTCCTCAGCAGCAATTGCGATGGTTCGAGTACCCGACAGTTTTCCGATCGCTCGCTTTATCGAAACTTCCCATTCCGAGGCCGAGCTAACGAAAACCTCGTCGGCATCTCTGATTGCCGCGATGGCCGCTTTCGACAAGCGCTGCCCCGCGTCCCACCAGATTACAACATGCGTGTCGAGAAGCAGCCTCAAAGCGACCCCTCGAACGCGTCGAGAATGTCATCTGGCAGTGGGCTGTCAAAGTCGGCACTCACTGTCCACTTGCCCTTGCCGCGCCCCGGCACGCGCAGTGTGCGAGTGTCTGCCAGTGGGACAAGTCGTGCCTTGGGACGGCCGGACTTCGTTATCACGATCTCCTGGCCAGCGTTTGCCAAGTCAACCAGCGTGGAAAGGTGAGTTTTCGCCTCGTAAAGGCTAACGGGCTCTCGAACAACGCCTGTTTTTCCTGGGTCTTCATCCCGTTTGCTCTTGTCGGTCATAAGCAATTCTACCAAGATTGACCAATATGGTCAAGACAGCAGCGTTTTCGAAAGAAGCGACATTGTGATGGTAGTCACCGGGTAAACCACCATAACTGATTTCGCACGGGTGCGCTTACAGCACCCAGGTTTGCATCTCTACCTGAATAATCGCATGTTGAGACAACCATAAATTTTAACGAGGGGCTGTATGCGTAAAATTATTCTTCTATCTGTCGGCATCAGCTTAGCTCTAGTGGATGTTTCACCGGCATCGGCTCAGCTCGGAGGCCTCGGCAAACGCGCCAAGGAAGCAGTGCAGCGAAAGGCCGAACAGAAGGCTGGTCAGAAGATCGACGAGGCTGCAGAGAAACTGGTCAATCGTTCATTCGATTCCATCTTCGGCGACGGAAGCGATTCCGAATCAAGTGGCGGGAAAAGCTCGAAGGGATCGTCGCGGATATTCGCTATGCTGCCCAACGCGGCAACTGAAGATCACTACGATTTCGACGCTGTGCTGACGTACAAGCTGGAAAACATGCCGAAAGGCAAGAGTGATGGCAACGAAATTCTGATGCTGATGCACTTCAACAGTAATCAGCCGTACGCCGGCACGCGCATTACGTCGGCAGATCCCAAGAGGAAAGACGAAGGGGAAGCGTTTATCATCCTCGATGCAAAGAACGAATCGATGGTAATGCTGATGGAATCGGGCGACGGCAAGTTTTCGATGGCGTACAGTTGGAAGGATGCCGCAAAATACGCGAACAATAATGCGCCCAGCTCGCCCTCTCCCTCAGCGAGTGCTCCAGCCTCGCGTCCGTCCGGCTCGCCGCCGCCATCCGCGGCATACTCGAAGATCGGTTCAAAGAAGATTGCCGGATACACCGCCGATGGTTATCGACAGGAAACAGAGCAGTCAGTAGTCGATGTGTGGGTATCACAGGATCCTTCCATTGCATTCAGCAATATGATGGGAGCGAGTTCTTCGATGAAACAGGTGCGGGGTGCCGTGCCGGGTTCGCATCCTGGCGGCATGCTCCTCGAAACGCTCACTATCGACAAGAACAACGGCGACAAAACTCTGTTTACTGTCACCAAAATCGATAAGAATGCGGGTGTGCGTGTCAACATGAGCGACTACCCACGCCTGGGCAAAGACTCGAAGTAGTCCTCCCCTACTTCTGTTGTGCCGTCGGCAATGCCAGACCACCTGCCCGTTTGACTGCCAAAGCATTCCCCATGTCGCGGTCGTGGCATGCTGGGGAGCTGAGTCACGACGTTGACTTAATTCAGTGCCCCAGTTCGGCTCACTGCGTTCTAATTGTTCGATGGTAATGCACCACGCAGAGTCAGGCGAAGACGCAGAAAAGAAGGAAGAGGAGCTCGAAAATTTCGAGCAATTTGCCGCGCTCTGCGGATGTTTTCCCGCGGTCCCGAGACGCCAGCCAGCACCTCCAGAACCAGACATCGTCGTCGGTAATTTGGGTATCGAGCTACCCTGTTGCCAGTCCCTAGTGAACTTACGCGAGAGGATGAAGAGCTTCAGGGCAAGGTTCTCGAAGCAGCACATGCGCTGTACGAAAAGCAGGGCGGGTCTCCGGTTCAGGCAAGAGTTCATTGTAATTCGAACGCTCGCATAAACGCGAAGAACCTAATCAACATCACCGAGCGCCTTGCAGATCTGATTCGAGAGAATCCACCCGCCGGCATTGCGAGTCGGGATCTTGGGTACGGAAGCAGTCCCAATTACGCCGATCTGCCGATTTGGGGCATCACGGTTGCCTGGGCCAGCTCTTGGGATATTGCGAATTGGGGCGATGGCAGAATGCGCGAGGTGTTTCCACCGCAGATCAACCGTTTCGAAGACATAGCCACCGCAACTAAAAGCAAAACAGGCGATAGAAAAAAGAAAGCGCAAAGACCTTCCCAAACCCTGCAAGAGCGAATCCACGAAGAAGACCAGAAGATCAATGCATACAAGAATTCTTATGATGGTGTCTGGTTAGTTCTTCTTCTGGGCACGCACGGGGCCTCGACGTGGTCGTACGTTCCAGAGTGGCTGCTGAGAGAGTCGTTCGACACGAGATATGATCGCGTGTTTCTGCTTCAGTGCGACGGCGACAAGCTCTTCGAGCTCTTGCTTCAACCGACGCGACCTTTTTAGCAGCGTAGGATCAGGAACGGGAAAATTCGACGACTTGATGAAACGGTTTTTGTCTTACTTTGTGTTACATGACCGATTCTGTGACCGTGCGGCTCGACGACACAGTCGCGCGTCAACTTGCCAGGATGAGCAAATGGCTGGGGCGCAGTCGTAGAGAAGTCGTACGCGACGCTCTTCGTCGTCAGCTCGCGTTACTCCCATTTGAAGAAGTACGCCGTCGGATTGCTCACTTCGCCGAATCGGCTGGATATCTGACAGATGAGGTTTTCATCTGCGCTCACCTCGGGCGGAAGAACTCGAAGAGCTGCTTCGCTCCGACGAAAGTGTCGCGCGGCCGGAGTCACCGGAGTTTGTAGCAGTGCGAGATGCGGACGACGGATGGATAATGGCTAGTGCTCGGGCCGCTCGCGTTGACGCATCGGGGCGAGCTGATTCACATCCAACCCGTGCGCCAAATGCGGGTTTCTCGATGGTGTCGACGCTCATGGTCGTGCGCGACCGCATAGTCGTGCATTACGCCGGGCGCCTGTAACTTCTCGCCCGCTCCGCCCGGCAATGTCCATCGGGTTTGGGAGAATTAGTTCTCGGTAGCGAAATTTTGCTTCGCGCCGCGGGAGCAGTTTCCGGGCGCCGCACTTCGCAAGCCAAAGTGGATGCTGCGCGCCGGAACGGACTGAAGGGAGGGAGGCCGTCCGGCGAGCCAGCCGTAGGCCAGTAGCCGTAGGCAACCGCTTGCCATCCGCACTTGACAGTGGCATTGCATCATTGGTCATCCACCATTGCTTCGGTAGCTCCCGCTGCCTGGGCCACACCTCAGCCAGCGTACCCGCGTCGTAAACGCGCCCGTTCTTCATTACGTAACGAATCGTGTTCGTGTTCCTGATGTCGTCTAACGGATTGCCGTCGAGCACAAGAATATCCGCAAGCTTGCCTGCTTCCAGCGATCCGAGGTCGCGCTGCAGCCCAATCGCCTGCGCACCAAAGATGGTACCTACCCGCCGCACATCCATTGACTTCATACCGCCGCTGGCAATGGTGCACATCTCCCAATGCACACCAAGCCCCTGAAGCTGACCGTGCCCGCCCAGCCCAACCTTCCCGCCGGCCTCCACAACCTTCTTTGCCTGCTCGGCGAACAGCTTGAACGAGTACTCACTGTCGCGAAACCACTGCCCCCGTCGCAAACCACGACGCTCGAGCTCCGAGAACGGAGTGAAATGCGTCAGCTTTTTGTCGGCAAAAATGTCGTAATGCTCGTACCAATAGTTCTCCGCCCACGGCCCGCCGTATTGCACGAGCAACGTCGGCGTCCACGTCGTTCCGTTCTGTGAAAAAAGCTGAATTGCATCCTTGTACATCGGTGCGATGGGAAGCGTGTGTTCGATGCCCGCATAACCGTCCATCGCCTCGGTCATGTTCTTCTTGAAGTCGAGTCCTCCCTCGAGCGTCGGCGTGATCTTCTGCTCTTTTGCCGCCATCACGATCCACTGCCGCTGACGTCGATCACCCGCCATGTACTGCTTGATGGTTTCGGTGAGATAGAACTCCGAATAGCGTTTCATAACTTCTTTCGCATCGT
>JBBSTN010000181.1:0-7143 GCA_038235845.1 Gemmatimonadales bacterium | reverse complement strand
GTGCCAAAGTGCGTCGTTGCACTGAGCCCGACCAATAGCACGCCGAGCGGCGGTAGGATTGCCTTTTTCCCGGCAAAGCGCCGAGAGCGCCAACATCTGTTTATGCGCCCGGTTCGACTCGGGATACTTGACCAGAAAGTGTTTCCAGTGCGCGCCGCGAATGAATGCGTTGTCCTCGCTCGTCATTCGCTGTTCGCCGAGTTCGTTCACAAGAGCAAGGTGACGTGCGCCGAGTTCTGGCGGAAGCGACCATTCTTCCATCTCGTGATATGAAGCCGTCGCGAGATAGGTGAGGCCTCCGCTGGGCGCCTCGCGAAGTACTTCCGGCCCACGCACAAGCCTGATCAATCCATCGTCGTGCAAGGCACTCATGCTGTCCAGAAACCCGTTCATCCAGCCACTTCCGTAAACCCATTCGAGCGTGCCCGGCCAGCCTCCAAATTTTTCTCCGTCGTCAGCAAAGATGGCCAGTCGCTTTCCCGCTTGACGCTCCGACATGAGATGTTCGACAATCTCATTCACGGGCTTGAAGGGGATCAGGTAACGCAGGCGCTCATCGATGGGAAGGATGGCGATCGTGCGACCGTCATGTTCGGTGCGAAAGCACCGTTGTGTATCACCGCGTTGATGCCCGCTCACCAGCAGGTGCCGATCGTCAACAATCGCGTAGGAGACGCCCGCATCCGAAAGGTCGCGTGCAAGGTCCGGCTCCCACACGCGTTCAGTCAGCCACAGGCCGGTATCCCGGGCACCAAAGCGCTGGAGGATGTACTCTCTCATCCACGCGACCTGCTGCAACCGGTCATCGCGCGGGAGGGCCGCGAGAACCGGCTCGTAGAAACCCGCCAGCAGAAACTCCGTTCTTCCTTCAGAGCTCAGACGCGCGAGGTCATCAATGAGGGCATGATCGTGTTGCTCGCACCATTCGAGCAACGACCCCGAGACGTGAACGATGACTGGCCATTGTGGGCGCGCAGCTAAACTTGCAATGAGCGGTCTATATACATCGCGAATGTGTGACTCGAACACTTCTCCGAAGTTTCCGACGGGCTGATGCAGATGAAAAGCGCAATAGAGGTCGAGCGGTGTGCCTGTCATGTGCGAATCAGCCCGTGACATTGGCGCTATACATTGCCTGATCGGAAAGCTCGAATCGCGAAAGAATGAGTCTCGCCACGCCTTCCGGGAATCGTTCGATGGCGATGTCAACACTCGCGATTGCGCTCGTCTCGATCGGCGTGACTGTCACCACGGTTGAGGGGCCAGAACCGGCGATGGTCGCTCCAAGGACGATTGTTCTAAAAGTGCGTTGATGGGTCGCGGAAACGATCCACTGGTGGCTCTTGTCCTGTCTCGCTTCCGGTCGCGTGCAAACAGTTGCGTAGAGAGCAATGCGCATCTGTGGCACACCCATTTCCTCACAGGCCACTGCGGCCGCAGCAGCGCACCATGCCGGGTCGATCCGCGGTACCGCGTCACGGACAAATACATCTCCCGCACTTTCCTCGGGTGTCGAACCCCCGCCGTTGCTACCACGTGCGTCGCCAAGTTGCTGAACAAACTCTGACGTGAGTCGCGATGCGGAGTGCGAGACGAGATTAGCAAGCTCGATTGTGCGGGCGGCATAACGAAGCACCTGGCGAGTTTCGATTCCCGCCACATCGTCGAAAAACCAGGCACAGGAAGTGAACATGCGTAAAAGCGCGCGTTCGAGTTCGAGCAGTGAGTGTGCGCGCAGTCGAATCTCGCTGACGTCCGTAGTGCCCCCGACTAGCGCGGCGTCAACGAAGGCCTGGAGTGTCGCTCCAGATTCGCCAACCACTTCACCATACAAGTCGCGAACCAACCACGGATCATCGCGAAAGACCCGGAGCGCTTCTATCTCGTAAATCTGATGACAGGCCGCAGACAATGCTTCGAGCGACTCCCGCAAGGGAGCTCGCCATTGTTGCGAGGGGGGCTTCCCACCATCCATCCGACAACCACAGTTGCTTCTCCACCGCTCCACGCCGTGCGCGCAGCTCCACGCCGACGGAGACACCAATCTCACGTTCGCCGATTCGACGACTGAGCTTGAACATGCAATGGCCGCAGAATTGAGAATCGTCGCAAAGCGATTGATGCGTCCCGATGCGACGGCTCGAAGTGCACGTGCAAGCGTTGATTCACCATTCCGGTGGTGATGTCCAAATGTTTCCCCATCGGTGGCTAGCGTCGTGCAGCTGCGGACACTGCCATCATTCTGTTGCGGTTCGGCATTGTCTGGCGCCGGATCACGATTGCTCGCGAGGCGGTGCGCAAGAGACTGATAGCTTTTGAGCAGACTTCCGAATGCAACTTCACCGGCCAGCGCACCGTCATAGGGAAGGATCGTAACAGCGCGTCCTCGGGACCCTCGCCATTTGACTGGTAGCCCGTTGGTTTCGACACTACTTTCGATCTGATAGGGCGCCAGGATTGTAAAGCGTATGCCAGCGGCTGCGATGTCTTCCAGAGTGTCTTCGTCGACTGCGCACTCGGGAAGCCAGATTCCTTCAGGCTCGCGGCCAAAGCGCTTTCGAAAGTCTGCGATACCCCATTTTATCTCAGTCTTCCGGTCACGTGGTGACGCGAGCGGAAGTATGACGTGATGATAAGGCGCAGCAATTGCGTTTCCGTGCCCCCACCTCTCTACACTGGCCCGGTCGCCCGCGATCATCGCAGCGAGCGTGTCCGGCGCATGCGCTTCAAGCCATTCGCAAAGCGTGGCTCCTACGTCGAATGAACACCACGCATAAAGATTGATGACGCTTTCAATGCCGAGCTTCTCCCCGCGCACAGCTACAGACCCCAGCCGAGAGTAGCACTCGCGATTGATTCGAGTGTTCCAGTCGTGATCGGGCGCCGCAGACAGTTCGGTTTCGACCACTTCGAGCCACGGATCTTCACGGGGGGGCTGATAGCAATGTGCGTGAACCACGACTCCGTGCAAATTGCTGCTCATTGGCGCCATAAAGTTTGGGGCGTTCCCGGCGCCGAGTTCTTAGTGCTGATCAGCGTCTCCGGGCGATTGCAAGCGCCTGTCGATAAACATTGGCATAACCATCGGCGCTTCTTTCCCAGCCAAAGTCACGACTCATTGCTTCCTTCATTTTCGCGTCCCAGTTCTTGCGGTCACTGAAACGAGCAAGCGCCCGCGACATTGCCCAATCAAGAGCGGGTGCGCGAAACTCGTCGAACAGGAAACCGGTGGTTTCGTCTTCAACTGTATCGGCGATGCCGCCCACCCGTCGTCCCACCACCAGCGCACCGTAGCGTTGTGCTCGCATCTGCGTCAGTCCACAGGGTTCGTACTGCGAAGGCATGAGGAAGATATCGGCACCGGCCATCAGTCTGTGTTCCATACGGTCGGTGAAGTCCAGTTGCACTCCAACGTGTTGGGGACGACGCGACGCGAGATTTGTGAGAGCCTCCTCGTATTTCTTCTCGCCCTGACCGAGGAAAACGAATTGTGCGTCGAGATTCCATACAAGATTGGAATTGAGAATGAGATCGATTCCTTTCTGAGTTACCATGCGACTCGTCAGACCAAACATGGGAATTCGTCGACGTTGCGGAAGTCCGAACGATCGCTGCAGCGATGACTTGCATCGGGTCTTGTTGGAGAGGTCGTCGCGCGAGTAATTCGCTGTTATCTGGTCGTCCGTGCGCGGGTTCCAGATCGCTTGATCTATTCCGTTGGTTATGCCGGTAAATCGCTCGCCAAGCCAGAGAAAAACATCGTGCAATCCAAAGCCGCCGCCGGGAGTGCGTAGCTCACGGGCATGCGTGGGGCTCACGGTCACCACCATGTCGGCGAAAGTCAAACCACCCTTGAGGAAATTGATGCGATCGTACCACTCGAGATGGCGAAAGTTGTAAACCTCGGGAGGAATACCACAATCGTTTAGCTGCGCCTTGGGGAAGTGCCCCTGGTAGCCCGCGTTGTGCACCGAAAGGACGGTGGGTGTGTTCTTGTATCGCTCTCGCAGCCCGCCATAAGTGCGCATGTACATGAGCGCAAGCGACGTATGCCAGTCGTGCGCATGTATCAGCACCGGGCCGGCAATCAATCTGGGAATTGCGTCGAGCACTGCACGCGAGAACATCGCATACCGGCGCGCGTTGTCGGCATAATCGCGCCCACCCTCGCCGTACAGGCCCGGACGACTGAAGTACTCGGGAATATCAACGAACACTACCTTCGGACCAGGTGCCGGCGACACCTCTCTGAAGAATCGAACCTCGGCACCGCGAAAGCCGAGGTCGATATGAATGGGACGGCCTACAGGAGCGAGATCTGGCGCGTGGTCACGGACCGATCTATACAGCGGCATGAAGACGACTACTGTTGCACCGGCGCGGACCTGATAGTTGGCGATGCCGCGTGTGGCCTCGGCTAATCCGCCCGTTCTCGCAAATGGGCTGTACTCCGCCGTGAGGTGCACGATCGTCAGCAGGTCGTTCTCGGGCAGTGGAACCATTGATGCACTCGCCGCCGCCGAGCGTATGGGTGGAACGGCGCGAACCGACGAGCTCTCACCCGAGATCTTCGCGGTAGCGGAGTTCGAATTGGTAGTCGCTGCACCCTCTTTGGGGGAGGACTTTGTCGATTCACGCTGTCTGCTCATAACGCTACCGGCGATGTGGGTCGTTCTGCAGAGGACTGAGCGTCTGCGGTTGGCGGATCATCTGGAAGCATATCACCGAGAATGGAGGGGGCGTAGTACGCCCGCGCATATTGCTGCACCATTCGCCGCGCTGTGAACTGTTGCCCCGCCGCTCGAATTGCATGCTTCATTGTCATGATCCATTTGCGGGGAAGATCCTGGTGATCCCGTTCGTAAAATCGTGGAACGAGGTCGTCCTCCAGGATCGAGTAAAGACGCTCGGATGTACGTATCCCCTGATCATCGTCTTCCTCCGGTGCTATGGCCCATCCATTGTTACCTTCGAACCCCTCCTCCCACCAGCCATCGATTGTCGAAAGTTGCGGCACACCGTTTAGCGCGGCCTTCATTCCGCTCGTACCCGAAGCTTCCATCGGCACACGAGGAAGGTTCATCCAGACATCGACGCCCTGAACCAGCAGGTGTGCGAGATGCATGCCGTAATCTTCGATGAATGCAACTCGTCCTTCGAATCGCGGATCGCGAGTGAACTGATACACGTTCTGCAGAATCTGCTTGCCCGGCGTATCGGCAGGGTGAGCCTTTCCGGCGAAGACGATCTGCACCGGCCGGGACGAATTGGTCAGCAGTGCGCGCAGGCGTTCCTTGTCTCGAAAAATCAGGTCAGCGCGCTTGTAGGTTGCGAACCTTCGAGCAAAACCGATCGTCAATGCATGCGGGTCGAGAAGCGTTCCCGCGCCAACAAGTTGAGATGTGGCAAGCGTGCGCTGCGCGAACTGTTGACGCGCTTGGTCACGAACGAGTCGCATCAATACATGCTTTAGACGCATGTGCGCTCCCCAAAGCGCGTCGTCGTCGACGTTGAGAACACTTTCCCAGAGCGCGGGATCGTCGGCATGCCCCCAACTGCCGCCGAGATACCGGTCGAGAAGCTGCATCATGGGGGTAGCCATCCATGTTGCCAGGTGGACGCCGTTGGTTACATGTCCTACTGGTACTGCCTCGGCAACTCTGTTCGACCAGAGAGCTTTGGAAAGCTCCCGCGTGACTATTCCATGGCGCCGGGACACTGCGTTGACCCGTCTCGAGAGTCGCATCGAGGCTGCAGTCATATGAAACATTCCTACGCCGGAGTGCGGGTGAAATCCGAGCGAAAGAAATCGCTCGGCGTCTACACCCATTTCTTCCCAGACTCCGTCCGCGCAGTCCTTGACCTGGTCAATGGAAAACTGATCGTGGCCGGCCGGTACGGGTGTGTGTGTGGTAAACACGCTCGAGTTACGAACAGCCTGAACAGCTTCCTCAAACTTTCGGCCCTTCACACAATGCTCGCGCACTCGCTCGGTCATCATGAACGCAGCGTGCCCTTCGTTGGCGTGCCAGGCGGCCGGCTCTATGCCGAGCGCGCGAAGCGCACGCACGCCGCCCACACCCAGGAGCCATTCCTGTCGCAAACGCATGCCCGGCCCGCCAGAATAAAGCTTTGACAGAAGCGGACGGTCATCCGGATGATTTTCCTCAATGTCCGAGTCGAGCAGATAAACAGAAACGCGTCCCACCTGCATCTTCCAAACACGAACGTGTATGTCACGGCCAAACGTATTCACAGTTACGAGGTGTCGCGCTCCGCTCAGCCCTGGAACCGGCGTAATCGGCACCGAACCGAGCCGCAGCGTTGCATCGCTATCTTCCTGCCAGCCATCTTCCCGTACTCGCTGATCGAAGTATCCGTTTCGATACAGGATGCCGACGGCGACTATCGGCACGCCCAGATCCGATGCGGTTTTGAGGTGATCGCCAGCGAGCACTCCCAAGCCGCCGGAGTAAATCGGCACCGAGTTATGAACACCGAATTCCGCGCAAAAATACGCGATAGGCTTGCCTTTCAGCGCGGGATAAGTTCGTGAGTACCACGTATGCGCGTCCGACTGTTCAGAAGCGAGCCACTGCATCACACGATTGTATCGGCCGATGAACGCTGGACTATTGGAAAGCTCCTCGAGGCGCGAGGGCGCGACGTTCTGTAGCATTGCGACCGCATTGTGTCGCACGCGGTGCCAGAGGACCTCGTCGATCTCGCGGAAAAGCGCGCGAGCATCGCGATTCCAGCTCCATGAAAGGTTGTATGCGAGCGGACGAAGACCGGCGATTTTTTCCGGCAGGGGATCGGCGTCCGCCACTACGTTCGAGCCAGAGTGCGCGCTGGATGAAATATCGGTTTCAAAAACTTCAGGAGATTCTTTCGAAGGCACGATCATGAGATAGACTTCATAGGAACTTCAGGTAGCTGTAAGCGATCGGTGACCGCAACAGACCCAGGCCTGAGGCGGGCACAACCGGAGAAGGAGGAAAACTAACGGCAATGACAACGGAAACGATAAGGCATTCTGACAGCGCTGGAGTAACCGCTTATGCACCGGGAGGAATCGGCAACATCGGCCCAGGGCTCGACGTACTCGGTTGCGCTCTGAGCGGTGCGGGCGATAGAGTGACC
>JBBSTN010000180.1:0-7228 GCA_038235845.1 Gemmatimonadales bacterium | reverse complement strand
AGTATCGGAACTGCGCACCAACCCGCGACGCAAGTGAACCACCGCACCCGCCACCGCACCCGAAGCTGCGCCAGGAGAAAATCACAATGAAACGCGCGGCGGACATGGTGAATCGTTCGCTCCAGCTCTACGTTCGTACGGCGCGTGCAACCCTGCGTCTCGCCGTTGCGACCGGCGCGGCGATTTTGCTCGTGGCAGCAGCCTGCGTCAGCAATCCCGAACCGGAACCAATTGGTTCTGTGCGCGCGATGTACGACGGATCTTTGTCACCCGAGCTCGCGGCAAGCACCTTCCGACACATCGACCGACTGTTCCCTACACGTACTGTCCAACACGGCTCACCCGCTCACCCGCTTCCTGTATTCAACCGCACGCTTGGAAACATCTCGTTCACGTCGGGAGAACAAAGTTACAAGCTTGACGATTACTTGCGGCTCAATCGCGTGAGTGGGCTACTGGTCATAAAAAACGACAGCATCGCATTCGAAAAATACCTGCTCGGCAACACGCCGAAGACAAAATGGATGTCGATGTCGATCGCAAAGTCCATTACCTCGACGCTTGTGGGTATAGCCATTAAGGACGGATTAATTCGCAGCCTGGACGACTCGGTAATCCGTTATGTGCCGGCACTTAGAGGTGGCGCATACGACGGCGTCACCGTACGACAGATTTTGACCATGACGTCGGGCGTGCGCTGGAATGAGACGTACACCAATCCTGCATCCGACAGGCGAAGGTTATTGGAAGCACAAATCGCTCAACAACCAGGTAGCGCAGTGAAGCTGATGAGCTCACTCGAGCGCGCCGCTCCGCCGGGATCCGTAAACAACTACAGCACCGGCGAGACGCAAATCGCCGGAGAAGTAGTTCGAGGCGCCACCGGCAAATCTCTTTCACAATATCTCAGCGAGAAGATCTGGAAGCGATACGCTATGGAATCGGATGCAACATGGTGGCTTGATTCGCCTGACGGAAACGAGATAGGCGGAAGCGGATTCAGTGCCACCTTGCGTGACTACGGAAGATTCGGGCTGTTCTTTCTCGAACATGGCGTAATTGCCGGAGACAGTCTGCTTCCTGCGGGGTGGACTGACGATGCCGGGCGCCCACAGATGCTATCAACGGGTGCAACGGTAGAATACGGTTACATGTGGTGGCCGCTTGGCAAAACGGGCCCCAAGATTAACAAAAGAGCGTTCAGCGCTGTGGGAATTTTTGGCCAGGCAATTTACCTCAACCCGACCGAACAGGTGGTGATAGTTCAGTGGAGTGCCCAGACAAAACCGTTGGGTGGAGATGTAGTGAAAGAGGATGACTTCTTTGCCGCAGTCACTGCGGCGTTGCACGAAGAGTCCTCACTTCCTCGCGAAGCAGCCGAACCTCCGCCACAAGCGCGTTGATTGAATCCTGACCCGCAACTTCGGCGTCGCTGGACTCTGCATCTCTGCCAACAAAGTATGTGGCTAGAGCGGCCGTTACATATCCAAACACGGCAAAGCCAAAGATTGCCAGGACGAGACAAAGCGCCCTACCCTCGGCACTCGTGGGAAAGTAATCCGAGCCAATGCTTGTGATCAGCATTGCCGTCCACCACAACGCTGATGGGTACGTCCCCACACCGGTGTTGGGAGAGTCGCCGTCGAAAGCATAAATGCCGGCTGCGCCCGCGAAGGTCACGACAACTGTCAGAGCAAACACGTAGCCGAATCCGCGACGGGAAAAGCTGCGACCGAGCGCACCCATGCCACGATTCAACGAGCCGATAACCTTTACCAACCTGAGGCCACGAAGTGCGCGCGCGGCCTGAAAAGCGCGAAATAGTCTGGCCACCAGAAGCACGCGCACGGCCGGAAGAAGCAGCGACGCCGCGGTCAGAACATTGTGTTTCAGATAGTTCCACTTGTCGGGTGCAAGTGAAAATCTCAAGACAAAATCGACAACGAAAACGGCCCAGATGGCCCAGGTGAGGATTTGTCCAAGGGCTGACAGGCCGCGAGTAAACTCTATGATGAACAGAGCAAGCCAGATCATGCTCAGCACGATCATTGGGCGCTCCAACCATGTCTCGAGATCGCGAAGTGTCAGCCAACGTTCTTGAGGCTCGGGAATTGTTGCCTCGTTGCCTGGTGGGACCTGAGCCGGCGATGTCGCCTTGTCTTCAGAAATCATGCACAGCACCTCCTCCCTCGGCGGGAGTTGCAGTTTTCCACGGCAATCGACCTTCGAGTTCAACTTCGAGTGCCATGCTGAGGAATGTTCGAATAAGCACTATCAGCGCAAGCACGAGAACGCCATTTAACGTTGGTGTCACTGCTACGGTCCTGATGATGTCCGCAGCAACCAGAAATTCGAGGCCGAGCAGGATTCCGCGTCCAAGATCCCTCCGGAATGTGCGGTAGGGGTCCTTAACCCTGTGTCGGCTAATCACGAAGCGAACAGTGGCAACCACCAGCCCGAGTATGATTGCAAAGACACCGGCGCCATCGATCACCATTCCCGAAAACTCGACGACTTGGGTAAAAGAAAACATGTGGTTTTACCGTACCAATGCTGTTGTAAGCGCAATGACTGATGCTATCACCGCTATCGCCGCGATGCCGATTGATATCGAAGTTGATTTTTGCCATCGGGCTTCTGCTTCCTGTAACGCCAGAACCATGGGATCTGACTTTTCAGCCTCCGCGCCCGAAAACAGCGACTGCTGCATGATCTCCTTTGCAGCAAGCACTTCTTTCATCGCGTCAGCAAAGTGCTGCTGATGAATCTGTTTGTCCTGGTCCGGAACCGGTTCGGTGGCTGCCACACCAGCAGCCTTCAGCACCGCATTCTTGATGTCGCCGCCGCTCGCCCTGTAGTCCCGCGCCAGTGCGGCGAAGTCGACATCCTCGGCGATAGGCGTTCGCGACGGATGAATCTGCACCGCCCAAATGCGTTCGCGCTCTTCCTCGCGGGGCATCTCGAACAAAACGTGGGTGCGAATACGCCGTTCAAATGCAGGGTCGAAATTGGCCGCCAGATTAGTCGCAAAGATGACAACGCCATTGAAGCCCTCAAGTTCTCGAAGCAATACGTTGACAGTCGTATTGGACTCGCGCTGATGGGGCGTGTTGAGGCTTACTGAACGTCTTGCCGCAATCGCGTCGGCTTCATCAAAAAAGAGCACCGCTTCCTGCTCTGCAGCCGAGCGGAACAGCGCCGCGACATTTTTAGGTGTCTCGCCAACCCACATCGATTCTACTTCTGCGTAGTTGACCGAGAGAAGTTTTCTGCCGAGCGCGTTGGCGATCGCTTCAGCACAAATTGTTTTGCCTGTTCCCGGCGGCCCGGCAAAGTTGAAAACGAGACCCAGCCCGGTGGCATGTCGCTCTCCCAGGCCCCACGTACCAAAAATCAGCGCATGATTATGAACCTGCGCGAGCGCCTGATCGAGCGTTTTTCGTGTCGCTGGCGGAAGAATAACATCATCAAAGGTGCGCTCGGGCGTGATTGTTTGCACGGCGGGCCGGGCTTTGAAGCGCCCGAAGAATGACAAAACAGGTGGAGAAGGCATCAAGTCGAGTGTTGCACGATCCAGACCGAGCCGGTTGGCACGATCGCTGCACCTCCAAGAACTGTTAGTGGACACAGCGGTACGTCCGCAGGAAAATCAATATTCACTTAAGCAGGGAGAACTCATGCCAAGAAACGACGGCAACGAAAGTCATCGCGAGGAACGCGGCTATCCAGAAGAGGAAAATCCCCTTCGCGAGGTAAAAGCGGACAGGATCAAGGCCAATCCGGATACCCGACTTGATGCCCAGGGCAATGCGACGCCCAATAGTGCCAGTACGTCCAAAAAGCTCGAAGATCCACCAGTGGACGACAGCGAAACTCACAAGCCCAGACCAAAGCCGCGCGATAGCATCTGATCGTCAGCTGATCTTCATCAGCTGATGCATCTTCGTTACTTCACACTTACGATGCGCCACGAGCTCGAAACGCCACCCTCGTAGGTGGCGTCGATTCGCTTGGCAACCAGCTCGCTCTCTCCTGTTGTGTCCGACAAGTCGTCGAACTCGGTGGCATCCACGATAAGGCTGTTTGCAACAAACAACAGTTTTGACGGCTGTGATTCTCGGGTCTGCGCGCCCGATCTCTTTTGCGTTGGCACGTTCGGCACATTTTGCCCTTGCTCCTTCGAATCGTTTGCTGTCCGCTCTTTCGACAGCAAGATTGGGCTCTCGGGCGCCCAAGCCTGCCCCAGCTGCCGAGCGTCGTCCGCGGTGCGGAAAACAGAGATCATGTCGTCCAGAATACGGCGACGTTCCAGCCACGGTTGGGAGACCACCAACTCCGCGTTGGCAATGAGCACGTCCGCGATCACCAGTTTGCCACTCTGCGTGACCCACCCGTCGAATACGCACACACCGTTCACTGCCGTTGCCAACTTTTTTAGTTCTCGCTCAATCTTAGAAGTCTGAGCGGCGAAACCGGTTTTGCTCTCCTGTGGGAAGCCGGACGGAACGATGAGTTTTACCAGTTCGGATGAGAGCAGCACAAAAGTTCTCAAGCCGTGGTAACGTCGTTCGATTGCCCAGCTTCCGGAGGCCGGTGGTGTGCTTTCTTCCACCATCATCGGCTTGATTGCATCATCTTCTTCGAATATTCGGAGAAGATCTACCAGGCTACCGGTGCTGTCAGCATTGCGATCGTTGTCGCCGCTATTTCGGTCGGACTGCCAGGCACCGTCGCCGGATTCTGCTATCTCCTCCATTTGCCGTCCACTCGCAACCGACGTCACCACTTCATCGACAACGTCGCGATGTGAAGTAATGGTGTCGTCGTTCTGCTTTATGAGCAACCACTGCGCTCGGCCTTTATCGAGCCGCGTCCGTACCAGCACAAACGCGCCGTTTAGTCGCTCTCCATGGAACGTGAACGCCAGTTTTCCCTCGCGAAGACTGCGGCGAACAGTATCGCTATCCAGTTCCTTCGATTGGATCTCGTTTGGCGTGTAGCGACCGCGGTCCCAGAGCATTACGGTTCCACCGCCGTACTGGCCCTTCGGAATTGTCCCCTCGAAAGTGTTGTACTCCATCGGGTGATCTTCCACCTGCATAGCCAGTCGCTTGACTGCCGGGTCCATACTCGGGCCTTTCGGGACAGCCCAGCTCTTCATTACGCCATCCAGTTCAAGACGTAGATCAAAATGGAGACGGCTCGCCGCGTGTTTCTGAATGACAAACGCGAGCCCTTTTTGGCTGGCGGGGGATTCTTTCGGGCGTTGACCTCCGCTGGGCTCGCTGGTTTGGGAGAAATCGCGTTTCTCTCGATAGCGGACGAGTGCAGCCTTACTTTCTGCGGGCTTCTCTTTCGACGTCTTTCCGACCATGAGCCAGCAGCATTGCAGAACCGATGCCGCAAGCGTAAACGAGCGCACTCACCGAAATCGTTAGTGCGCTCGCAGACATACAGCAGACGTTACCGCTGGGTTAGATCACTACCATTCAGCGATCGCGGTCGCGCGACTCCTCGTCATTGCCGAACCCGCCAAACGAATTTTCGATGGCTGCATTCTCGAGCCGAAGTTTCTGCTTCATGGTGACGCCGTTTACCTGCAGCACGACGCTGTAATCGCCCGTCATCGCGCTTCCACCTCGTCCGAAGCCGGCGAACCCGCCTCGACCTCCACCCACACCCGGGATTGGAATTCCGATAAGTGCAAAGATGCGCTGCACGCTTTCGTTCTGCGACGCGCCCAACAGCGCCGCTCCGCGACCGGCACCGCCTCCTGCGGCGGTTGCGGCGCCAGCAGGCGTCGGCGAGGCCTCCGCCGCGCGTTCACAGAAAGGCTCCCACATGGTCAGAGGGCGTTCACAGCCGGCAGGGTTGCCACCTCCACCACCGCGACCGCCACCGAACAGCGCCGCGGCGCCGCCGGCCGGCGTCGCCAGGAGCTGACGAGCAAGTGAAATCGCGGTCGTATCGAACTTTGCCTTCGCCAGAGAATCGAGGACCATTGGGGCGCGAACCGCTCGGAGGACGCTGTCGCGACGCTCGCTGGGTGACAGCTCGACTATCTCAGCGGGACGAGTGATGTTGTAGGCCCACGTGACTGTGTGAAGGCCAGGCGTGGCAGGCCCGGTGATCGTCTGCAGGGTGTCGCCGAGTGCGTCGACGATACTGATGCGGGCCTGCGGACCACGTGGCTGACCGCCAGCGCTGTCCGCTCCGGCTCCCCGTCCGCCACCGCCACCGCGGGCACCGGTAGCGGCTCCCCCGCGTGTCGCGGCGCTGCTTGTCGCGGCCGTGTCACCCTGCTGCACCGCTCCGCCAGCCGGAGCAACTTGCGAGCCCGCACCGGAAGCGACGCGGTAGGTAATGCTTGCTCCATACGTTGGATTCTGGGTCGTGAAAAAACCCTGCGCGTTTCCATTGCCGCTAGCACCACGTGTCGGTGGTTCGGACCAACCGAAAGCAGGCCTGGGTTCGAACAGGTATGCCCTCTCGGCGACAATCTTCGTCGTCATTTGCTCGAGTGCAGCAATGTCCACGATCCAGAATCCACGGCCATGCGTCGCAGCAATGAGCTCGTGATCGCGTGGGTGAATCTGAAGATCGTACACGGGAACGCTGGGAAGATTCGAGGCAAACTTAGTCCACGTGGCTCCGCGGTCCAGGCTGGCGTAAACGCTGAGACTACTTCCAACAAAGAGCAGGTCGCGGTTGTGCGGATCTTCCCGAATCACATGCAGGAAGTCACCAGGCCCGCCAACGGGCAGATTATTGGAGATACTCCGGAATGACTTTCCACCGTCGTTGCTGACAAAAGCGTATGGCTTGAAATCACCCCAGCGATGGTTGTCGAAAGTGACGTAGACGGTGTTTGTATCGAACGCGGAGGCCTCGATGCGGCTTACGTACACCTCTCCACTATTTGGCATCGGCCCGAAACGACTGGATAGATTTTCCCACGTGGTTCCATCGTTGACGGTCTTCCACACGTTTCCGTCATCGGTTCCCGCGTATAACAAGCCGGGGCGTACCGGGCTCTCCTCGAGTGCGACGACGGTTCCGTACGTTTCGGCGCCTGTTGCATCCAGTGTGATGCCTCCGGTGAGCCGAAGCGACGTATCAATCTTCGCGACATTCTGCTTGCTCAAGTCGGGCGAGATGATTCTCATCTCTTCTCCACGCTTGGTGCTCTTCATGACCTTGTTGCCGGCGTAATACACGACCGACGGGT
>JBBSTN010000179.1:0-7253 GCA_038235845.1 Gemmatimonadales bacterium | reverse complement strand
CACTGCGCATGCGGATACCCCTCCTCCATTCTTCGCAAGCTTTAGCTCGTTTTCCTGACCGAGCCATTTGGCCGCGGCGCCAGTGGCCACAATGATTGTATGGGCTCGCACAGCATCGCTGTAATGCGGAGTGATGACAAACGGTCGAGTGGAAAGATCGACGCCGGTAACCAGTTCAGATTCCACACGCGTACCGTAATGGAGCGCTTGTTCTTTCATTCGCTGCATCAGATCGGGACCGGAGATTGCTTCGGGAAATCCCGGAAAATTCTCGATCTCGGTTGTCAGCATTAGCTGTCCGCCTGGAAGCTCGGTACCGGAAGCCTCGCCCTCAAACAGAAGTGGATGGAGATTGGCGCGTGCGGCATAAATGGCGGCAGTCCAGGCAGCTGGGCCAGAGCCAAGAATCACAATATTTTCGACGCCGTTTGAAGACATATCGTTTGAACTTCCTGCTAAGTGAAGTCGAGTAGCCCATTAACTGTTCACCAACTCGACAAGATCGGACTGTTTACGAATCTCCAGGGATGCCGGATATTTCCAGCATGCCCAACGCGCCATGACAGTGGGACGTGGTGCCTACAAGTACTGTGATGTCCATTCCAGTTCCCCAGCGGGCGACATCCAGATCTGCTTGCACGATAGGCGCTGCGTCAATCATTCCGACACCGTATGTGCGGTGCGTACAATGAAAGATAACGGGCCCATGAATCCCGCTTGAGCGTTCGACTGAATCATCCGCCTGCAGTCGCTTGACGTACTGATCGACCGCCACGGGCAAACTCCAATCTCGCGGCCCCTTGGTATGCGGGCAACGTGCCGGCTCGATACAGTTGACCGGGCACATCCAGGTGGCGAAACTCACGTAATGCCGGTTATCCGGTGACGCCTTTTCCCATGGCAAACCGACATCACGTGGGAGTGGTGAAACGCGAATCTGTCGACCGGGCCATCGCTGTTGTGCTCGGCTCATGAGCCAGTCGAGACAGAGGTGAGGCATGAGTGGAGATGGAACCATCGCGTCGTTTGTGAGCGCTGACACGTCACTGCTCAGCCACCTTTCGAGATAGCTGCTCCATTCGGAACTCTCGATATGCAAAGGCAACGCAGAGTACTCGCCGCGGTGCTGAAGTTGAGCCACCTTGCACCCCGGATCCCTGTCGACGACAACGATCTCGTTGGCGAGTAGCGCTCCCCGCGACATAGCCCGGGATAGTTGGCCTGTATACCAGCTGCCATAACAGCCGCCGCCAATGATGACGATGCGATTGAATGTGAGCGGCTCGACTGGCGCGCGAAGCCTATCTTCGGAGATGTCGGCCACCGTCCACCCGCAAAACAGTTCCTGTCACATACGGAGCGTTCACCAGATAGTGAATTGCATCGATTACATCCTGCGGACTGCCAATAACGCCAAGCGGAACATCATTCAGAAATCGCTGCCTTGATTCCGACGACATGCTATCCGGCGGTAGAACCATCCCCGGTGCCACCGCATTTACCCTGATGTCAGGCGCAACAGCTTCGGCTATCGAGCGAACCATCTGCGATAGCGCCGACTTGGACACCTGATGCGGTATCAGAGTAGGATAGATCGATTCAAAAGCCAGGTGATCGGATAGCTGAACTATGCAACCACCAACCGACATGCAACGCGCAGCGGCCTGCATCAGGAAAAATGGGGCGCGCAGATTGACGGCATGAATCTCATCCCACTGCTCCGGGGTTACCGCGCCAAATGGCGTGCTGCGCATTATCGAAGCGGAGCTGATCAACGTGTCGATGCGGGCGAACACCTTCATTACTTCGTCGATAATTTGCTTCGGAGCATCGCGCTCCGACAGATCGGATTGCAACACGTGAATAGTTGCACCAGCCGATCGCAGTTCATCCGCGAGCGTCTTCGCCTTTTCTGGCGAGCTTCCGTGATGAATAACCACAACATCGCCTCGCTCGGCAAAGCTCCGCACGATTGCGGCGCCGAGCCTGCGAGCTCCCCCGGTGACGACGGTAACCCGGGGCTCCGACGCAGATGCGCTGGTCAAGTTCGCCGCTCTTTACGCGCTGATACACGCGCGTCCTGCATGTCTAGCCATTCACGAGGAACTGATTGCCCACCAAGTTTGCGATAACCGTCCAGAGTACCGTGCCAGTCGGAGCCGCCACTCGGCACAAGTTCAAGTTGCTCCACTGTCGACAACAACTTCTTTGACAACAACGGCGGATGACTCGGGTGCAGCACCTCGACACCGTCCAACCCGACTTCTGCAAGACGCTGTACACGGGCGTGTGATGCTGACTCACCGGGATGCGCCCAGATCGCGAGGCCGCCCGCTCGATGCACCAGCGCTATTCCTTCCGCGACATCAAAACGAGGCTTTGGAATGAAGGCCGCGCGTGATCCGCCGAGCCACTTGTCAAACGCCTCTCGGAAATCACGAACCCATCCACCCTGCACCATTGCGCGAGCTATATGCGGACGTCCAACCGAACCGTCGCCAGCTTCATGCATTACGGCGCCGAGCGTGACGGGTATACCGCTCTTGTTCAACACTGCTACAATCTGCTCGGCGCGTTTTATCCTGTCTTGCTGAAACCCTACGAGGGACGCCTTCATGGAATCGAGATCACTCAGATGCAAGCCAAGCAGATGCAGCTCGTCATCACCAAAGTGAGTGCTCAGCTCAACCCCCGCCACAATCCTTACACCATTCGCCTCTCCAGCAGCCGCGGCTTCGCCAAGACCGTCGAGGTTGTCATGATCGGTTATGGCAATTGCAACGAGGCCGGCGCTTTTTGCGGCTTGGACAACCAGCGTGGGCGACAGCGCGCCGTCGGAGGCGGTGGTATGCGTTTGAAGGTCGACAAACTCTTCCCCGGACGCACCCTGGGGCGCATCGGGGGGACCAACGGTCACGATCGGTAACCCGCCTCGGGCGACCGCACGCTCGACTGTGACATCCGGAACAGTGACTTCAACTGCTCGTCGTCCATCTCGGCGAGAGACTGTTCACGCGAACGCGTTGTGACAGGTGAGTATCGAGTGACGCGCACTTCGCGCGCATCGCCCTCGCCGGTCACGAAGAAAAGCCCGAATTCATCGCCGTGATACTGCGTGAGGAACCCGGACGGATGAACCTCCCACCGTCGTCCTTCTGCCAAGATGCTTCGCGCAGGCATATTACACTTCCTCCAATGCGCGCCAGAGCGACACGCTTGCGCTGGTCGAAATCAACTCGCGCACATTAGACTCGCTGTCGCCCTCGAAAAACTCCACGAACCGATTCTCTTCACTGATATGCTCGAACACCCAGAAGCTGGCGTTCGAGGCCTTTGCTCGCGCACGCTTTTCGTTCATGCTCGCGATATAGCTTGACCGCGAAACGTCATCCACCGTGCGTTCCGATATGGCCAGAACACGCGCCATCAAACGCTGCCTTCGGCTGTAGACTCAAGGGCGGCTTTGAGATCGACCATGAACTTGTCAGCATCCGCACCATCGACAACACGGTGGTCGAACGAAAGTGAAAAGTAAGCGCACGTTCTTATCGCAATCGTGTCTTCTCCATCCGGCCCGGATAACACTTTGGCGCGCTTCTCGATTGCGCCGAGTCCAAGAATCGCAGTGGTTCCGACCGGAATGATTGGTGTTCCCATCAGCGAACCGAAAACTCCCGGGTTTGTGATTGTGAACGTCACATCCTGTACGTCGGTTGGGCTCAACTTCTTGCTACGGGCACGTGTTGCGAGATCGTTCACTGCGCGTGTGAGGCCTGTTAGCGAAAGCTCGTCAGCACGCTTGATGACCGGCACTATCAAACCGGTAGGATCAAGTGCGACCGCGATACCAAGATTGATCTGTTTGCGATAAATTGTGTCTGTTCCCGACACAGCAGCGTTGAGTACGGGATGTCGTTTGAGTTGCTGCGAAACGGCACGGAGAATAAAAGGCAAATAGGTGAGCTTTTGTCCGGTGTCCGCTTCGAACGTTTTGCGCATGGCTTGTCGGATTCTGGCCACGCGTGTGAGATCGATTTCGAAGAACGTAGTGACATGTGCTGCAGTACGTCGCGCCAACACCATGTGATCGGAGGTTAGGCGACGCATTTTGGACATCGGCTCCACAGTGTCGCCAGCCCACGGCTGCAGCTGCGGCCCGTGCGAATCACCGCCGCTACCGGTGCCGACTGAGACAGCACCTGCCCGGGCACTACCCGTCGACTGCGCGCGCTCTGCTGGTGCGCTCTCGAGATAGGATTCGAGATCCTTTCGCGTCACACGTCCGGCGATCCCGCTGCCCGTGAGGCTTGCGATTTCCACGCCGTGCTCGGCGGCAAGCTTGCGAACCAGCGGCGACGATTTTGTACGAATTCTATCTCCGAATGAATCGTTGCCACCCCCTGTCTCCTGCGAAGCGCCAGAAGCGGATGCAGTGGGTCCGACGGGAAGATTCTGAGCCTCGAGTTTTTCTCCGGAGGGACTGCCTGAGCGCACCGAGTCTGCCGTGCTCTTGCCCTCGTCGGACGCCGCAACCGTAGCAGAGGCTGCACCAGCAGAGGCTGCACCACTTGACGCAGCGGATCCGGGAGCTGCCGGACTTGTGGTTCCCGCCGAAGCTTGCGCCGAAGCTTGCGCCGAAGCTTGCGCCGAAGCTTGCGCCGAAGCTTGAGCAGCGACGGAGGCATCGGTTTCCAACCTCGCGACCACGGTCTGTATTTCGACCGTCGTGCCCTCGCCCACGAGAATTTCGACAAGAATGCCAGCGGAAGGAGACGGAATTTCTGCGTCCACCTTATCGGTTGAAATCTCGAAGATGGGTTCGTCGCGTTTTACAGTGTCGCCAACCGCCTTTAGCCAGCGAGACACTGTTCCTTCCGCGATGGATTCACCCATCTGCGGCATGATGACATCGATTCTTGCCACTAATTCAACCTCGATTCGAAGACTCGTGCAAGGCAGCGTCGGATCGTACATCCGCGCGCCTCAAACGCCAGATTGCGAGCACCGGCAGCGTTATTGCGCCCACGGCACCCCCCGATAACATCCAAACATGCCAGTCGCAGAGCGGCACCCCCTCACAAACGGGGGCCCGCACAAAAAACGATGCAATTTTACCAAGAAGCACCGCGATCATTCCACCGCTGAAAAAACCGATTACGAGAGTGAAACAGCCCACACCGATATTGCGGCCCAGGCGGTCGTTACCGGGCGAGTCCGTGCCGACGACATCTCCAGCAGTCTTCTCACTCAATATGCCGCCAGCCTGCGCACTGCACGAACGATATCGGCTGTCTGCGGTAAAACGTAGTCTTCCAGCGCAGGCGCGTACGGTAACGGAATATCTGCCGCCGTAACCCGCAGCACCGGTGCGTCGAGCCACTCGAAGCAGGTTTCATTCACTCGTGAAGTTATCTCCCCGGCCATACCGCCGGTGCGAGTGTCCTCATGAACGATCAGCAACCGATTCGTTTTGCGCACCGTGGAGTAGATCGCCTCGTCGTCCATGGGCGCCAGTGTACGCAAATCGATCACTTCGACCGAAATGCCATGCTGAGACTGGAGCAACTCCGCGGCCTCAAGGGCTTTCCACACGGTTGAAGCGTAGGTGATAATCGAAACGTCGCTTCCCTCGCGGGCGACGCGAGCCTTTCCGATTGGAACGACATGATCTCCGGTTGGCATGACGTCCTTCACTCGACGATAAAGATATTTGTGCTCGAAGAAAAGCACACAATCGTCGTCGCGAACCGCAGCCTTCATCAGGCCTTTAGCATCTGCCGCTGTTGATGGATAAACGATCTTGAGGCCGGGTGTGTGCAGGAAGCCCGCTTCTGGATTTTGCGAATGGAACGGACCGCCGCGCACATACCCACCACTTGGGCCACGCACCACCATCGGACATGGCAGAAACGCTCGATAGCGCGCAGTAGCCACATAATTGGTGAGCATGTCGTAGGCATTGGCGATGAAGTCGATGAATTGCATTTCGACGATCGGCCTCAAGCCCATATGTCCAGCACCAGCAGCGGCACCGACAAGTGCAATCTCGCTGATTGGAGAATCGATTACCCGATCTGCACCAAACTTCGCGAGCAGACCTTCGGTGACCTTGAACGCGCCACCAAACGCACCGATGTCCTCGCCCATGCAGATGACATTCCCGTCGCGCTCCATCTCTTCAAAGAGAGCTTCGCGAATTGCTTCGAGATAAGTGATCTCAACGTTTGTAGCCGCGTGCGTCACGTACTCTCCGCCGATGCCTGCCACGTGCCCCAACCCTCTGCGCGTTCCTTCCCGTACTCATCCGCGTCTGCTTCAGCGTCGGCAGCAGCAGAACCAACTCCTCGTTCTGCGCGACGAAACCACAAAGGAGTTTCGGATGGTGGATCTTTATACACGCCTATCAGGGCGTCGTGTGCGAGGGGTGTCGCCGACGCTTCTGCGATGTCGGTAGCGTCGTCGATCTCCCTGGCGATTCGCGCATCGATGTCTTCGATTTCGTTTTGGGTTACCGCAAATCGCTCACGCAAGACGCGAAGATAGCGGTCGATTGGATCGTTCTCCGCCGCCCATCGCTCGATTTCGCCTTCCGGCACGTACGACTGATTGTCATGTTCGGCGTGACCCTTCCTTCTGTAGGTCATCAGTTCGATCAGTGTTACGCCATTTCCAGCCCGCGCGTAATCGACGGCTTCCTTTGTAACTTCGTACACCGCGAGCACGTCGTTTCCATCCGCCTGCGCTCCGCGTACGCCATACCCAATGGCTTTATCTACAAACTGACGGGCTGCGGTTTGCACTCGTGTTGGAGTGCTGTACGCGTAACCATTGTTTTCCACTATCACTACAAGTGGACAGCGCTGCACGGCTGCGAAGTTGATGCCCTCGTGAAACGCACCGGTACTTGTCGCACCGTCGCCAACATAAACCAACCCGACACGATCTTCGCCGCGAATCCTGAAAGACAGCGTGACGCCAGCCATTACCGGAACCATGTCGCCGAGCGGCGAGATCTGGCCAATGAAACCGCGGTCTGTATCGCCGAAGTGAATGTTCAACTCACGGCCGCGGGTGGGAGAATCGCCCCTCGCCATGTATTGCTTGAGGACTTCGACGGGAGTCGCACCTTTTACCAGCATCGAGCCAAGGTTGCGAATGAGCGGCGATAAAATGTCACGCCGCTCAAGAGCGTACGCGCTTCCGACAGCGTCGGCTTCTTGACCGAGTGAACGAAACAGTCCGCCCACAACCCT
>JBBSTN010000178.1:0-7325 GCA_038235845.1 Gemmatimonadales bacterium | reverse complement strand
GATGATGACGCTGGCAGCACTGCGCGCGTACCATCCACTAAGCAGTAGAAAGCCGAGATAGCCGAATATCACTCCGCTAGCACCAATATGAACGCTTCCGGGAGCGCCGAACAGCCACGCGACCAATCCTGACCCTAACATGGCCATGAGGGTCACTGGCAGGAAATGTTTACGGTCTCTCAGCATCACAAGCCAACCCAGTATCGCGAAGGGAAGGGTATTCGCGAGGAGATGATTGAAGTTTGCGTGCAGGAACGGGGCAAAGATGATTCCTCGCAAGCCAACCACGCTCCGGGGAATCACGCCGTAAATGTTGAGTGCGCCGCCGACAATGGAGTTGATTGCAAACACACCCCAGAATGCCCCAACCATGCTGCCGAGAACCGTGGCCTGTCGGCGCACCAGATCCGCCACCTCGTGAGTTTTTTTCCTGAGCAGCGACTGATTGGTGACTTTCTGGATGGGCAATTTCATGCGCTTGCCGAGTTGATCCAGGTGAAGATTCCGGCCGCGCGATCCTTTGCCACTTCGTTCCAGGGAAACCATTGACCGTTCATTGCGATGTAAATGCCGACGGGGAGAGTCTGTACGAAGGAGAGAGCGCTTCCAAGGTTGAATAGCCCGTCCGACGATCCGAATGCGTATGGAACCATCGCACCTGTGAGAACGATTGTTTTGCTCGCAACGCCAGCGGCGAGCACGGCCGCAGTGGCCACCATGGTGTCGGTGCCATGAGTGATTACGATATGCGATTCGCTGCACGATCGGCACGCATTGGCAATCACTTCGCGATGAGCATCCGTCATATCGAGACTATCCAGCATCATGAGCATCTCTATCTCAACTTCCAGCCTGCACCGACCACGATCGAGCATTTCGGGCACATGTGTATTGCGAAAAAAAAGCGCGCCACGGAGCTCGTCGTACTCTTTGTCAAACGTTCCGCCGGTCACGAAGACCCGAATCTGTTTCATAAGTGTGCGTTGAACATCATATTTATCTCCTAAGATCTGCAAGAGCTTATTTGATTGACGACCGTGGTCGCGTCCTTGCCGTCAGCCATACGGAGCGATAATGAAGAACGTTTGGAGGCAATGTATGGCTCGAACTTTGTCGGCCGGCTTAGCTACGGCGTTCTGCATCCTAGTCGCCAACGGCTGTGCAAGGCATCTGCCGGATAAATCAGCCCCCGTGGAGCGCGGAGTTTCCCGGGCCGAAGCCTCGGAACCACCGCCTGGGTCTCCAGCAGCGATTGCCAAAGCAGACGGTGGAATACCGCCCTATAAAGAAGCCGATGTAAAGTTTTTGCAAGGTATGATTGCACATCACGCGCAGGCGGTGACGATGTCTGCATTTGCTCCCGGCAATAATGCGGGTGGTGACATCCGAGTCCTTGCCGAACGTATAGCGGTTGCGCAGGCTGACGAGATTGTTTTCATGCAAAGATGGTTGCGCGGGCGCAAGCAATCGGTACCGGATCCCTCTAATCCGCACGCGATGCACGACGCCGAGATGCACGATCAGTTGATGCCCGGCATGCTTTCCCCGGAGCAGATGATCGAATTGTCCCAAGCAACCGGGCCGACATTCGACAGGCTGTATCTCCGGTACATGATACAACATCACGAGGGTGCTCTCGTCATGCTTGACAAACTGTTTGGCTCGAATGGGGCAGGGCAGGACGATGACATCTTCAAGTTTGCGTCAGACGTCAGCGCTGACCAGAGCACCGAAATAGCGCGAATGAAACGAATGCTCGAAGCACGCACAAATAACAGACACTAAATAGCCATGACCAAATCCACGTTCGACACGATACGCAATCGCCAGCGCGCCTCCTCGCGAACCATGCGCTTGAGCATGCTCGGTACATTCATCGCAGCCCTCACGCTTGGCGCTTGCGCCACTGCATCGCGTTCCTCGAGCGTGGGCGCGGATGGGAGAAGCACCTCCGCTAACGCTTCAGGCTCATCGTCCACGATGTCGCGAACACCACCTTCACCCGACCCGCGTATCGGGCTCAGAGCGGGTTGGCACAACGCTGAGCAGGCGATCTGGAATCTTGGAGTGGTCTCCATGACTCCACCCTCTCCCAAATTCACCAACGCCAGCACCCCGGGGGATAGCCGTCTCAAGAATTCCGATCTTGCCTTTCTCGGAAACTATGTTTTTCAGGGAAACTACAGTGGCTATCAGGTCTGGGATATTTCCAATCCTCGCCGGCCTGTGTTGCGAACGGCGTTCGTTTGCCCGGGTTCGCAGAGCGATGTGACGGTCTACAAAAACCTCTTGTTCGTTTCCGCCGAAGCCACCAGTGGACGCACGGATTGCGGCCTCCAAGGTGTCGTTGATACGGTGAGCCATGAACGCGCCCGTGGAATACGAATATTCGATATCGCCGATGTCGACAAACCAAGAGTCATTACGACGGTTCAAACATGTCGTGGGTCGCACACAAACACGCTCGTTACCGATCCCCGCGACAGCGAAAATGTCTATATCTACGTGTCGGGGTCTGCGGGCGTACGCTCGTCGAGCGAACTGGCAGGTTGCTCCGGAGAGCAGCCCGAGGACGACCCAAACTCGGCGCTCTTCCGAATTGAGGTGATACGGGTTCCGCTGGCGCATCCCGAACGAGCGGCCATCGTCAGTTCACCCAGAATATTCGAGGATCTCGCAGCACCGGCGCGCCACGGCGAACCAGACGCCGTCACGGCACAAAGCGCGGCCCAGCGTGCAGCAAGCGCCCCAGCAGGTGCAGCAGTAACTCCGGCCCGTCCGGCCCGTCCCGCGGCTAATCCCAACCGTGGTCCGACGCAATGCCACGATATCACCGCCTATCCGGCGATTGGTCTCGCTGGTGGTGCATGCGGAGGTTACGGGCTGTTGCTGGACATTCGCGACGTCGCCAACCCCAGACGAATTGCGGCCGTGGCTGACTCCAATTTTTCGTTCTGGCACTCCGCGACATTCAGCAACGATGGCTCGAAGGTGCTTTTCTCAGATGAGTGGGGAGGCGGCACTCAGCCGCGATGCCGCGCAACCGACAAAATGGAGTGGGGCGCAGATGCGATATTCACTATCGATGGTACCAACATGCAGTTCAAGAGCTACTACAAGATGCCCGCGGCCCAGACATCGAATGAAAACTGCGTAGCTCACAACGGCACGCTCATTCCAATTCCCGGTCGGGATGTGATGGTGCAGTCCTGGTATCAGGGCGGGCTCTCCGTGCTGGACTGGACCGACCCCTCCCACCCGGTAGAGATTGCCTACTTCGATCGCGGTCCAATGGACTCCACTCAGTTGGTGTCCGCGGGTTACTGGTCGTCATACTGGTACAACGGCTATATCGTGGGCTCAGAGATCGCCCGTGGCCTCGACCTGTTCGAACTCAAGCCCAGTGCATGGCTGTCGAAAAACGAGATCGACGCGGCTAAGACTGTTCACTTCGACTATCTCAACGCACAGGAACAGCCGAGGATTGTGTATCCCGCCAGTTTTGCTCTGGCCAGGGCGTATCTCGATCAGTTGTCGCGGAACAACGGATTGCCTGTGGGTCGAGTCAGCGAGGTGAGGAGCCAGATCGAAAACGCGGCGCGGAGGAGGGGCGCGGAACAGAAAACTGCGTTATTGGTGCTAGCGAGTAGGCTGGGGAACGACTCTGCGGGGGCGGGAGACCCGGCGAAGGTACGGCTGCTGTCGGCGGTGTTGGCGGATATGGCCTCCCAATGAGCAGCGTTAGCTGTCAGCGGCAGGGGCAGCGCCGTGAGATACGCGCGGAATCTTCGCCATTGAGCGGCCAGCGTCGGCTGCCTGCATGAGCACTAGCGGCGCGGGGCTGTCGGCTAAAAGACCCGAGCGCGGAGACGCAAGGCACGAGCGAAGCGACCATAGCGCAGCCGGAGGTTCGCTCAGTTGCGAACGGCGTGCGAGATGGCGCGTCACTCGTACGTGTGCCGCACTCTCCATCACCCTCGCGGCGATCACAGCCCCGTCTCGCGCTGCGACCGCGCAACCGCCGGCAGCGTGGACGTTGGTACGGGAAATGGCCATCGGCAGCAGCGATGGTGCCGATCCGTACCTGTTCACCAAGATCATGGCGACGCTGCCTACTGCACGCGGGTCGCTGGTCGTTTTCGACAGTCGGCCGAATGGTGTGAGAGTATTAGGGCCAACCGGCGCGTTCACCCATAGCGTAGGACGCGTAGGACGCGGGCCAGGCGAGTTTGTGCTCCTCAATCGAATTGGATTAATCGGCGACACGGTGTGGATGTCGGACAGGACCCTTCGGCGTACGACCTTGTTCGGCCTCGACGGAGGAGTGATCAAGACGCTGGCTTGGGAGGCCGTACCTGGGGCGGCTGGCGGGGCGCTGAACACCGTCGAGGGCTTGTTCGCCGATGGGACAGCATGGGGTGAGAACAATGGGCACATCGCCCGCGTGATGCGCGGCGGCCCGGAGCTGCCCAAGCCCATCCTGCGAATGTCCAGAGCCGGCGCTACGCTCGACACGATTGTGATCGTGCCGACCTCGCACACCATGTTCGCGTTCATGAATGGACCGCGCGGGACCTTCGGGAGCCAAAAGTTTGCTGATGGCGCTCTGGTGATCGGTGCGCCGTCTCAGTCGCGCCTATACGTGGTGGGTCGGGCGGTCGCCACCAGCGCGCGCACCGCAAATGTTTCCGTGGTTGCCTTGCGGCCCACGGGCGACACGCTATGGCGGCGCGACCTGACTTACTTGCCGCGCAAGCTCGAAAAGGCCGCCGCCGACAGTTTCGTTGGACAAATCAAGGGGTCTAGCGCGGACGACGATGCCATTCGCCGTCTCCTCTTCATTCCTGAGTTTCGCCCCCCGGTTGCTTCCGGATTTGCGGCCGATGACGGCACGTTGTGGCTCCGTCGCGAGGAGGGACGCGCCACGGTGGAGTACTGGATAGTCTCACCGGAGGGAAAGCTGACAGCCACCCTCTTGGTGCCGCAGTCGCTCGCACTCACCGCGGCACGTGGGGCGCAGGTGTGGGGCGTGGAAAAGAATGCCGATGACGTACCTGTCGTGGTGCGGTTTCGCATTGCCCGGTAGCGCACTTTCGGCCGCAAAATCGTTCTTGATGCGCTCAGCGTGGCTCGTTGCAAGTCGCGTTCTGCCATCGACTTTGCACATAGTGACCCCGAGATGGCGCAACTTCTCATTTCCTGCCTCGCGAACGGCAACGATGTCGGTCAAGGCGTCGTTCAGGCCATCAACGGAAAGCTTAGACGCTTCCGACAATAGCAAAAACCAATCTGCCGAGAGCGGTTGCCCGCAATGGTTGGAGCCGAAGCGTAAGGGCCGCATCCAAGAAGATGTGTTGAGGCGCAATTGCCCTCGAGATCAATCACTAGAGACCTTTTGACAAGCTCAAGCTCTCTGCCCTAGCTCTCAGCTGCAGCCGACAGTCGACGGCCTGCAGCGATAGCATTGATCCCTTCACCCCGTCGCAGTCAGCCGCAACCCGCCGTTGTGGCCACCGAGGCGGACCCCTGAACGTGTTTGCTCAGCACTCGACGGTCGGCAATTCGAGTAACTGGGTAAGGTTCGTCGCTACCGCCGTCAAGCACGGGCGTGGGGGCAGCTGCGAGCATGTCCATGATCGACTGGCCGAGCTTCCTGTTTCGAATTGACGGACTCTTTGCTGCCAGACGTAGCTGCGCGAGATCATACATCACCCAGACATTGAGCTCGTTCACCGCACCGGTTGGCTGAGCGATGCTGTCGCCAACTCCACCCTGGCGAAGTCGAGCCGCTATCACCAGCGACTGTTGAAGATTGCTTAGCGCCGCAGCTTCGTGACCTCCCGCCAGTTCGACAGCAGCGAGGCCCTGGAGATAGCGCATGCTCTCCTTCGTTATCGCGCGCCCCAGGTTAGGGATATCTGAATAGGCAGACACAAGAGCAGACCGAGCAGCGTCCGCACTGCCGCGCGACGCGAGGAGACGTACCAACGCATCCGACGCCGAGCGGTCGTCCGGACCTGCTGCAGCGCGCGCCTTTTGCAGAATGATCTGCGCGCTATCGGTGCAGGGCCGTCGCATCGCCAACATGTCGGCTGCGCCGCGAAGCGCCGCCACCTCAACGGCAACGTCGTCGAGCTTTTCGGCAGCGTTGGCGGCCAGCAGGAAAGCCTGCAGCGCCGCTTCATTATCCCCCACCACGGCCCTGTCACGCGCGCTGTGAAATGCGTTGAGCGCTGCGTCAGGCTGTGCCCAGACCGTTGAAGGCGCTGTTAGCCCGGCCAGCAAAAAACAGATCGCAATCAGCGGCGGGAGGACGTTTGCAGGGACGGTGGCTGTCTGTCTCATAACTGGGCGACGACGGAACGAGGATACCTGTTACATAACACTCACATATCACTTGAATAACAGTTGTCGACGCACGGTGCCAGCTTGCTAAAAAGCACTCATCCCGGCCCATGCAGACGGCGGCCGAAGTGCAGCACGAGCCTCTTTCAGAACTGCCGCCGGCAGCGGCGAATCCAGCCCTCGATCGGCCGCCTCGAGCACCATAGTAAGCGCACGTGCCTGTGCGGCATAGGCAGCGAGGAGTGCGCCGCCTGCGCCGGGCGTAGCAACAATGTCCAAAGCCAGTTCATCCAGCTCCCTCACGAGAGCTTTTGCCCCCTGCGATTTTGGCAGCGCGGCGACCTTCTCCAGCGCACTTTCGCCGCTCCGAGGGCGGTCGACCCGGAGAGAGACATCAGCTTGCCCGCCTTCCGTGACTGCTATACGGAAATCGTTCTCCTCCTCGGCAAAGAGGTCGGGAAACAACGAGGGCGACAGCGCCTCGTGCACAAGATCATTTGTTACGGCCAGCGATGCCAGTCTGCGGCGGGCAACGCGCGAGGACTCGAATCCCACTCGACGATCTCCTTTTGTACTTCAGAATAGGCGTATATAGGCTGGGAATGCCCCAAACCCCTTGACTTTCGCTAAGCTGTTACCTAAATGCGACTTGTAGAGCTGTATGCGAGGCGCGCGCCTCAACAGCTAGAACGATTTTTCTTATAGGCCGCGTCGAAGGCTTCAGACGAGCGTTTCCTGCGACGTTGGGTAGGGTTGCGTGCTGCATCAACTCGGGTGCCGCACCAAGAGAAAGATTGAAGCCCTCCTCTGGAGACGGCGTCATGCAAGTGCTTATCCCTGCAGCTGTTGGCGACCAGGCTACTGTCGAGTTGGCAGCTCATGCCAGAGCGCTGCTCGACGAACATTGGGCCGTGGCGGCCATTCCCGCCGATCGCCGAGCGCTTCTGCTCGGCCGCGCGGAAGCGGCCGCGCTCAAGCCG
>JBBSTN010000177.1:0-7330 GCA_038235845.1 Gemmatimonadales bacterium | reverse complement strand
TCTATCGTGGTACCAGGGCCAAGCATCGCTAGCGCGGCTTTTATCTCCCGATCGAGTTCGCTTGCTCTTTTTGCCTGCTCATCTCTCGCAGCTCTCGTTTCGTCGAGCGTGGTGAGAGCATCGCGAAGCGCTCGCAGTTCGATCGCCATGCGTTGAACGCCTCTCGCATCACCCTCGGCGACTAGCCATTTCAGGGAAGCAATGAATCCGCCCTCCAGGCTTGCCGAAGTCGTCACCGTCTCGCCGTTAGACTTATCCTGGACTGTCTGCTCCAGCGCCTTGTCTGATTGCACCGTTCAGGCTCTGAGGATCGGCTCGTTGGCACGGCGCCTTGCCGCCTTTGCGCGATTGCCACAGCTTCCCATATCACACCACCGGCGAACTCCGTTTCTGGTGCGATCGGCAAAAACGCGATGACACCGGGAGTCCGCACACCGTTTGACGCGGGAAATCGTTCCCGATACCAACGCGTCCGAAGCAGATTCGACAATCGGAATCAGAAGGCCCGCGAAGGCGTCACCGGTGGGTACAAACGATCTCGCATATCCCCCACTAACGAGCTTGTCGATCCTTCGTGTACCGGCGCTTCTCCCCAGTACCCGGTTCAGTTCGAGAGCTGCATCGTCTCGAACACGGGCAGAAATACGACCTCTTTCCGCAAGCACTCGGAGAGCGGCTCGCACTCGTCTCGCGTCAACCACCGAAGCCGCGGCTGCTGCGGGCTGCAGCGACGCTCGACGTCGTATGCCGGCAAATCGCTCTTCGTCTGCCGTGCACTGCGAATGCAGCCAGGAAAGCAGCGATTCGAAGTCGCGCAGCAGGTCTGCGCCGGTAGATTGAGATGCCGCATCCGTATTGACAAAATCCAGCCAGAGTCGCGAGCTGTCGGACGCAGGCGAAAATCGATCGGAGAGTTCGATCGTGCTCAAATGGAGGGAAGAGGCGGACATGTCGAGGGAGTACGTTATGGAGGAGACTGCCTGCGGGCAAGCAAAAAATCACGTCGGGATGAATTTTGCCAAGGTAGTGACAGGTTCCGGCAATCCCGTGAAGCTGAATGCCGTAAAAGCTGTCCTATCCCGGTGTGGTTCCTCGGCTCAATGCTTCGCAGTTACGGTTTCAAGTGGGATACCAGATCAGCCGTGGGGCGATGAGGAGACACAGGCTGGTGCCCGAGCACGAGCGGTGGCCGCCCTCGCGTCAACGGATGCCGATCTCGCAATTGGCATCGAAGGAGGAGTGGTTGTCATGGCCGACGGTAAGCTGCGAACCTGTGCGTGGGCGGTCGCAGTCGATCGGATGGGCCGTGTCGGCATCGGAGGTTCGCTCGCTGTGGTGCTGCCACAGCTGGTGGCTGAGAGGGTAAGGGCTGGCGAGGAGCTCGGACACGCAATGGACGCCGTGTCGAGCAGCACTGGCACCAAATTCGGACGAGGTGCGGTCGGAATCCTCAGCGCGGGAATGCTCGATCGTCAACAAGCCTATGAGCCACTCGTCGTTTACGCGCTTGCGCCGTGGCTGGCCTCCGAATATTTCGAACACGACAACCTCTGAGTTGCCGCGACCAACCCCAAGTCAAAAACATGAAGGATTATACAGTGTTCGAAACGCGCGAGCGCGTGCGCTGGGCGGATGTGGATCTGGTTGGGATAATGCGATTCAGCGCAGTAACACGGTTGATTGAGACGGCGGAGCAGGAATTAATGCGCGACGCTGGTTTTCCCTTCGCCACGGCTTTCGACGCACCGGAATTCCTTTTTCCTCGGCGAGCGCTAAAGGTCGACTACTTTTTGCCACTACGCATCGATGACGCCCTCCTACTGCGCTGCGCGATAACGCGCATTGGCGGATCTTCATTCACGCTTAAGGTTGACGTGGTGCAGGAGAGGTCCGGCGCGTTGGCGACTTCCGCTGAGATGACGATGGTGTGCGTGGATGCTCGCTCCTTCGGCAAGGAACCGCTGCCACCGGCCTTTCGTGAAGCACTTTCTCGATACTCGACGTCCCAACGATGTCCTTAAACCGGCTCGTGCAGGCTCTGGTTGATAGATTTAGTTATGCACGACGATAAGGAATCCAGTACAGGCCTGCCCAATCCCTACGTACGGAAGGGTTTTGGGTTAAAGGCCGAAGTTCAGGAAACGCTCGCCGCCGATTATTCCGGTCATCTCGTGGACCTGCTTCGCGCGAACGACTTTTCCCTTAGCGTCGATGACACGACGGTGAGGTTGGCACGCGAGTTCGGTTTCTGTTACGGGGTCGAGCGGGCAGTTGACTACGCGTATCAGACACGAATCAAGTTTCCGGAAAGACGCATCTTTCTGGCTGGCGAGATAATCCATAATCCGCATGTAAATGCCAAACTTCGAGAAATGGGTGTGCAGTTTCTCGAACCTAGCGGCAAGGGTTTTGATTACGCTCCTGTGCGGAAACCCGATGTCGTGATTCTCCCCGCTTTTGGCGTGACCATTCAGGATTTTCAGACGCTGCGTGAGCTCGGATGTGTGGTCGTCGACACTACTTGTGGATCTGTGTTGAATGTCTGGAAACGCGTGGACGCATATGCACGTGACGGCTACACATCGCTGATACACGGCAAGTATTACCACGAAGAAACGCGTGCAACGGCATCACAGGTGCAAAAGTATCCCGCTGGCCGCTATCTGATCGTTCGCGACATGACAGAAGCTGAGATGGTAATGGACTACGTCGAAGCGAAGGCGGGCAAACCCACCCCGCGCCGTCCATTATCCCGGGATGAGTTCATGGATCAATTTGGGCGGGCAGCCTCCGACGATTTCGATCCCGACCTGCACCTGGAGCGAATTGGAGTGGCGAACCAGACTACAATGTTGGCGCGTGAGTCGCTCGCAATCGGAGCTGCGTTTGGGGAAGCGATGTCGCGCGCATTTGGCCCAGCACATCGCTCAGAGCACTTTCGTACATTCGACACGATTTGCAGTGCAACACAAGATCGTCAGGACGCAGTCAAGGAACTGCTTCGCGAACCACTTGACCTGATGGTTGTCGTGGGTGGTTACAACTCGAGCAACACCATCTCGCTTGCTGCACTGTGCGCCGAACAGGTAACGACATTTCATATTGCCGACCCTGACGAGATCGACGTTGAGAACAACACTGTACAATTTCGTCTGATTGGCCCGAAGCATTATGAGGGTGAGCAAACCGCCTGGCTGCCTGTAGATGGCCCTCTTAGAATCGGTATCACAGCCGGTGCAAGCACACCGAACAACAAGATCGGCAACGCTGTGGCGAGAATATTCGCCATTCGGGGTATTTCGAGTTTCAATCCACTCTCCGTCGCCGCCCTTTCAACGTAATTCGAATGTTTGCACTTCCGGCAAAGCCAGGACATCAGAAAGCAGTTCCGGATCGTCGGCATGCCCGCTTGTTGGCGCGTGCGGCGGGCATTCTTGCAATGGGGACGGCGCTGGCCTGTGCCGGCAGAACAACTCAAACTGTCGGCAATCCAACTGCGGCGGGTAGAAGAGCAAACGCTGATACGAACGCAAGTGTGAATACTTCGCAGGCGCCTGCTGGGTCGATCGTACGCATGCTCCTAGTGAACGATGTATATGTGGCTGATACACTGAGGGACGGCAGCGGAGGTCTTGCCCGGGTAGCCTTTCTGCGCGATTCTATCGAGCGCGCGACCAATTCGCCCGTCCTCTATGTTCTGGCTGGCGATTTTCTCTCGCCAAGCGTACTTGGCAAATGGTATGGCGGCGCACAGATGGTCGATGCATTCAATGCATCCCGTCTCGACTATGCGACGGTCGGGAATCATGAGTTCGATGGCTCGAGGGGTAATCTCCTCGCGCGCGTGCAGGAGTCACGGTTCAAGTGGCTTTCCGGAAATTGCGTCGAGACCGGAGGCGTACAATTTCCCGGAATGAAAGGGTGGGATACGCTGCACGTTTCCGGAGTAAAGGTCGGGCTGTTCGGCACTACGGTCGTTCGTGATTACCCGTCTTATGTAACGTGCGGAAACGCAGACAGTGCGACTACCAGTCTCGTCGACTCACTGGAGAAAGCTGGCGCTCAGTTGATTGTTGGCCTTACGCACCGAAACTTTTTCGAGGACACCAACACGATCGTGCATGAGCCGCGAATTGCCGCCATACTTGGCGGCCATGACCATAACGGTCGAGAGTTTTCGCGCGACGGACGTGTACTCACAAAGGCTGTTTCCAATGCCAGGACCGCATCACTCGTCACATTCACGCTGCGCGACGGTCGATGGAACGTAGACGAGCGAATATTCCGCATTGGCGAGGGAATGCAAAACGACTCGGCCACCAAAGCGGTGGTGAATCGATGGCGCGACACTCTCGTACGTCGGATTGGGCCCGACCGTGTACTTGGTAATGCACCCGAACCAATCAATGCGGTGGATTCCATTTCGAAACGGGAAAGTCGTTTCGGCAACTTGATTGCTGACGCGATGCGCGCCGGCACCAACGCCGACGTGGCGTTGATCAACGCCGGCGCACTGCGATTTGACGATGTGATGGCGGCCGGCCCAATCACACGGCACATGATTGAAGGGATATTTCTGTTTGCCGACGAAACTCGAGCGGTGACGTTTACCCTCACGGGTTCGCGGTTGCGTGAGCTGCTGGAGCATGGAGTGGAGCGCGGCAGCCTGGCGAGCGGCCCCTATCCACAGGTGAGCGGGGTGAAGTTCACGTTTGATGCACGCAGGCCGAATGGCCAGCGCCTGGTGGGCGACATCACCCGCGAAAACGGCCGCGTAATCGCACCGGACGAGAGTTTGCGAATTACCTTCGTCACATATCCAGCCTGTCGCGGTGGAGATGGCTACAAGATTCCGGAAGCAGCGGAGGCATGCAAAGCTGTCGCCTCCGATCCGACATCGGTGCCAAGGACAGTTGATCTGGTGCTTCGCTATCTCGAGTCGATGAAAGGCACGATTGTAGCACCTCCGACTGGGCGCGTAAACCGGCTGGACACAACGGCTCCTCACCGCTGAGACGCCCAACTAGAATCTGACAAATGGCCTCGTCCCCTGGTGATGCACTGACGCGAATGCGCCTCGACGACAAAGTCGCAATCGTCACCGGCGGAACACGAGGCATTGGTCTCGCGATCGCCATAGCGTACGCCCGGGCAGGAGCGCGCGTCGTCGTTTCCAGTCGTAAGCAGCATCACGTTGATGGCGCGATCAGCACAATCCGCGAGATGGGATTGAACGTTGAAGGCGTAGTGGCGCACATGGGAGTGGCAGCGGACGCGCATGAACTTGCTGCGCGTACGGTTCAGTTCTTCGATGGCATCGATATAGTCGTGAACAACGCTGCAACCAATCCGGTATTTGGCCCGTTGCAACTCACCGACGACGCAGCCTTCGAGAAGATCATGAGCGTGAACGTTAAGGGACCATTGGAGCTCTGTCGTACTGCGCATTCGGTTATGGCGCAACGCGGCGGTGGCTCCATCATCAACATCTCCAGCGTCGGTGGCGTTTCTCCAGAGCCTGGCCTGGGGCTTTATAGTGTCAGCAAGGCGGCGTTGATATCGCTCACCAAGGTCATGGCCCAGGAATGGGGGGCAGACGGCATACGCGCAAATGCGATCTGCCCGGGGCTGATCAGAACGAGATTCAGTCAGGCGCTCTGGCAGGATGAAAAGCTCGCTGACGAGATGCTAGGTCACCAGCCCTTGCGGCGAATTGGTATGCCGGAAGACATCGCTGGATTGGCACTGCTGTTGGCTTCCGACGCCGGGTCGTACTGTACCGGTGCAGTATACAATGTAGATGGTGGGTATCTCACCTGATCGCGTCTACAATGCACCTCTTTCGTCACAGAAAACGGAATTGAATCACGGAACAGTAACCGGATTGTCCCAGACTCTCCCTTACTGTTTCGTATGATACTACTGGTTGGCACCCTTCGAGTGTTCGATGCTCGCCACGCACTACACGAGTGCAATATGGCGCATCAACTACCATCACCGAGGTGCCACACATGAAAACTGTAGACCGACGCGGGTTCATGCGGAAAAGTGCCGTGTCCGCTGGAAGCGTAATAGCGGCGTCTTCGCTGGCCGGACTGATTGCATGCAACGACAATACAACTGTCGGTCCGGATGGTCAGCCTATGCTCGCGCGAGCCAAGCGCGGTACAGGCGGATATGGCCCTATCGCGCCCGATCCAGACGGACTTCCCTTTCTTATCCCCGCTGGGTTCACGCTTCGCCAGATCAGCAAGGCGGGAGATCCGATGAAGCGCGCGGGCGCGGGTACTGTACCCATGCATTTGATGGCATGGCAACTTTTCCTATGTCGAATGGCAACGTCAGGCTGGTTCGTAATCACGAGATTCGCGATCCTGCAGCAACGTCGGTTCCGACTGGCAACAATCCGTGGGATGCCAAGGCAGGCGGCGGTTGCACGTCGCTTGAGGTTGCGTTCGACGCCGTCAGCGGCGAGCCCACATTGCTCGACGAGTTTGTGTCTATAAGTGGAACCGCCGTTAATTGCGCAGGTGGGCCCACTCCCTGGGGATCCTGGCTCACTTGCGAGGAAACCGTCGAAGGAATCTCGGGCGGAAGACTAAAGAATCACGGCTACGTATTCGAGGTTTCGGCGAGCGCAATGTCGGAAGTCGAACCGGTGTCGCTAAATGCGATGGGTCGGTTCTCGCATGAGGCAGTGGCCGTGGATCGTAACTTCGGCCACGTTTACGAAACTGAGGATGCGGGCACCTCATCAGGTTTTTACCGCTTCATCCCCAACGTGCTTGGAGATCTGAAGGAGGGGGGAAAGCTGCAGATGCTGGCACTCGAGGGCCGACCAATGTACAACGCCACGGGCGGCGCAACTCCGGTTGGGGTCCCGCTTCCCGCAGTATGGGTGGACATTGATAATCCTGATCCCGCCACAATCAACTCCACCACATCGGTTTTTGCGCAGGGACTGGCAAAGGGAGGAGTGCGGTTTGCGCGATTGGAAGGATGCTGGTGGGGAGACAACAGTGTCTACCTCAACTCGACGAATGGCGGTGCGATTGGAGCGGGACAGCTGTGGCAATACCGGGCGACATCGGTTGATCGGGGACAGTTGGTCCTCGTCTACGAATCGCCGAGCACGACGGTTCTCGACGCGCCGGACAATATCTGTGTTAGTCCGCGTGGCGGACTCGTAATATGCGAAGACGGCGGCGGCACGCAGTATCTGCGCGGACTTACACCCGAAGGAATGATTTTCGACCTCGTCCGTGCTGGCCGCCGTCGGACGCAACAGAGTTCGCTGGCGCATGTTTCAGCCCGGATGGACGTGCTCTGT
>JBBSTN010000176.1:0-7335 GCA_038235845.1 Gemmatimonadales bacterium | reverse complement strand
CCGCGCTGAACCGGAACCCACGCCTTTACTCCATCAAAGCGCCTGGCGGAAATCTCTTCGTAGTGCTCATCGATATTGAAATCCGTGGAAACGAATCGCTCCCCTCGACGTGCACCCTCGATCAACGCCGGCAGTTGGCCGTATCCATCTGGCCCGACCACCAGCGAGACATGACGTGCGGAGTCAAACAATCGCTGACCGAGTCGCTGTGCCATGCACCCGGTTACTCCAACGATCGCGTTCGGCTTGATGTCGCGACGCATCTCTCCAAGCCGCCCGATCACCCGCGTTTCTGCGTTCTCCCGGATGGCGCAAGTGTTTACGAGGATAACATCAGCATCCTGCGGACCGTCTACCGGCTCGTAGCCACTGGCAATCAACTTTCCGTACATCAATTCGGAGTCAGCGACGTTCATCTGACAACCATACGTCTCGATGTAGAGCTTTGGTTTTGTCGACGCAACAGGCTCGGAGTCAGGCGCTCCAGCGCAAGTGCTCCCCGCTTGCGTAATCATGGCCCGCCTGGTCTGATCTGTAGACCGAAACCCACCAGCCAGGCGGATTCCTTCGCCAGCCCGCCCTGCAGCGAGCGGTTGGCACGCTGAATCGAGAAGTCGAGAGCGGCCACGTTATTGGCGAGCGGGATGCCAAATCCAGCACTAATCCGCGACTCGTTCACCCTGCGATCGTTGACACCAAAGGGAAGTCTGTTTCTGGCATATCCGAGACGAACCTGAGTAGGCGCGCCGAGTAGCGAGGGACCTCCTGCCTCGCCGCCAACACTCCAGTTCGTCGCATCGTGCGACTGCACGGCAGACGATCCCAGCGCTCGCATCTGCGACCACATCACCTGCTCGACACCCACCGAAAAGATAGTGCCAGGGATGCCGTCGTATCTGAGACTCGCTCCGAGCCGGTCAGGAACGCCGGCCTTCGTAATCACGCTATCCCGGACAGTAGCTTCGAGCGATCCGCCTGCACGAAACGATGCCGATGCTGCGATTCCCCCCCGCAGCTGCACATCTGCGCCAACTGAAATGGCCCGTCCAAAGTACGTCACGCGTGAGGAATCACTTACGTTGCCAAATTGCGTGGTATCGGAGAAGCCCCGAGATGTAACCGCGACGTTGTCACCGGTCAAAAGGTGGCCGGCAATACCGAGGCTGACGCGCGCATTTGGACGCCACCCCACCGCTGCTCGCAAATCTGCGATCGAACCTCTCACATCGCTTCTGTCGAGAGTCGCGTAACTCGTCCCGTCGATGACCGCAGTTCCGCTGGTGACGGTGCTGAAGTTTCTGTCGAGAAATGTCGATCCGCTCAATGCGACTGCGATGCCCCGCCGTAGCGGCAACCCAACCAGCAGTAACGGCACGCGCTGCGTGGAAGAGTTCTCTTTCACACCGCCTGAGCGCAGAGTGCGATACTCGGGCTCCGTCTGTGCAGCCAGCAAGGTGCTTCCGAGGCCACCAATTGAGGCGGGATTTTTGGGACTTGCAGCGTCGAACTCACCAAATGAGCCCGCCGTGCCTCCGGCCCGTATGCTTACTCCGCCCACGGGGTAACCAAAGCCGAGCCCACTGAGTGTGCCTTGCGCCCCTATCGTGGACACGGACAGCAGCGCAGCAATCGCAGACGATGTCAACGACGCGATGATATTACCAGTTTTCATGGAATTCCCCGTTCTGCACGCGGTAAAAACGTAATGCGTAGCCGGGGACGCAGCGAAGGTGCCGCCTCGCTTGAAAAAAAGAGCAACTGACTTGCCTGGGCTCCTTCGAACTCGACACGAAATGCCACAGCACGAGGCACATTAGCGGGCAACGCACCCCAGGATCGTACGAGGTTGAGAACGTTGATCGCCCGTTGTCCACTGTCGCGAGGCACCAGAGCCGTGGCTGACAGTGCGGCGAATGTACCCTCGACTGAAAGCTCCAGAATGCGTCGCACATCAGTGACCGCGTCTGACGAAGCGGGAACCAGTGGCACAAGTCTCACACTGTCGGAAGCGCTCGCAAACGACGACGGCCGCTGTGTCAGTAAAAGGTCGGCTCTGACAACGGTACTCGAATCGAGAACATTGCCGGGCACGACAAACCGGAGATACGATCGATAGCCTGGTATGCCACCAACGGCGAGCGTATTCGCCGCGGGTGGCGCTGAGCTGCGGTCAATAATCGTGTACACCTCGTACGCGAGGGACGCGTCGGTGGTCGTCGGATTCGGAACGATGGTCGACGTCTGTACGGAGATAGGCGCATACGTCGTGTCTGTCGATTCGTCGAGAGTCACCGTGGGCGCTCCGATACCCTGGCGAAAAGCGATGAGTCGCAGCTGACCCGAGCCATTCGACAACCTCAGTCCGAGTCTTAGTCTCGAGCCGTTGACGATTTTCGCCAGGATTCGCGCCTTGTCGAGCGGAATCCGCAGCGAATCGCCCGTTACGGCCGGTGTTACCGACACTGATCCCAGCAATCTGTCGGGTCTGAAAAGGGACCTCACCACCGCAGTGACAGAATCACTTGCCAGCGTGTCAACGTCGAAGACACTCAGAGTGACAGGTCCGGCGCCCAGTCGCCCTAAGCTATCCAGACGGAGCTTTAGAAAAACCGAATCGATCGCCGTTATATTCGACAAATCGGTACCGTTGTTCGGACGAAATTGCGTGGGAAGCACGTCAAACCTTATGACTCCCCGAGTTTCAAGAGTATCCGGACGGTTGGCCAGCAACACGAGGCCGGATAAACCCAGCGCAGGGTAACCGCCTATAGCCGTATCCAGAGCGACTGCGTCGATGATCGTATCGCGAAAAGCCACCTGTTGAGCGGGACACAGCGAAGGACAGGCGGCGCCACCGTCAAAACTCTCCGTACATGCTGCGGCCACGCCGGCCACCGCGATGACAACAAAGCTTGCAACGCGGGGGAACAACTTATGAAAACGCTCACGCATGCTCGAGCGAACCAGTCGTAAAAGGAGCGGGCAGAAGATCGGCAAGCGACCAACGCGCGATGCGACCGTCAGGAGCGACGGACGCGACTTCAAGGGTTGGAGCAAATTCTACAAGTACCTGTCGGCATATACCGCAGGGAGGAGTCGGTTCCATTGCATCCGACGTGATTACCAGTCGGACGAAACGGCGCGAACCCGCCGCAATCGCGGAACCTAAGGCAACCCGCTCGGCGCAGATTCCGCCGGGATAGCAGGCGTTCTCAATGTTGCAACCGACAAATACACGCCCATCGTCACTTTCAAGCGCGGCCCCGACGGGAAATCCGGAATAAGGACACCAGGCATTTTTGCGCGCACTGTCGGCGTCCGCTCTGAGCGAGACGATATCGCTGTCGGAAGCTGTTTGCAATGAGTCCGTCAACGGGCAAGCAACGTTGGCAGGAACGACGAGCCGACGCCGCGCCAGGAGAGGTCGAACCATTCGGCGATAGTTGCGCCCACGTCGGCAAACGAGCTGCGACAGCCGAGATCGCCCGGCACAACTCGACTACCCGTCACAAGCAGGGGAACTCGCTCGCGCGCGTGATCGGTTGACGGTGTTGTAGGATCATTTCCATGATCGGCCGTTATGAATAACAAATCGTTTTCTTTAAGGGCCGAGAGCAGACGAGGAAGTGCCTTGTCGAACTCGACGAGTGCGCCGGCGAAACCCGGTACATCGTTGCGATGGCCATATAACTGGTCGAAATCTACCAGATTGGCGAAGCAGAACCCACTTTCCGAACCCTCCATCCACTCTAATATCCGGGAAATTCCTTCGGCGTTGCCCGCGGTGTGGCTGGAAGTGATGCCTCGTCCCGCAAAAAGATCGTCAATCTTTCCAACCCCCGAACGGGCGATTCCGACGTTGGCCAGCTCATCGAGAAGAGTGGCGCCAGGAGGCTGAATCGAATAGTCGCGCCGGTTCGCAGTCCGTTCCCAGGCCCCATCCCGGCCCACAAACGGACGAGCTATCACCCGCGAAACGTCATTCGGGGCAACGAGCAGCTCTCGGGCGATTCCACATGCCCTGTAAAGTTCATCCAGAGGAATCCAGTTTTCGTGTGCCGCCAACTGGAAGACGGAGTCGGCCGAGGTATACAGAATCCATGCACCAGTTTTCTGCTGCACGCGCGCATACTCTCGGAGGACGTCAGTGCCGCTCGCGACCTTGTTGGCCACCACCGGCCGGCCGGTGGCAGACGAAAACGCGTCGACGATCGCCGGGGGAAAACCGTGTGGAAAGGTAGGAAACGGCAGATCCAGGCTCAGGCCCGCCAACTCCCAATGCCCCGTGGTGGAATCCTTGCCGGCCGAGCGCGGCTCGAGAGATCCCCACGCCCCGTTGGCATCTGCCCGTTCTGCAACGCCCGCCACATCGCCGAGGTTTCCCAGCCCGAGACGTTCGAGGTTGGGAAGCGAGAGGCCGCCAACCGCCCGCGCGACGTGCCGCAGTGTGTCACTACCCACGTCGCCGTAAGCATTCGCGTCGTGCGCGGAGCCGCAGCCAACCCCATCGAGCACAATCAGGAGTGCGCGTTTCAGCATTCGCCTCCTCCCTTGTAAACTCGCGGAAGCCGAAGCTTGAGACCAACGAGCAGTTCGTACGGCGAGATAGCTCCCAACCGCGCAATTTCGTCGACGGTAATTTCATCGTCGCCATCGCGACCAATGAGTGTCACCAAATCGCCCACCGCGCACTTCGTATCGGTAACGTCGAACGTTGTCATATCCATCGAGACAATGCCAGCAACTGGTACTCGTTTTCCACCAAGCAATCCCGCGGCGCGATTGGACAGAGCTCGGCGATAGCCGTCTCCGTACCCCGCCGCGACAGTTGCGATTCGACTTTCACGCTGTGCGGTGAAGGTGCCCTCGTATCCGACGGTCTCACCCTGTTGGATTGTTCGCACGTCGACCACAGCGGCGCGCATAGTCACGACATTCTCGACATCGGGCTGATCTGAAACGTGGACGCCATACAACGCGATTCCGGACCGCGCCAGATCGCCGGCGCCTTCTTCGGCGCCAATCGATCGGCCAACAGCGGCGCTGTTTCGGAGATGACGGAGAGAACCGCCGGGGAGTTTGCCGAGCTCTCGAACTGCGCCCTCAAAGCGTTCTGTCTGCGTGCTCATCGAAACATCGCTCAAATCGGCTGAATGAAAATGAGTGAAGACCGCTTCCGGTGGAAAATCGGACACCGATTCCGCGAGGGATGTAATCTCTGTCCAGCCGATTCCTGCGCGCGACATACCCGTATCGATGGCGAGATGCCATGGGCCACCCGAAAGTTTCTTCCAGAGTGCGATGTCCTGGGGGCGATGCAGAGAGGGTCGAACGCCCAGCTTCTTTGCGCTCGCCAACTGCTCGGGAAGCAAGGGCGTGAAGCACAGAATCCGTCCGTTGATGCCGGCATCAACGAGTTCACCCGCTTCGTCGATCGTTGCTACGCCAAAACCCCACACCATTTCACCGAGCTGCTCCAGCTTGCGCGCAACCTGAATGGCGCCAAGACCGTATCCGTCGGCTTTGACCATCGCTACGATCGGCACACCAGCAACATCGCCGATCATTTTTGCATTTCGCGCGATGCCATCCAGATCAATCTCGATGAATCCGCGTGATATCGAACGAACCGTCATGATGCACCTGACAGTAGAAACGGCCTGATATATTGACGGTGCAGGGCGTGAAAGTTCATGAGCAGTTGTCAGACGTAAACATTGGGGCGGCGATGCAGGACGAAAACGCGGACAAGAGTGCGACACTTGATGATGCACTTGAACTCATGCGCGACCTACGGTCACGCTGTGACTGGGACCGCGCACAGACACATACCTCACTCAGGCCTTATCTGATCGAGGAGGCGCATGAAGTCGACGAAGCAATAGCCGGTAAAGACGACGCTACTCTTCGAGACGAACTTGGCGATCTTCTTCTGCAGGTTCTGTTTCACTCGGTAATCGCCGAGGAACGCCAGGCTTTCTCGATAAATGATGTGTCGGCGGCTCTGATATCGAAGATGCATGCCCGACATCCCCACCTGTACGGGGACGGCGTAAAGCGATCCTGGGAATCGATGAAGTCAGAGCGCAATCCACGTGAGACACTCGACGAAGGCTTGCCCGCGGCGCTTCCATCTCTGCATCGCGCGCATCGGCTGCAGGATCGCGCGGCCGGTGCGGGGTTTGACTGGCCGGATGCGAAAGGCCCGCTGGCTAAGGTACGCGAGGAGACGGACGAGGTGTCGCAGCTGATCGACGGGAACTCGGAAACGATGGACGTGGAAATGCTGGAAGACGAAATTGGAGATCTGCTATTCGCCGTCGTCAACCTTGCGCGCAAGACGGGAGTGCATGCATCACTCGCGCTCGATCGGGCAAATCGAAAATTCACGCTGCGCTACGCCGCGATGAACGCGCTGGCAATGCAACGCGATCTTGTATTCTCGAAACTGTCGCTCGATGAGCAGGATGCACTGTGGGATGAGATCAAGGGGCGCGCTGGCAAAGACCTCAAGGGTTGAGGCGACCGGTCATTCGCGGAAACGGAATGCACTCGCGGATATGCTCGATGCCGCAAATCCACGCAACCGTTCTCTCCAATCCGAGACCGAAGCCAGAGTGAACGAACGTGCCGTACTTTCGCAGATCGAGATACCAGCCGTAAGCATCGAGAGGGAGACCTTCCTGGACTATTCGGGCATGTAACTTGTCGTAGTCATCCTCGCGCTGTGAGCCGCCAATGATCTCGCCTCGGCCCTCGGGTGCGAGAAGATCGGAACACTTCACCGTCCGCGGGTCATCGGGATTCTCCTTCATGTAGAATGCCTTGGCTTCCTTCGGGTAATTCATGACAAACACCGGGCGTTGATACACGTCGACGATGTAAGCTTCGTCCGGCGCGCCAAGGTCTTCACCCCACTTGATGTCACTTCCCTTCTCTTGCGCCAGAATGACTGCATCTGAGTAGTCAATTCGCTCGAATGACTCCATCACGCATTCGAGTTTGGAGGTGTCGCGTTCGAGCACCGCGAGCTCCTCACGACGTCGGTCCAACACACGGGTAACAAGAAACCGTACGAACTCTTCCTGCAGATTCATGCTGTCGTTGAGATCATACCACGCCATCTCCGGTTCGATCATCCAGAACTCGGTAAGATGTCGACGAGTCTTTGATTTCTCCGCGCGAAAGGTTGGGCCAAACGTGTATATGCAACCGAGTGCGGCAGCAAGTGCCTCACCATACAGTTGGCCCGTCTGAGCAAGGTACGCCGTGCCCTCTTCGAAATATTCGGTGCTGAACAAACCTGATCGCTCACCGATTGCCGCGGTGAGAATT
>JBBSTN010000175.1:0-7372 GCA_038235845.1 Gemmatimonadales bacterium | reverse complement strand
GCCTTTGGTGTGCGCTTAAATCCGCAACCGAATCATGAACCGAGTCATGAACCGAATCATGATCGGACAGAATTTCGTGTAACAATGCGTTGGGAACCGAATCCAGAACCGACTCCAGCGCATCGGTAACGACCTGACTCACCAATGTTGGCGGCGTGTAGTACGACCCTGAGCGGCGTCGTTCATCGCTTTCCATGAGGCATTCGAACGCTCGACCAAGCATTTCCGGGTCGACTGCAGCTTCGGTCCACGAAATCGAGTCTTCGCGGGCGGTAAACCTGAACCGGTCGAGTACGTCTCCGATGAGTGCTACAAGTGCGTCGTCGCTGAAGCGGAGTGTATGCCTCAATCGTTCGAGACGGGTGGGGGAGAACAAGCCACCATTGAGAAACGGAACCACTCCGAACCTCTGCGAGGCGGGCGCTCGCTGAGCGGATGGTGTGTTGAGAGTGCCGAAGAAGAGCGGCCGGAAGAGTCTCTCATGGAGTCGTCCACCGGCCTCGAGCTGAGAGGTGGAGTGCCGAAGCAGAAAGTTGCGATCACCGTCCAACCAGCCTTTTGCCTCCAGGAAGGCCAGGAAGAGACATCGCGAGGAGCAGAGCAGGGCAAGTTCGTGGCGTTCCTCTGAGGAAGCCTTGCCGACAGCCGTCGCGGCCAGGCACTTTACAGCATTGTCGAGCGCGGTGTAGAAGCGTCCGGAGATGGCGTCCCGACTCAGGATGTCCACAAAACGGGCATGCCGCAGAACGGGGCTTTGCTCTTCAACTTCCGCCAGAGAGCGGAGCGTTTCGGCATCCGAGTCTGTAACTCGACCGCGATCGACCTGTAGCGCGGCGACCCGCACCCCGCGCTGCCCGGGGCTTGGAGCGGCGATGCAGACTATGTCGCGGTGGCAGTGGATCAGGATGACGCACCAGAGCTGAGCGGGGGCGTGTCGGACCAGTTTGGCGCACAAGCTCCGGGTACTGTCGCGGGTGCTTTCCTCGCTCCCGGCCGGAGTCAGGGCAGTGGCGACTAATAATCGCATCGACCCAGATCCGCGAACGATTTGGGCACTGGCAACAAGCTCGTGGATGCCGAGGTCGTGATATGACTCGACGGCGAGGGGTGCGGAGGGGTCGGTAAAGCCTATTTCGAAGGCCAGACTCCGTGCAGATTGCAGGGTGTCGGCTGAAGCGAGAAGGCGGGCAGCGGCGCGAATGGTAAGCACGTCATCATAGTTGCCTCGACGCTGTCCGATCGCTTCACCAGATCATTTTGAGCTGTGTCGTCTTATTGCACAGTCAGAGGTAGTGGTGCATCGTGGTGCATCGTAATGAATCGCCGTTTATCGTAGTGCACGCCCGACGCGCGAACATTTCCTGTGACTCTTCCTGTCGCTTCGTAACTCCTCGAACTACCACCGGCGCAACCAAACAGTGAGCAATTCCACCGCCAACAGTCCTGTTACCACTCCCGGGACAGCGTCCTCGAAAGATCTGCCGAACAGCCATTCCCGCACCTGCTGGCTTAACGGGGCCTTTGTTCGCGAGGAGGACGCCAGGATCTCGATCTTCGACCGTGCGGTGCTCTTTGGCGACGGAGTTTACGAAGTCGCTGCCGCACTAAACGGTTGCCTTCTGGATGCAGACCTTCACCTCGCGCGCCTTGAGCGCTCAAGGCGCGCGATAGGGATCGAGACCTCGAGGTCCGTCTCCGATATCAGCGATGTGATGCAGTCCCTGCTGGACCGGAATGGTATAACCGACGGGCTTGTTTACCTCGAGCTCACCCGGGGTGTCGCCGAACGTGATTTCGTTTTTCCCAGCGACGCAGAACCGACAATTTTTTCGTATGCCCGCCCGAAACGTTATCGTGACGATCCCAACACAGCGGGCATTCATTTGAAGACAGTGGCCGACATTCGGTGGGCACGACGCGATATAAAAAGCACTGCCATGCTCGCACAGGTTCTCGCCAAGCAGGAAGCACGGTCTGCAGGAGCGTTCGAAGCGCTTATGCACGAAAATGGCGAGGTTACAGAAGGCGGCTCCAGCAATATCTGGATTGTGCGAGGTGGAATTCTCGTCACCCGCCCGCTTTCGGAAAAACTTCTGGCGGGCATTACCCGCGCAGTCACAATCGACCTGGCACGGGAACTGAATCTGCCAGTTGAAGAGCGTGTCTTTACAGTCGAAGAGGCGTTGGACGCCGACGAGTGTTTCATCACAAGCGCGACAAGTTTTGTATTGCCTGCGACGCAAATCGACGGCGCAAATGTAAAGGACGGTAAGCCAGGCGCGGTAACGATGGAATTGCGGCAGGCCTATATTCATCGCGCTGATCGTCTTACCGGCAGGAGTTGAAGAGTGAGCCGCTCTCGGCAACGTCAAGACAAGCTGGAAGAGCTGTGGTGAAGACGTGATCGATGGCTCGCGAGTTGTCTTTCGCGCGCCGAGTCCCCTCGTGCATGGCTCCCGAGTGGCGTTGATTGCGCCCGCCGGCCCACTCGGCGACGAAAGTGAGCTGGAGGTGGCCGTGGGGAATGCGAGGTCACTGGGCTGGCAACCGCAGGTGGGTAAAAGCGCTCTCGAGAGGGACGGTTATTTTGCCGGTGCCGATGCTCTGAGGTTGCGAGATCTGCTCGAGGCGTTGAACGACCCCGATATTGACGGAATCTGGTGTCTGAGAGGCGGTTATGGAGCGGCTCGACTGTTGCCGCATGTACCGATCGATCTCGTTTCCAGACGAGCTATGCCGTTGATCGGATATTCCGACATAACCGCATTGCACGCGCTCTGGCAACATGCTGGTGTGCAGAGTTTTCATGCTCCAACTGCACGGGAGAAGTTTACTGATTTCTCTCGCGAATCTTTTGTGAGAGTGATTGTTGGTGATGGAAGGCAGAGGAATAACAACATCACCAATACAGTGAATAACGGTACCAGCAGCTACTCGGCGCATCCGCAAACGCTGATCGCCGGAACTGCGCACGGCCATCTTGCCGGCGGCAATCTTGCGGTAATTACTTCGCTTTGTGGTACGCCGTGGGCCATGAATTTTGACGACGCGATCGTCGTGCTGGAAGATATAAACGAATCAGCTTATCGCATCGATCGAATGCTGCTGCAGCTCCGACTCTCCGGTGCGTTTCGACAATGTGCGGGGTTCCTGTTCGGGCAGTTCAGTGAATGCTTCAGCGACGATGACAACGACGCCGACATTATCTTGAACATTCTCCGTGAATGTGCCGAAGAGTGCGGAGTTCCGGCCGTGGCCGGTGCGCCGGTGGGACATGTAGACAACCAGTGGACGTTGCCGCTGGGAGCACAGGCAGCGCTCGATTCGGTCGAATGCCGTCTCACAATTGACAAGAATTGACCTTCAACCCGGGGCGACCATGAAAACGGCTCAGCAGATATTCGCCGACGCAAAAGCAGAGATTTCCGAGATCAGTGCGAAAGAGGTCAAAGACAGGATTGCCGGTGGCGAGGATATCGTCCTCATCGATGTTCGCGAACAGAACGAGTGGAACCTCGGCCACGCCGCGTCGGCGCAATACATCGGACGAGGAGTTCTCGAAAGTCAGGTGGAGGCGCGCGTGCCGCGCGATGCGAAAGTAGTGCTCTACTGCGCAAGTGGTAACCGCTCAGCGCTTGCGGCGCGCGCGTTGAGCGAGATGGGCTACAAGGATGTCTCGTCGATGGCGGGCGGATTCCGGGAGTGGGTGTCGGTTGGCGGCGAGGTGGCCGACTGACTGAGCTCGCTGCAACGCTTGCACATCCTGAAATAAGACGGCTTAAAAAAGCTATCGCGTCGCGAGAGGCGATCGATGCGATGGGAGCAGCCAACGATTCCAGTCGTGGTTATGCCGCAGTAGCTGCAGTGATCAGAATTGTCGAAGGAAAGCCGCAGCTGCTTTTCATCAAGCGCGCAGAAGTTGCGAATGACCCGTGGAGCGGTCATGTCGCATTTCCCGGCGGACGAAGAGAGCTGCAAGACCACTCTCTGCTCGACACAGCGGTGAGGGAAACACGTGAGGAGCTTTCTCTCGATCTCACGAAGGGTAAAGTGATTGGCCGTCTGGACGACATCTCACCGCGAACGCGTACATTGCCGGCAATTGTAGTCCGGCCGTACGTTGCAGTTACAACGCCGGATGTGAACCTGGTGCCAAGCAGAGAGGTGGCGGCCACTTTCTGGGTACCGATATCGCTACTGCGGGATCCGGCCACTCAGGATGAACACCGGGTAAGTGTGAACGGAGTCAACTCCAGTTTCACGGCTTATCGTTTCGGGCAACATTATGTGTGGGGACTTACCGAGCGCATAGTTCGACAATTGCTTTCGCTCTGGGAGCCGTGAAATTGCCGAAAGTATGGTCGTGATAGTTTCGCGGACTTCCTTCGCGTCAAATCCTGTTCGACCGCGCTACAGAGCGCGAGATTGCGCCGCACTGCGTTACAAATTGCAATAGACACTTCACTAGCTGGGAGAACCACTCGTGCTCTCTGAAATTTCTCGATATCTGGCGGTGCGTGTGCTTGGCTTGTCGACCTCCCGCATTCCGGCTGCAGCTCTCGTCTGCGCATTGCTTGCAGCATGCAGCTCACGCCCACCTGGTTCCGCAGCAATAGATCCGATGTTCGGTAAACGTGCGGAAAGTAATCGGGGAATGGTGTCGGCTTCGCATCCGGATGCGGCGGCGGCAGGCGCGGAAGCGCTGGGTCTTGGAGGAAACGCAGTCGATGCCGCGGTCGCTACGGGATTCGCCCTTTCGGTAGTGGATGTTTCCCAAACCGGACTTGGCGGTGGAGGTGCGCTCACCTTCTACGACGCGAAGGCGAGGAGAGCCGAGCACTTGCTCTTTTATCCGCGATCGGGCGCCGACGAAGCGTGGACCAAGGCCGATACCTCGCGCGGGCGAAGATTGGGCCGTGCGGCGGGTGTGCCGGGAATGGTTGCGGGGCTTCTCGAAGCACATCAACGATGGGGAAAACTCACTCGGGCGCAGGTGATGATGCCGGCAATAAGACTCGCGCGCGACGGCTTCGTCGTATCCCCTCTGCTTGCCCGAACTATTGCGAGTTCATCCGCAAAGTTGGGCTCCGACTCTCTGGCGGCCTTGAGATTCATGCCTGACGGAAAGCCTTTGAGGCCGGGCGACCGTCTTGTTCAGCCGGAGCTGGCGGCTACGCTGCAGGCGATCGCAAACGAAGGCAAGACGGGGTTTTACACTGGGACGGTGGCCCGTGAACTCGCCACCAAGACGCAGTCGCTGGGTGGCCTGATAACCGAGAGAGATCTCGGTGAGTATCCAGTGACGGCGATGAGACCGCTCTGTGGCAGCTGGCGCGGCTATACGGTGCTGAGTGCACCGCCGCCAATGGGTGGGGCTACCGTGCTGGAGATGCTTCAGGTAGCAGATCTCGCGGGAGTTGCGAATGCCGGCGGCTTTACGGAGCAGCCGGCCGCAGTGGCCAAACTTGCCGATGTAATGAGACTCGGCTCCGCCGACGGGAGCCGCTGGAGAGGCGACCCGTTTGGGCAGTCGGTGCCCGCTCGGGGAGTTGCAAGTGCGGGGTACGCCCGCCAGCGCGCAGCGCTGATAGCGGGTGCTTTTACTGATAGCACAAGTGCCGGAGATCCGTGGCCCTTCGACAGCTCCGCCGCGCCCGGCGCATGCGAAGAGTTGGAGCCCTATGCGCCGTCCGTAAGGACAGCCGGGGATATCGAGGGTGGCGGTCAGCAGGAACGTCCGTTCGGCACCACAGTGCAGACGTTGTCCGAGCCCGACCGAATCACCGACAACACCAGCTTCACTTCACACATGGCGATCGTCGACGGAGACGGAAATGCGGTCTCGGCCACAACGACAGTGGGGGTTCTGTTTGGATCAGGCGTCTACACCAGCGGTTTCTTTCTCAACTCTGCGGCGAACAACTTTGACAATCGCACTCGCGCTACCCGCCGCTATGCGAACTCGACGATGTCACCAACGATAGTTCTGGATCGCGGAAAAGTCCGGCTCGTCGTAGGGGCTGCGGGCTCTCAATACATTCAGCCGTCGATCGTGCAGGTGACACTTCGCATGTTGGCGTTTGGTGAAGATCCTTCTCTGGCCATCTCGTCGCCACGCATCCACGCCAGCGCCAACTCTCTCGAGGTGGAAGTCGAGCCGGGTTTTGCCCCGGCGGTATACCAGGCTCTCGTTGCTCGCGGCTATCGTCCGCTAAGCAGAGTTGCGGACATCGCGTTTGGTGGTGTCCATGCAGTGCTGGTCCGACCAGACGGTCGGCGCATTGGCGTTGCAGATCCTCGTCGGGACGGAGCAGCAGCAGGCAACTGAGCTGTACGACGTTGTTATAGTCTGGGCTTGCAAAATGTTTAGTGTAGCCTAAACTTATGATGTGAAAACACTAGATTCAATTCTCAAGCCCGACGAAAAAGACATCGTCTCTGGCCCGGGCGACCAGATTTCGTCCGAGCCGGGCTGGCGACGAACCCGCCTGGCGCCCTCCCTTGCCGAGGTCCACCGCTCGGTAGATGTCAGCGGAGCGACGTGGTTCCGCAAACTTCTCGCCTTTGCTGGCCCTGGTTATCTGGTAGCCGTGGGCTACATGGACCCGGGCAACTGGGCCACCGACCTCGCAGGCGGATCGCGCTTCGCCTACACGCTGTTATCGGTCATCCTGCTTTCGAATCTCATGGCAGTGCTGCTTCAGGGCCTGGCCTCGAAGCTTGGAATCGTCACCGGCCGCGACCTCGCCCAAGCGTGCCGCGACCATTACTCGCCGCGAGTTTCGTTCGTACTCTGGGTGCTGTGCGAAATCGCCATCGCCGCATGTGATCTCGCTGAAGTTGTAGGAACGGCAATCGCTATAAATCTTTTGTTCGGCGTCCCGTTGCCTTGGGGAATAGCTATCACCGCGCTCGACGTTCTGGTTGTGCTCTATCTCCAGAACAAGGGTTTCCGCCTGCTCGAAGCGCTTGTCATCGCGCTCGTTGCGGTGGTGGGAGGCTGCTTCCTGGTACTGCTGATCTTGTCCAAGCCGGTGCTCGCGGAAGTCGCAGCCGGATTCGTTCCGACGGTTGGAATCCTCACAGATCCTGAAAAGCTTTACATAGCCATCGGCATACTCGGCGCAACGGTGATGCCTCACAATCTTTACCTCCACTCCGCGATCGTACAAACGCGGAAGTATGCAGAGGATCGAGAAGGGAAGAAGGAAGCGGTCAAGTTTGCGTTCATCGATTCCACGATCGCGCTGACATTTGCGCTCTTTATCAATGCCGCGATTCTGATTGTTGCCGCTGCGACGTTTCACACTACAGGTAATACACAGGTGGCTGAGATTCAGGATGCGCATCAGCTGCTTACTCCTCTACTGGG
>JBBSTN010000174.1:0-7409 GCA_038235845.1 Gemmatimonadales bacterium | reverse complement strand
GATCGTCCCCTGTCTGCAATCGGTACGAAGGGCCTGTTCACAGCAGAACTTGAGGCCGATTTGCTCACCGGCCAGATCGATTGCGCGGTGCACTCGCTCAAGGATCTCCCCACTGCAGACTCGCCTGGGCTCAGGATCGCTGCAATGCTCAAGCGTGAAGATCCACGCGATGCACTCGTAGTGAGTGATCGACTTTCGGCCCGCTCACTGGCCGAGCTGCCTTCCGGCACCCGGGTAGGAACATCGTCTCTGCGCCGGCGAGCACAACTTCTTGCCCTCCGCCCCGATCTCGAAGTTTGCGACCTGCGCGGCAATGTGGGAACGCGGCTCAGGAAAGTGGATGGTGGAGAGGTGGATGCGGCGCTCCTCGCTGCAGCAGGATTGCGCCGACTCGGGCTGGGTCACCGAATTGTCCAATCGCTCAACGCGCCAGAATGGATTGCCGCGCCCGGTCAGGGCACAATTGCCATTCAGTCACGCGCGTCCGACTCCGGCATTTCGAGCGAGTCTGATGCGGAGTTGAATGCGATGCTTGTGCAACTCGACGATGCGGATGCGCGGATGTCCGCGGGTGCGGAACGCGCTCTGCTGGCTTCGCTCGAAGGCGGCTGCCAGGTGCCAATTGGTGCAGCGTGCATTCGAGGGGCTGCAAGCGAAGGAATCACACTGCACGCCATTGTCGCGTCCACCGATGGCTCCCGAACGGTCCGCGGGAGTATTCAGGTCGATGAGAACGATCCGGCAACCTCCGGCCGGCAACTTGGCTTGCAACTCCGAGCTGCCGGAGGCGATGCCATACTCGAGAATCTGAGAACGTCGTCGAGCACAGTCGGTCACAACCATGAGCGAATCGACTCGCCCACTCCGATTCCAGGTTCTGCCTGAAATGGTGTCAGAGGTAACGCAAATGCCAGTGAGAGCATGAGCAGCATCCGGTTTCGTCCGCGGCGCACAAGACGTACTGAGTCACTTAGACGCATGGTTCGCGAAACGCGACTCGACAGTTCGCAGTTTGTACTGCCGTTATTTGTGCGCTCCGGGACGAAGTTGCGTACTCCTATCGAGTCGATGCCCGGTGTTTCGCAAACCTCAGTGGATGAGCTGCTGCGTGATGCTGAACGGGCTGCCGCGTCGGGCATTGGCGGCCTGCTCCTGTTCGGAATTCCCGACCACAAGGATGCGACGGGTAGTTCCGCGTGGGATTCGAAGGGCCCGGTACAGGAGGCTGTTCGCGCTGTCAAGCGCGAGTTCCCGTCGCTGGTAGTGATTACCGACGTGTGTATGTGCGAATACACAGATCATGGGCATTGCGGAGTGCTTACGAATTCGGGTGAGGTCGATAACGACGCCACACTGGAGCTGCTCGCGCGGGAAGCACTTTCGCATGCGGAAGCAGGTGCGGACATAGTTGCGCCAAGTGATATGATGGACGGTCGTATTGGCTTCGTTCGCGATGGGCTCGATAGCGCTGGATTCACGTCCACGTGCATCATGAGCTACTCCGCGAAATACGCGTCTGCTTTTTACGGGCCGTTTCGCGAAGCAGCCGAATCCGCGCCCGCCTTTGGAGACAGGCGCAGCTATCAGATGGACTCGGCGAATGCGGCAGAGTCGCTGCGGGAAGTGAGACTGGACCTCGCCGAAGGTGCTGACATGGTGATGGTAAAGCCCGCCGGCGCTTATCTCGATATTATTTCGGCAGTTGCACGTGAGGTGGAGGTTCCACTGGCCGCGTATCAGACGAGTGGTGAATTCTCGATGATAAAGGCGGCCGCCGAGCGCGGCTGGCTCGATGGCGACCGGGCGATGATGGAATCCTTAACGGGGATCGCTCGTGCAGGAGCCGATATTCTGATAACATATTTCGCGTTGGACGCTGCACTCGCACTCGATGAAAGCTGAATGGAGGTTTTCTGAAGCACAATCCGTGGCACGATCTGCCATCAGGGCCGCATGTGCCCGAGCTGGTTACTGCAATTATCGAGATACCCGCGGGGTCGCGTAATAAATACGAACTGGACAAGGAAACCGGCCATTTCAAACTCGACAGGGTTTTGTATTCGGCGGTTCACTATCCCGGTGATTACGGGTTCATACCACGCACACTGCACGAAGACAACGATCCGCTTGATATCCTGGTGCGAATCAACGAGCCGACGTTTCCGGGATGTCAGATAACTTGTCGTCCGATTGGCGTGTTGCGTATGCTCGATAAGGGCGAGCCCGACGAGAAGATTCTGGCCGTGCCGAGCGATGATCCGTTTTACAACGACGTGTTCGACATAGCGGACATCTCACCGCACTATCTTCGTGAAATCGAGCACTTTTTTGGCATCTACAAGGATCTCGAGGGAAAGCGGGTGGAGATCACCGGATGGGAGAAAAGTGAGCAGGCGATGGCAATAATTACGGAAAGTGCTGCACGGTATGCGCGAGCGTATCTGGCGGAGTGAGCGCGTAAAGCAACTCACCCGCACATTAACTTGCGTCAAACGGCGAACAAGTATTGTCGATCATACGGGGGAACGCGGGAACTTCCGTAACACCAGACTTGCGTTGATACCACCAAACCCAAAGCTGTTCGTAAGTATGGTGTCTACGTTCATGTCGCGACCGCTGTTCGGCACATAGTCGAGATCGCACTCCGGGTCTGCATTCTCGAGATTCAACGTGGGTGGTACCCAGCCCCGCTGTAAAACAAGTGCGGAGATTGCCGTTTCGAATGCACCCGACGCACCAAGTGCATGGCCGTAGTATCCCTTGGTGCTGGACATCGGGATTTTGTAGGCGTGTTCGCCAAACACAGTACGCACAGCGGTTGTTTCGGTTGGATCGTTGAGTGTGGTGCTGCTGCCGTGTGCGTTGATGTAGTCGATGGATTCAGGCGTTGCATTTGCATCCGACAGCGCCAGCCGCATGCACCGCGCTGCCTGCGCTCCACTTGGCAACGGCGCGGTCATGTGAAAGGCATCGTTGGTTGTGCCGAAGCCGCAGAGTTCTGCATAAACTCGCGCGCCGCGAGCCGTTGCATGGTCGAGCGATTCGAGAATAAGAACGGATGATCCTTCGCCCATTACAAATCCGTCGCGGTCGCGATCAAAAGGTCGTGACGCATGTTCCGGGTCATCGTTGCGCGTGGACATAGCCCGGATGAGTGCAAATGCGCCAAAACAAAGAGTCGCCAGTGGAGCTTCCGCCCCACCCGCAATCATCACGTCCGCATATCCATCACGAATCTGTCGAACCGCTTCTCCAATTGCGATCGTACCGGAAGCACAGCTCATCGCGTTGGTAGAATTGGGACCAGATACGCCAAAGTCGATCGCGATGTTGCAACTCGCCGCGCCACCGAACACGGCAAGCGCCAATGTAGCGTCAACCTCACGCAACCCCCCCACAATAAAGCGCGCCGCCTGCTCCTCGGCATAGCCGATTCCACCAAGCGCGGTGCCCATCATCACTCCAATACGTTCGCGATCTTCGCTCTCGAGATCGATACCGGAATCCTTGAGCGCGAGCTGAGCACCAACAACACTGAACTGCCCAAACCGGTCGAGTCGCTTTACCCGTCGCGCGTCGAGATAGTCTGTTGCTTCGAAGTCATTGATCTGCGCGGTGCACCGACTTCGGAATATCGAAGCGTCAAAGCGCGTTGTGCTCCCAACCTGCGACTTCTCTGCCCGCAAACCATTCCACAACTCTTCGACGCCAGTACCGATTGGAGTCACGCAACCTATGCCCGTAATTACAACTCTGTGCTGCAGTCTAACGTTTTGGCCGACGGGAAGTTGATCGGCACCATTCTCCTCGGCACTCATCGTTCCGCCACGTGTTTCAGGCCTGCAAGTGTGCGCGAGGCGATGCCATGAACAAATACCGGGCCGATAACATTAAGCGCCGCTAATTCTCCGATCAGCGGCCAGGACGGCCCATTCCAAGTGTGTACTATGCGCACAAGCGTGCCCCCGCCTGACGGTGAAAATGTCCACTCGACGTCCATCCCCATTGTGATGCCCTGAACATGTCGGAAGCGTATCCATGGCTCCGCTTCGTTTACTGCCATTTCCGAGAGCCACCAGGTGGGCCAGTCAAATAACCCAAACGGTCGATTTGCACTCATCTCCACGAGACCGCCGCCATCGGGCGATCGATCGCGAAAACGAACGAATCGGTAATGACTCAGGTGAGCGGGCCAGTGTTCAACTTCCCTTGCAATCTCGAAGATTGGGCGAACCGGTGTGTTCACATGAAGTTCGTCGATCGTGGTGAGCACGCGATCGAGTGGTGGCGTGCCGAGATCGAAGTTTGGAAGCATCTATGTGTTACTGGACGGAAAGAAGTTGTCAGGTCGAATTTTTTTCAGGCGGTTTCCAGACGGCAGTAATACGCCACCCTGGCCTGTATCGGACTTCTGGTACACCACGAACCGCCATTTTGACCAGCAGTTCGAGCTCGGATATTGTGAACCCGCGTCTGATGGAGACTATTCCATCGGCGCGACTCACCGGGTGGAACCGAAGCACAAAGCTAGCCACCCAGAGGCCGACAATTGCAAGCCAGCTTCGACGCAAATCGGCAACCACCACTACTCTTCGTGCAACCCTGGTACATTCGCGAAGCAGGAGCAATGCATCGTCTCCGTCGAAGTGATGCAGCACCTGCGAACAGGTGACGATATCAACACTCCGGTCCGCAAAAGGCAGGCAGAGTGCATTTCCGGAGACGACGTTGCCGCATGCCGGCTTCGCTACACGTGCGAGAAACGGCTCAAGTTCGAGGCCTATTGTGGTAAGACTTGCTCCAAGCGCATGCGCTGTGCGTCGTGCTGCAGCAGGTATGTCGCCTGCACCAGTTCCTACATCGAGAAGCACGGTTTCACGGCCCGGCATATTAATGAGGACTTTTCGTACCTCCCCCAGCACCGCACGGCATCCGCCAAAGAGCTGGTTCGCCTTGACTACGTCCTGCAGCGAGCGCACCGCGAGCGCCGGATGCTGTGACGGGTCATCGAGTGTTTCGACCCCACGATGTCGCGAAGGTACGAACATGGTATTCCTGTTATCGCTCAAGCCGAGCGTATCCGCCACGGTAGTACATCAGCGGCCGCCCCTCACCCGTCGTGGCTTCCTCCACTTCTCCCACAACAATGACATGGTCACCCGCGGGATGTCGCGCCACAATCCGACACTGCATCGAAGCCAGCGTATCGTCAAAGATGACGTCGCCAAGAAGACCGCGTGAATGACCAACACCAAGAAAGCGGTCGTCGATACTACCCGCAAATCGACGTGAAAGCTCTTCCTGTTTGTCGGTGAGGATGTTGACTGCAAATGTGGTGGCTGTCCGCATTGCCGGAGCCATCGTTGCGTCATTACCAATCGACACGAGTATGAGCGGCGGCGAGAGACTCAGCGATGAAAACGAGCTCACAGTCATCCCATGGTCTGCCGAATCAGAGTCGCGAGCGGTAACGACGGTAATCCCGGAAGCAAATCTCCCAAGCACCGCTCGAAAAACATCACTGTCTACCGGCATGGAGAACTGGCAGTCGGTCGTTGTTGGAGGAGCTCGATGCACCGAGCATCCGCAGTATGTTGCGCGCTGAAAGAATGGCTGACGGTGGAACGAAATCTCCGGTCACACCGACGAGCAGATCTGCGAGTTCCTTGTCGCGGCCCAGAACGCGCGCAGCGTAGTTCATCAATGTCGGCATTGAAACAGCGGCGCCGACAATCTTCTCCACTCGCCATTTTCCGGTAAAGCTTTCCCTGCGAGAAGCCCCGTAAGCCCGCAGCGCAAGTTCGGCACGCCTGAGTGATTTCGCATTGAGAAAGTGCAATGCTTCCTGTGCAAAGGGCGCAACGAGTTCTCCACCCTTGAGAGCAGCATAGATGCCTTCGCCGGTAAACGGGTCAAAGAAGTCGGCGGCATCTCCAACCAGCATTGCTCCGCGGGCCCATGCCCGTTTTGCGCGAGAAGCGAACGGCCCTACAGCTTTGATGGCGCTCACTCGTGTCGCATCTTCGAAGCGACTGGAAAGCAGGGAATGTCTGCCAATCCAGTGCAGCAGAAATTTCTCCGTGTTACCGCGCATGGCAACGGCAGATGCAGATGACACCACCAGCGCCACATTCACCACGTCGCCGCCCACCGGAGCGATTCCGAGGTAACCATCCCGGGTTACATGCATCTCGCCCATCGAGCTCATGCCACCGACCCCGCTAAAGTGCGTGGTAAGCGCGTAACGCCGCGGCCAACGCGAGGTGTGCGCAAGGCCAAGTCTTCGTGACACCGTCGAACGGAGACCGTCTGCACCGATGATCATCCCCGTACGGATGTCCTTCAGGCCGTCAACCGTCCGGATTCTTGCACCGACGACCGCCCCGTTGTGATCCTGATGTATCGCCTCGATCTTAGCTTGCTCGACGACGGTCGCCGACGTCGTGCGCACCCGATCCAAGAGCAACTTGTCGAGCAGTTCGCGGCGCACTCCGATTCCACGATCGCGAAAGCCGCGGAACCCATGTGACGCGATGAATTCTCCTCGAATCACCTCGCCGGACGGAGCGTGTACTTCCATCCCCGTTAAAGCGGCTGCACATGAGGATTCCAAGCCGTTTGTAGATGGCTTGTCGATTAACAACTCGATTTCCCGCAGAGCTCCCATCTCGTGAAGCACGCGTGCGCCTTCAGGGCTCAAATACTCGGCACACGCCTTGGCACGAGGGAACGACGCACGATCGATAACACACACATCGAGGCCCAATTTGGCGAGATGCCAAGCGGTAGACGAGCCTGCTGGCCCGCCGCCGACAACGAGAACCTGTGTGCTTCCCGGCAGCGATGCCATCACCGCTCGTGCTTCGAATGCATCTGTTCCTGATCCATGGTGGCGCGCGTTTTTGACGGAATAATGAGAACAGTTGCCCGCTCGGCAGCTATCACAAAGCTAATGCGGTGTAGCCGAGCATGGCCTGTAACGCTAACGCAACGAGCGCTCCAATTGCTCCCGAAATAACGTTGACGGCATCGTTGTCCAGCCATTCAAGGCCTCCGACAGTAATTGTCTGTTCCCCACACCGATGCCGTTTCTGTTCCGTCGACATACCGCACGTGTTGCACCACCGTCGCGACTGCCACCACGCACCAAGGAAACTGTCGGTCGCGACCGCAGTAACTGCCCCTATGGTAATCGCAATAGCGCCACGCGGTGAAGTGAGCGTCATTAGGACTGCGAACGTCGAAAAGCCGATCGCGGCCAGAACCGCTGCAATCGAGCCCGCTAAAGTGATTGCGCCGGAAGTGCCCGCGCTGACTTTGCGCTGAGTTTTGAGAGCCCATGGTGGGCCGCCGTACAGCGTGCCGATCTCCGTGGCTGTTGTGTCCGCTCCAGCGGAGATGAGTGCTGT
>JBBSTN010000173.1:0-7427 GCA_038235845.1 Gemmatimonadales bacterium | reverse complement strand
TACCGATGGACTTCGCTTTGGCCGATCCCCGCTGTGGAGCGATTTTGATCTGGCAACGAAAGTAACGCGCTTTACCAGCGTCTTTGCCTTAGTAAAACTTCTGTTTTATCGTTCGCTGAACATGAGAGATATGCACTTGCACTCGACGGGGCCGACACCCGCCGACGGATCGGAGGATCCCGTGGTTCAGACTATCACGTTGAAGAAGGTTGGCGGCTCGGTTGCTGCAATCCTGCCCAAGGACCCGCTCCAGCGGCAGCATCTTGCGGTGAACGATGAGCTTTTTGTGGTGGAGACGCCGGACGGAATTCTGTTGACCCCAACAGACCCCGCGACGAAAGTGGCTCTGGCCGCGTACGCTGAAGGTGCCAGGGAGAATCGGGCCGCGATGGCTGCCCTCGCGAAACTATAGGTCTGGTGAATCCGGTCTGGCTGGAACGCATAGTCGTGGATCTCATTCATGAGGATCAACGACTGCAGTACGGTGGGAATGAGGGAGTACTGAATGAAGGTGACATAGAGTCGGCGTTGGGACGAGCACGCAACCGTTTTGAATACACGGGGGCCGACCTCTTTGAATGCGCAGCCAGCTACATCTTTGGCCTCGCCAAAAACCATCGCTATCAAGACGCAAACAAACGCACCGCCTATATGGCTGGCTGGACGTTTCTGCGGATCAACGGATTTTTTCTTCGTGCTATTCCGAAGGACATAATCCAGGTAATGCTCGATGTGGCTACGGACGCTGCCGATGAACGGGCAATCGCTGGGTGGCTACGAGAACGCGCAACACGAGTTGAGTGAACGGCTGCTACTCCTGCATCACCGAAATCACATTTCCCGCCGGATCCTTGAACCAGGCGATCAACGGCTCGCCGCCGCGAAAGATTCCCTTCGCGTCAGTGCCAGTCTCGCCAGTGTACTGCTCGAACTTTATCCCGCGCTGAATGAGATCGTCGACTGCACTGTCGATGTTACCAACCGGAAGGTTGAGCACTGTGAAACTCGCGGGTTCGTGCTGCGCGCCCTTTGGATAAATCAGTACCCTGGCTCCACTGCCCAGATGCAGCTGCAGCGTTTCCATCTCACGGTCCTCGACCTTCATGTCGAGCTTTTCGCCGTAGAAGGCCTTCGCTGCCGCTATGTCGCTCACGGAAAAGCTGCTGAACGCCTTGCTGCTGTCAATCATTTTCGATTCTCCAAGGTTTTACAGAACTACTGCATAACAGATTCGATAAGCGAATCGGTTTCGGTTCATAAATAGACTTTCAAGTCATTTCGCGCGCGCCTCGGCGTCCCGTGGAGACGGAAGGGACTGCGTCCAGGTGGGCAGTAGTTCGTAAAATATCGCAACGAATTGGCGCACATTTTCCCCAGTGTGACTTATTTTACCCTGGTGTGAGGTCGTTTGCGTGATGTGCATTGCAGACTCCGTCATGGTTTCGTCACCTCTACTAACTGAGCTCGTCCGTACGCTGAGCAGCGTACCCGATCCGGCTGGCACTTTTGCCTCGTCCATCCGCGGCCTTCGGGCTGCGGAGGATAATCTGCAAAAGGCTCTCGCTGATCTTGAAGGCGCTCACAACAGACTCGAACGTCAGGAGTGTCTCGCCCGACGTAATCAGGCGATGCTCGATTTAATCGTAGCTTTGCAAACTATTCACCGCGTGTTGCAGCACGAGAAGAACTGAGGTCACTGACTCATCATGCGAACTTCTCCCTTGGCACTTAAGGAATTTACATGAGTAGCGTACCGCATCCGCCTGGCGATTTTGGCTCGTCCCTCCGCGGCCTTCGGGCTGCTGAGGGCGATCTGCAAAAGACTCTCGCCGATCTCGAAGGCATTCACAACAGATCCGAACGTCAGGCGTGCCTCGTCCGGCGTGATCAGGCGATGCGCGATCTAGTCGTAGCTTTGCAAACTATCCACCGCGTGCTGCAGCACGAGAAAAACTGAGGTCACCGATTCATCATGCGCACTCCCCTCTCTGCGCTTCAGGCATTTGCTTACGACGCTGAAGCGCGATCGTGTGAAACAAGTGGTAGCGAGCGAGAGCTTGCTGAGTATTTCGCCGTGACCCGTATGGCGGAACGGCTGAGCTTCCTCGACACGCGACTTCAGAACAATTATCTCGCCGGCCTGCCAGCGGACATGCTGCCCCACTCCGACGCACGCCCAACTCTCATTCATGACACCCAGGATCGCCCCACCGACGCTCTATCGCGTCTGGCGGAACGGTTTCGTGTCGAGGCAGAGCGGATGGAGCGTGCGGGTTGTTTTGAGATGGCCTTCGCTACGGTTTCAGCGGTGTGCGGAATCGCCGCGAACGCCGATCTGGCGACACGAATGCTTGCCGCCATACATCTCGGCCGCATCGCCCGTCAGCTTGGTGACGTTGAAAGTGCTACCGACTGCTACGAAATGGCCGCGGAAGTGTCGCTACGTGAACGAGACGCTCCCCTTGCCGCCCGCGCCTATATAGGGCTCGGGGTGGTGGCTGCCTATCGAGGAAACCGGCCCGCCGAACGAAAAATGTTCGAGCGGGCGCTTTCGCTTTGCCACCCAGGCAGCCCAACCGAGGCTATGGCCTCGCAGGGCATGATGAACGTCGCGTTGGCGGAAGGTCGCCTGATCGACGCACTGCTGCATGGATGGCGCGCTTTCGACCTCTTTCCCGAGGGAGAAGAGGACCGGGCTATGATCATGTCCAACCTCGCCCTCGCTTCGCTGCACGGCGACTACAACTCCGCAGCCTTGCGTGGCTTTCTACATGTTCTAACCCTTACCGATATCGCGCGCATAAGACTGCCGGCGATAGGTGGTGCCATTCGTGCGGCCGCTAGAATTGGCTCCGACATTCAGGTGACTACATTGAATGCCAGTGGAAAGATCGAGGCCGCACGCGCCAACATGCCATATGAAAGCGCACGCTTTCTGATGCACGCAGGTGAAGCCTTCGAACGTATCGGCGAAACTGAAATTGCCCGGGAACGGCTGCGCGAAGCTTTTGCGATAGCTATTCAGCACAGCTTCTTTGAACTTCAGGTGAAGGTGGAAAATGCCCTTGATTCACTCGACCGTGTCACTGTGGACGGTAGGGATCGCCATTTGAAGGTGGCGTCGTCGCTAACCAGTGAGTCAGTGGACAACATCATCATCAAAGCGGGAATCGGTCGACTTGAAGCACTTTGTGTCTGAGGCATCAGCCCCAGGGATGTTGTTCCTTCTTGACGGTTGTAGAGTCGAGCGCTGCCGGGGTGGTAGAATCATCCAGGCCGGTGGGGCTTGCCGAGCATGCGGCGGCAAGGGGTGCAAGCACTACGGCAACGACGAGAAGCAGACGGCGTGTACGCATCGATGAAAGCTCCGAAAAGAGGTTACCGATCGATAACTAGCTTTCCGCTCGTGACAGTCATCACGAGGGAAAATTTGGTCACACAGCGTAAAACGAGCTCTTCCATAACTTATCTTAACCACCGTGAATTCGGTGGCTAGCTCGCTCGTAGCCTGTATTCCCGCCAACACAATTCTCCAGGCTCGTCTCAAAGACGCGCTTGGCGGCCCACAGTTCGTACAATGCTTTGCCGATCACTCCGAGACACTGCCGGCAATTCTCAGAGGCGAGATACGCTGCACCGTCTTCGCGATCGAAGAGAAAACGGCTGAAACCACGCTCGCGGGCATTCGCGCCATAAAACTCGCTACACCTTCTCACGCCATCGTTGTCTGGTACGACAGAAAAACACTTTCCGACCGCAATTTAGTTGCGATTGTTCGCGCGGGCGCCTCGGAAGTGGCATCGCGGGATGTCGAGGATACGCGCCACATCTTGAGCGGCGTCCTCAATAACGCAATGCAAAGGTCGCACGTTCTCGGAGTAATCAATCGGATCGGGCCCTTCATACCCATACCCATCCGCGACATATTCAAATTTGCAGTCGAATCCTCCCACCAAATGCTCGACGTGGTCAGAGTTGCCGCTCGCTTCGGCATAACCCGCCAAACGCTCCGGAATCGGCTACTCGAGCATCGAATGCCACTGCCGCGAAAGTTCATCACATGGTGTCGGCTCCTTGTTGCAAGTTCACTTCTCCAGGAAAGCGGGCATACGCTCGACTCGGTGGGCTGGCAACTGGAATTCGGTTCAGGGCATCACCTTGGAACGGTCATGCGAAGATATGTCGGGAGCAACGTCTCCGATATGCGGAGCTGTGGAATTTCCGAGGCAGTGGAGTCGGCTTTTCTGGCCTCGATAGGGCTCAAGGGCGTTGCGGCTGGCGATTGACGCTGCTGGTTGCCCAGACGCTTCCCGCACTGTTAGCTTTCGCGACTGAGCGGCAGTATGAACGTCGCCAGACGGCGACTCGTTTTCTCGCGTCATGCTCGCGTCATGGGCGCGTCATGCGGGAATCATCGATAGTCTGCGCGTGTAGCTCAGTTGGATAGAGCGTCTGCCTCCGGAGCAGAAGGTCGCAGGTTCGAGTCCTGCCATGCGCGTTGTTATTGCAAAGTTACAGCGATTATAGCTTGTTTAGCTGTCAGAGCTGGTTCGATCATTTGTTGTCGGGAACAGGATTTCCCTGGCCGACTCCTTCACGTCCCCCCGCGTCGTGCACGTCGCTGAGCTGAAGCAGAAGTCGGTACCCGATCTCCTCGCACTTGCCGAGTCCTTGCGTGTCACAAACACGTCGGGTCTCCGCAAGCAGGATTTGATCTATCGCATCGAACAGGCACTGCTCGATGCGGAAACTACGTTATATGGGGAGGGTGTGCTGGAAATCCTCCCCGAAGGTTACGGGTTCCTACGGTCGCAGGATTTCAATTATCTGTACGGCCCGGATGACATTTACGTCTCCCCCTCCCAGGTAAAGCGATTCGATCTCCGCACCGGTGACACGGTGATGGGAGAAGTTCGCCCGCCAAAGGAGTGGGAGCGATACCTGGCGTTGCTCAAGGTGGAGCGTATCAACAAAGGCGATCCGGAGAAGTCGAAACAGCGAAGCTCGTTCGACAATCTCACTCCGAAATATCCAGACGAGCGTATTCGGCTCGAACGTGCTGACGGCGACATATCCATGCGCCTGTGCGATATCGTCGCTCCACTTGGAAAAGGTCAGCGCGCACTCATTGTCGCACCGCCAAAAGGTGGTAAGACAATCCTGATGCAGCAGATCGCAAACTCGATCGTCGAAAACCATCCGGAGATTACCCTCATCGTGCTGCTCATCGACGAGCGCCCCGAAGAGGTCACCGACATGCAGGCCAACTGTCCCCAGGCCGAAGTGATCTGCTCCACCTTCGACGAGTCTGCAGACCGGCACGTCCAGGTCGCTGACATGGTGATCGAGAAAGCCAAACGGCTCGTCGAATCAGGACAGGATGTGGTCATATTGCTCGACTCGATAACCCGCTTGGCGCGAGCTCATAATTCAGTGGCACCATCTGGCGGAAAGATCATGTCCGGTGGTATGGAAGCTGGCGCGATGCAAAAACCTAAGGCGTTTTTCGGAGCCGCGCGAAATCTCAAGGAAGGCGGTTCACTCACCATTGTGGCCACCGCCCTCATCGAGACGAATTCCCGCATGGACGAACTCATCTTCGAGGAGTTCAAAGGTACGGGAAACATGGAGCTGGTTCTCGATCGCAAACTTGCCAACGCGAGAATCTTTCCTGCAATTGACATCCCGAAGTCTGGGACGCGCCGCGAAGAGCTGCTGCTGACTCCGTACGAACAACAGCGAATATTCCTGCTCCGCGCATTCCTGGCCGACATGCCGTCAGATGAAGCGCTGCAGTTCCTGCTAAAGCGCATTGAACGCGCTTCCACCAATCAGGAGTTCTTCGACCAGATGGCCGAGCCGTGATCGCTCGCTTGCTCGCCATCGATTGGGGCGACAAGCGAATTGGACTTGCCATCAGCGATGAACTGGGAATGCTTGCGTCGCCGGCAGGAACTATTGTTCGACGCGCGGGGAAACGTCCACCGATCGCGGAAATCATTCGGCGCGCAGAGCTGCTCAATGCGACGGGTTTTGTATTCGGGTTGCCGCTCGACAGCACAGGTGACGAAACCGATCGAACCAGAGAAATACGCGATGTCGCAAACAAGCTGTCTGCGAGGCAGTCGCTTCCTGTTCGGCTTGTAGACGAACGTTTCACAACTTCCGCCGCACTTCGCAGCATCAAGGCCCAGGGCGGCTCTACACGCGGCAGAAAAGACGACGTAGATGCGCTGGCTGCGGCAATTCTTCTTGAGGGTGTGCTGCGCGCTGCCGCTCAAGGTGTAACCCTGGGCGAAGCTGTATGAGCGCCCCGTGACTGCACGCAAACGTTCCGGTGCGCGCCCCCGCGCGCGCTCCCGTTCAGGCAGGAGCTCACGCTTCCGTCGGTGGCTGATTGCGATTGTAGTTGTCGTCGCCGTTGTCCTCCCCGCCGTCTTCCTGGTGCGCGAATTCAGCGGTTCAGGACTTACCGGTGACGCTGTGGTCGTTCGCATCCCACGCGGATCGAGCGTGCGCGGAGTGGCGGACTCACTCAGCAGCGCAGGCGTCATCAGATCGCCACGAGCGTTTCGTTGGTATGCGTCGATGGGCAACCGTGACCGGGCGATCAAGCCGGGTAAGTACGCGTTCGTAAAGGGCGAATCATGGTCGGATCTGCTCGACGCGTTAGTGGCGGGACGGGGCATTACGCACACCGTCGTCATCCCTGAGGGATTCGACCTACGCGATATCGCCCGCGTGCTCAACAAGGCGCTGGGCGTGTCCGAAGATTCTGTTTTCGCCGTTGCGAAGGACAGCTCGTGGCGACGCAGGCTTGCAGCGCCCGCGCCAACCCTCGAAGGCTATCTGTTCCCCGCGACATACAGTTTTGCCGACGGTACAACTGCCCGCGAGGCCGTTGTCGTGATGCTTGAACGTTTCGAATCAGTCTGGAAGCCCGAATGGAACGCCACACTTGAATCGATGGCGATCTCGCGAAATGAAGCGATGACTATGGCTTCCATCGTGGAGAAAGAGGCACGCAAGGGCGAGGAACGGCCCATCATTTCTGCCGTATACTGGAACCGAATAAAGAAAGGGATGCGCCTGCAGGCAGATCCGACGGTGCAATACTCACTGGGCGAGCACACGGATAGAGTGTTGTTCAAGGATCTCGAAATCGATTCCCCGTACAACACTTACAGAAACGACGGTCTTCCGCCCGGTCCAATTGCCTCTCCTGGTGAAGCTTCAATTGTGGCGGCCCTGTCGCCGGCCAATGTTCCGTTTCTCTATTTCGTCGCTCATCCCGATGGACACCACGAATTTCGCACTTCGTTCGCCGAACACCAGCGAGCCATTGCCGACGTGAGACGCGCGGCCCGAGCGCGCACAGACAACTCTTCATCCCGATGACGTCAGATGACGCGGCAGTCATCTCATCG
>JBBSTN010000172.1:0-7441 GCA_038235845.1 Gemmatimonadales bacterium | reverse complement strand
CGCAAAGCCGCTGTTGCCTGGGTCGTCGCACCTTCGATCACGCTGCTGCTGGAAAGTGACACCGCCACTGTTGCAACCGCGGCTTGGGCCACAGCAAGCGAAGTGCTACCTGCTTTCCCTTCGGAAGAGGCGGTGATGTTGGTGGTGCCGGGTGCAGCAGCGGTCACAACACCGGAGGAGTTCACCGACGCAACACCCGAATTCGAACTCGACCAGACTATCGAACGACCCGTCAGAACGTTGCCTGCAGCGTCACGGAGCACCGCCGAAGCCTGTGTTGTGCCTCCTACGCTGAGGCTGCCGCTCGCGAGTGAAACGGTAATGGTTGCGACAGGGGCCCGCGCTACGGCGACGGTGATCGTCCCCGTCTTACCCTCGCTCGTTGCAATGATATTGGCGCTGCCAACACCGACGCCCGAGACCACGCCACTCGACGAAACCGTGGCGACCGATGCATCCGATGACGACCACGCAACCGGCCGACCGGTGAGAATCTTGCCGCTCGCGTCTTTGAGCACCGCTGTTGCTTGCGTATTAACACCAACCGTAATGTTGCCATTGGCGAGACTCACCTGCACGCTGGCCACGGGCGCTGGATCGACACGAACACTGACAACAGCCTGCTTTCCTTCGCTTGTCAGAATGATGCTTGCATCGCCAACGCCCTGCGCGGTCACGACCCCTGTCGGCGTGACAGTCGCCACAGCAAGATTGCTGCTCGCGTAGGTGATAAGGCGATCGGTAAGAATAATTCCCCCTCGTCCTTTCGGAGTGGCAACAATTGTTGCCGACATTCCCGGGAAGAGAGTTATGGATGTCGGTGCAGCCGTGAGTGAAAGCACTGGCTCGCGTATAACAAGAATTGAACTCTTTCCCACTACGCCGTTGTTTGTAGCGCTGATCTGCGCGGAGCCGAAAGCCAGACCGCGCACACGCCCAGAACTTGATACGACAGCGACTCTGTTGTCGCTAGATGTCCACACGACGGAACTGGCGGATACAACCGAACCGCTGGCGTCTCGCACTTCTGCCGTTAGATCGAGATCATCGCCGATGATTACTGTACCGGTTGACGGAGAAACCACTACCGACGCAACTGGTACAGATCGCACCGTAACCCGCGATGTTGCCGTGACTCCCTCGGCAGTCGCGGTTATCACTGCTGTTCCCACGGAAACCGCGTTGATCGCCCCATTCTGTGTAACGGTTGACACCGCAGGCGCGCTGCTAGTCCAGACGATCGCGCGACCACTCAGTGCTGATCCATTCTCGTCCTGCGCGACTGCCGTAAGCGTCCGTGATTGTCCCACTAGCAAACCAAGACTATCCGGATCAATTCGAAGCGATGCGATGGGAATCCTCGTGACGCTGATATTCGCGACTCCCACCTGTCCCTCACTCGTTACCAGGACGCGCGTAACGCCCTCTGCTCGGCCAGTCACCACTCCCGTTGAGGAAACGGTGGCGATGGTTTGGTTTTCGCTCTGAAACGAAGTAGGACGTCCAAATACCGACTCGCCGTTGGAGGCCCGTGTTACTGCACTGAGTTGAAGTGTCTGGCCAATGGTCAGTGTCGCCTGCGATGGCATTACGCTGACAAATGCAACGGGGCGCAATCTCACCAGAACTATCGCCTCCACCGTTCGACCTGAATTCGATGCGGTGACAGTTGCGACACCCGGCGACATGCCAACAGCCAGACCCGATGACGAAATGGTGAGCACGTCGACGTTGCTCGTTCCCCACGAAGTACTTCGGTTTGTCAAAACTGCGCCCGTGGAATCACGGGGGAGTGCGACGAACTGCGTCGATTGTCCAACGAAAATCGTGTCAGACGCTGGGGAGATGTCGAGGCGCGCCGCTGGCACGGCTACAACACTAACGCCTATGGAGATAGTTCTGTTCTCACTTCGTGCCGTGACCGTTGTAACTCCTTCGGCGACGCCGGTTATCCGCCCCGCGGCGTCGACCAACACGATCTGCTCATTCCCACTGCTCCATTCCACTATTCTGCCGCTGAGCTCAACGCCGCTTGCATCCAGAGTCTGTGCAGACAACTGGACCGACTCACCCACGAGCAGTCTTGGTTCGGATGGCGCAACCTGCACGCTGGCAACGGCGCGGGCGGTAATTGTCATGTTGGAAACGGCACTCCTCCCATCGACCGTTCCCGCAATCTGAACCGTCCCGGTCGCGATCCCTGTTACGAGACCAAGAGCAGAAACCGTGGCGATTGCATTGTCACTGCTGGACCACACGACGTTCCTGTTGTTTAGCACCTGGCCAGCCGCATCCCGCACTACGAGTTGCAAGGTTGCGGTTGATCCGACCGACAGCGTTTCAGACGGTTGCGAGATCTCCACACTGGCAACGGCACCGTCAATGCGCACACCCGAGCTGTCGGCACCTCCGCATGATGTCAACAGCGCAAAAGCCATCGCGATAAATAGAAACCAAAGCGAGAGTGGCTCATTCCCCAACCTTATGCCGTGCGACGTACGTATCATGATTTTGCGTTTGGATGCAGTACTAACGAAAGCTCTGGGAAAATTCAGAGAAGCAAGAGTGGTGCAATGAAGTGGTTTTTGATCGGTTTGCAGCTATCCTATCTCGCCGAGACACTGATAGCTGTTGGCCTGGAGCGATGATTTCGCGAACCCTCGCCAAGCTGGCCGTCGGTGTTGTAACCCCAGCAATAGGTAACTTTGTCGTTGGTAATGCCGCAGGTGTGTGCGCTGGTCGCACTGATCGCCGCAAAGGAGTAAGGGCCTAGGACCCTCACCGGTGTCTTGCGATCAACCGTTGTACCGTCGCCAAGTTGCCCGTACGAATTCTGTCCCCAGCAGTAAGCCGCACCTGCCCGCGTCCGCGCACATGTGTGAACACTACCAGCGGTTACCGACATGAAACGCGTAGATGATTCGACGGCCGTCGGAACAGAGCGATCGGCAGTGGCCGAAGTGGTATTTCCAGCGCCGCCGGAAGCAGCTATCGAAGCAGCTGTCGAAGCAGCCGCGGAGACTGTGCCATTTGTACCGAGCTGTCCGGAGCTGTTACGCCCCCAGCAGTAAACCTCACCGCTTTCGGCGACCGCGCAGGTGTGGGAGCTTCCCGCAGCAATGCTGGTGAATCGAACATTTCCGATCGCGGGCGACGGATTCATATTTCGTTTGTTGGTCCCGTCCCCCAGCTGCCCATAGCTATTGTCACCCCAGCAATAGGCCAACCCATCGGTGCCGATCGCGCAGGCGTGCTTCCATCCCGTGGCCACGGCGACAAACCTCCGGTTTTCTATCACGTCGGGTGACGTATGCATGCCGGTGGATCCATTGCCTAGCTGTCCGCTTTCGTTTGCGCCCCAGCAGGCGACGCTGCCACCCGTTGTAAGTCCACAACTGTAGGCGAGGCCAGCCCGCACCTCGCGAAATTTAAGGTTACCGGCCACCAGCGCTGGTATGTTGCGGGATGTGGTGGTTGCGTCGCCGAGCTGTCCGCGCTCGTCATTGCCCCAGCAGTAAGCGTCGCCGGAACGGGTAACAGCGCAGCTGTGTGAAACTCCCGCGGCGACTTGCACAAAGTCTGCATCACCAAGTACATCGTCCGGAATCGACCGCGCCTCCAGACCGCCGTCCCCGAGTTGACCGCGATCGTTGGCTCCCCAGCAGAATAACTTTCCACTCTCCAGTACACAGCTATGGCGGCCGCCCGCGGCCACGATTCCAGGGTCGTTCGTTGACTTTACAGAAGATCGCCCGCCATCTCCAGATGAAGCGCTGTTTCTGCCTCTCGGCACAACGGGGGATGTGACAGCAGATGTGAGGGGCGCTGCGATTACAGACGCAAGAGCCGGTGGGCCCGCGCTCGGGGAAACCGTCGGCATCCCGCTCACCGAAGAAGTGGATGAAGGAGCCGACGAGGAATCGAGTGCAACAATTGTCCCAAGTTGTTTTCCTGCCACGTTGCTATAAGCGCGCAGCATCGCAGAGTCCGCCCGCGCGCGTGCTAGTGTGGCCGCTGCCAGGGAGCTGTCGACGACCCCACCGTTCGCTTGCAGGGGACCCGCGGTATCCGAAGGCGAGTCCAGGACAGAATCCCCCAGCGTCCCTGCCATGGGCAAGACACCCACAAGCGCGGTATCAGCACTGGCGGGCAGGGTGGAAGTTGTCGGGAACGTATCAGCATTTCCAATTGTGTTGGCGTACAGGGCATAGCCTCCGACGGAGACCACGGCGAAGGCAGCAACCGATGCCGCGACCCGTTTCCACCGCCCCTTTCCTGGAGAAGCCGTTACCCAGGACGGCGAGCTAGAATCGTCGTCGTACTCGTCGTCGTAATCGTTTGAAATACTAGCGGTCGACGTAACCACGTCGTCATCGGCAGCGAGTGTGCCTGCACCCGGTGCGCTGCGCTCTCCATCCGGGGGTCGGCGGAATCGAACCGTAGCGAGCGCAGCCTGCAGTAAACCCGCGCTGCCGCCCTCTCCTTTCTGGGACGCCCGCGCACTGGCTGCTTTTTCCCGCGCCCGACGCTGGCGATTGTGAGCCTGCTGCCATTGCGTCCAGTCGGAGGGGATAACCCAGGCGTTCATGTGTGCCAGCAGGCCATCCGCACCAGCCCATCGCGCGCCCGGCCGCTTCTGTATCATTCGCTCGACGATATACTGCAAACGCAGAGGAACACCGTCGACCAACGAGTCAATAGCCGGCAGGTCTTCGCGCTTCTGCTTGAAAATCACATTGTACAGCGACTCACCGTCCCACGGACGACGCCCAGTGAGCATTTCCCAGGCAACGAGTCCGAGACTGTAGACGTCTGATCGCGAGTCGGTTGGCTTCCCATCGATCTGCTCTGGTGACATGTATGCAGGCGTGCCGATGGCAGTGCCCGTCATCGTCAGACGAGAATCAAACTCCGCCGAATGAGCAATGCCGAAATCACTGAGAAGAGCTCGACCCGTGTCCGCGTCGATGAAAATATTTTCAGGCTTGACATCGCGATGAATGACCCCGTGGGCGTGCGCATACGCCAGCGCCGAAGCAACATCTCTTAGCACTCGTTCAGCACGTTCCGCGGGGAAAGGGCCATCCATGGCCACCGCTTGTTTCAAGGTGCGACCAGGAACGAGCTGCATTACCAGTGCAAGCCCACCATCGTCCAACCGCTTTACAGCATGCACGGTAACGATGTTTGGATGCTGCAGACCCGCTACGGTTCGTGCTTCACGAGCCAGACGCTGAAGTGATTCGTCATCTGTCGTCGCATGCCGCGGGCGAACAACCTTGATTGCGACCTCGCGTCCCAGGCCTCGATCGCGGGCACGATAAACTATTGCACTTCCGCCGCGCCCAAGTTCTTCAATGATCTCGTAGTCAACGTTGAGATCCGAGGCCTCATTTGACGATTCGGAGCTCTCGTCCACGAACGACGAGGGCGCGTCGATACCGACTTCGGATGGGACGCGATCAACCATGTCGCTCAACGCTCGCGAAATCTGAAAACGACCTCTCCCATTTCAATTCGATCTTCATCTTTCAGAGCCTGCTCCTCATTTTCGCCAAGAATGCGCCCGTTGTAAGCTACCGGATTCGTGCTCGAAAGATTCATCAGTGTCCATCCCCCACTCGGCTCTGCGTGACGCATTCGCGCATGGAGCCGGCTTACAGTACCCTCCATAAGCTGAACGTGCCGATATCGAACTCCTTCAGAGCGCCCGAATGTGATCTCTGGTACACTTGCACCCGGAAGTCTTACAAATCGTATCTCACGTCCAGAATCGTGCCCGTTAACAATTTCGAGGCGACCCGGGAGGAACTGCAGCGTGCCGTCTGCCGGAATTTCGAATCGAACCGACCGACCGTGTGCGATCGACGGATCGAATTGAGCGGGAGGGAACGACGCAACTGCTAGCTTTTGGGGTTTGGGGTTGATCGCAGGCGGAATGGCCGTCTTATCAATTTTGGCGGCCATCCCGCTGTCGAACGCTGATACACGCGCGAGACGATCCGGGCCACTTTCTCGCCTTGCCGGACCGCCTGCCACAGCGCGAGTCCAATCGTAAGCGGGCAGATCGGCAGATCCCGGGGTCTCGCGTTTTTCGTGGTTCACGGGTAAGTCGACGATGCCATCGACCGCGCTCCGTCGATCGGACAATCGATCACGCCGGACATGCCCGACTGATGCCTCAGCAGCTGACGCGAGTGGAGAGGGGCTGCGAAGCTCAGGCTCATCACCCGCGTGACCTTCATCACCTTCGTCACCCCCGTCGCCGGGTAACAAGTGATGTTCTCTCGCCACAGTGTCCGCATATTCTGTGGCTAAATCTCCGCTGAACAACTCGAGACTCGCGTCAGGATTCGCATGTTCGCCATGACGAGGTCGATTTATCCACCAGGCGACCGCGGCTCCGATAATGCCTAACACAACAAGAATTGTCACAACAACAATTGCAAAGCTTTCTGTCATCGCTCAGCGCGTTAGGCGCGCAACCGCGCGTTAAACCAACATCAATAATTCGGTGATTGGCGCCACAACCTACGCCGCTAACTCGCCATTGGGAGTGAGTTTCGCTGCCGAACGGGTGACGCCACAGCTTCGATCGGCGATGCGATGAATGTTGCACCTGTCGTGCCGGTTAGTACGACGTCGATGTAATCACCCAATTTACCTGCACTAGAATCCACCAGCACCGTTCTGAAATCTCTGGTTCGTCCCTGAAGCATTTCGCCGTCGCGCGCGACCTTTTCCAGAAGCAGCTCGACGCGATCACCAACCCGCGCAAGATTTCCTTCCCGGGATATACCCCGGACGGTCTCCATCAGTCTCTCGAAGCGCTCGGACACCAACTCCGCGGGAACCGTCCATTCCGCGGGCATCCGCATGGCCGGAGTTCCCTCGCGAGGCGAGAACTTGAACATGAACGCATCGTCGAAGCGGACTTCCCGGCATAAAGTGATCGTGTCCTCGAACTCTTCGTCGGTCTCGCCCGGAAAACCAACGATGATGTCGGTTGTCACGGACAGCCCCGGCACGGCAGCGCGCAGCTTTGCGACACAGGACAAGTAGCCCTCGCGCGAATAGCGGCGCAGCATCCGCTTCAACATCGTCGTAGAGCCGCTCTGAAGCGGCAGATGTACATGTTCGCAAACGCTAGCGACCGAAGCGTGAGCATCGATCACGCGATCGCTGAAGTCGTTCGGATGCGGCGACGTGTAACGAAGACGTTTGACCCCAGGTACCGCACCAACTTGCCGGAGCAGGTCGGCGAAATCATGAGTGCCGTCGTTGTACGAATTCACTGTCTGCCCCAGCAGCACAATTTCCGACCGGCCGCCGCTCACAATTTCGCCGGCTTCCCGCACGACATCGCCAAGTTTGCGACTTCTTTCCGGGCCTCTCGTCTGAGGCACGATACAGTAAGTGCACCGATAGTCGCAGCCGCGCT
>JBBSTN010000171.1:0-7442 GCA_038235845.1 Gemmatimonadales bacterium | reverse complement strand
GGGTGTCACGTAGGCAGCGCTGGCAACTTGCGGGAGCTTCGTCGCTGCCTGAAGGATTGCATCTACATCTGCGTCGCTGGTTCCGTCGACAAGGAACGCCCGTACTTCCACCCGATCTTCGATTTCGTTGAGAGCCGAACGGATATTGATTGCAACAAGACCGAAAAGTCCAAACGCAAAGAGTGAGAAGGCGATTGTTGTAATGCCAAGCATCGCGAGAACCGGTGCACGTCGGAATGCAAGCATGACTTCGCGTAAGGCAAGCCTCACTGGGTTGTCCGGCAGATTTGTGAACCGTTCATGCCGCTACGTATTGTTGAGGAAGGCATCACCACGACGTCGGCCTCGCATGTCAGCCAATAGTCGCGTGGTGTCGGTGCCATCGAACAGCACCTCGCCGTTCTCGAGCTCAATGAATCGCATCCCCGCGCGCTGAATGAGCGCGATATCGTGGGTCGCCATGATGACTGCGGTGCCGCTTGCATTTATGTCACGCAACAGTTGAAAGATCGCATGCGTCGCGCGATCGTCGAGATTTCCTGTTGGTTCGTCGGCAAGAAGTACGAAGGGGTCGTTAGCTAGCGCGCGCGCGATCGCCACCCGCTGCTGCTCGCCCCCCGACAGCTCATGCGGGAATGAAGTCGCCTTCGATGCGAGCCCGGTTTGTGTAAGCAACCGCGCTACCCGTGGTCCGATTGCACTCTTGGGTGTTCCAACGACTTCCAACGCAAAGGCGATGTTCTTTTCAGCGGTGCGGTCTGGTAACAACCGGAAATCCTGAAAGACGATTCCAAGCCGACGACGCAGTTTTGGTAAATCACGCGGCTTGAGAGTGCTGCTCGAGTAACCCGACACTTTCACTTCGCCTGCGGTCGGTCGTTCCGACATCGATATGAGCTTGAGCAGAGTGCTCTTGCCGGCTCCACTGTGCCCAACAAGAAAAAGAAACTCGCCCTTGTTCATCTCGAAGGAAACGTCCTTGACGGCAGCGCCGGACCTTACGTATTCCTTCGACACGCCAGCCAACCTCAGTATACCGGCCATCTCAGCTCAACCCGGGTCGCGAAAGAATCATGGAAGTTGCGCGGTAATCGATACAAACGACACGAGCGAGGTCAGACGCGATGTCCGGCGTCGGTGTCGAGCTTCACGACCCTTATAATTTCGGAAACGACAGCACCGGCGACATCACGAAGTACCGCACCGCCACGAGGAACAGTGTCGTCGATTTCCAGCACCGCCAGCTCCTGACGACGCTCGCTTATCACACGCACAAGCTCACCATCGGTAACGAGACGTATCAATGCATCATCCGGTCTGAGACGAATCATCGGACCACGCTCGGGATCACCGGCTCGCGTGGCGATGAAGCCAACGACCTGCAATGGCGGCGTAAAGCCGCTGAAGCCGCCTGGTCGACGCGCCGAACTACCTACTGGACTCATGTAATCGGACCTCTCACCATTCCGGGTACGCTATAGCTGTTCTCGATCCTCATGAGCAATCGGCGATGCAAAAGGCGGTCGAGAACCGATTCTGTTATGACTATGTCGGAGGCCAGAAGCGTCGCCACCGTTTCGCTTTCCAGAGGCCCCGCATCTCGTACAATTTCCCAATGCGCCCGTTCCGCATCGTTCACAAAACCAAACAGCTCTGCTGCGCCTTCAAACCATGATACCAGCGCGAGCTTGTGATGATCGAGCACAGTTTCGATTGGATCGAGGTGGTCTTCCTGAATTCCCGAAAACAGCAGATATCCCCGAGCGTCGGCGTTATCGGCATACTGCAGCAGGAGCTTGGCGACTATCTCGTCGGCGCATGAGAAATCGAGAAGACTCACTTTCGAGAAGTCGATCGTCGTGACTACCGACGATCCAACTTCCAGTACCTGCTGCTCGATCGCCGAGCGTACCGCGGCACCCGTTGGCCTCGTGACGAGATTGGAGTAGAGGTCGCATACAGTTCCGCGCAGCACCGTGCCCACGTCTATCAGCAACGTCATGGTGAGCGTTCCCGCGCACGGGAGCGAGCACCGGAAGCGCCCTCGCGCGTTCGGGCAACAGGTTCCCCAATACGTTCTGGAATCACGATCTGCATTTGCGAACCGGGAAAGTAAGGCAGGTTCTTCCGCATTGGTTCGTCTTCGTCCCAGTCTGGAGAAATGGCGATACGCGCAGTGCCGCTCCTAACCCAGAGTTTCCCATGCCAACGGCCCACAAACTTGCGTATCCCGGCGAGCCCCTGACCCCGGCCGGAGTCTCCATGTCGGAACCTGCTGGTGGCGCGAAGGACGGCGTCCTCCAACGCTGTTGAGTCGTCCCAGCGATCGGAGTGTCGATGATTTGGCGCACTCTCCAATGACTTTCTGAATCCCATGCCGGCGTCGCATACAGCAATCACCACTACTCGCCGCCCCAGTCTTTTGGTGTACTTATACGTTTGAACAGCAACCCATCCTCCCAGTCCGGCATGTTCGACAATATTCTGACAGGCCTCACTGAGCGTCATTCCAAAACGCCCGGTTACCGCGGTGTCGAGCCCTAGCTGGCCGTGTAAAATATCCGCTGCTTTATCCTGAATTCGACCGACGACACCATGCACGTCGTCAGTCTGCACAATCGGAGTAATCTCCAGCAGCACACTCGATTCAAGGCCGTCCCGTGACTTTGGTACGGCGCCATGAAGTTCGAAGAGGTCGGCGGCATGACGAAAGAAGCCGGTACGCGACCAATACGAAGCAGTATCCGGATTTTCCGGAACCGCGAACGCAATTCGTTCCGCACCTTGGTCGGGTTGCGCTCGGCCCTGTGGTATGCAAAGCAGGGCAGTGAGCCCAAACGGTGACGCCCAGCGCGCATGCCTCGCGTCCAGAAGAATCTTCTCGTCAGGTGGAAGCGGCGCGAGCTGTTCGATTATTACCTCGAAGCTCGTTTCATCGAGCGACGGCGGCACGGTGATCACGGTCGTCACGTGGCGCTCAGCTCCCCCCGAAGATGATTCGCGAGACCGGTGGCCCCGCGATGCTCGACATTTCTCGACGCAGCACGATTAGCAGCGTCGATTGCATCAGTGAACATATCACCTGCGAGCAGTCGCGAGAAATGGGTTGCGCCCCACACGTCACCACATCCGGTCGGATCTCCCGCGCCGTCTATGCGCGCGGGCACTCCCGGCACCAGCGCTGTACTAAGTGCTCCTAGCGCGCCTCCGCCCCCGCGCGAGCCGGTGGAAATCCCGGTGCTGAGTGCTCCAGATCGCTGCACATCTGCGAGATTGGAGACATTTGGCGCCGCCACGTAGACCGCTCCGCGCTTACCGAGAGTGATACAAAGACACGACACTCCGGCGGCAATGGCAGTTGCCGCCAAAGCCATGGAGTCGGGCGCCATCAACGAAAGTTCGTCTTCATTGACCTGCAGGATGTCAAAACAGGCGCACCAGTCGGCGACATTCGGCAACGGACGTCCCACCCTTAAACCATCGCTTTGCACCGCCATGACAAGCATGTGAAGGTCGCAGTAGATCGGACCGCTGAAACTTGCTCGCAATAGCTGCGCGGTTTCCAGATCCAGCTCCCACCCGCTGAGAAAGTTGACGTAAAGCGCGTCCAGCCTGGCCTCGTCGAGCACCGGTTTAAGCCCTAACCACGACCATCCCGGCACTCCGCCCGAAAGAAATTCAGAGCGGCGCTCGTCGTCATAATAACGCAGTTCGACCCGGTTGTTGGGTTGTGGCACTTCAATTAATTCCGTATCCGGAGCGATGCGCCGAAGCGTCTGACAGAATGCCCGCGCGCGCTGGGACAGATCGGCTCCGACCTTCAGCAGCGGCACAATCTCCCAGCTATCGTCGAGCGCAGCATCGAGACCGGCGAGAGAATAAGTGATTCCTCCCCACTCCTCGACGGGCACCGCTCTACGGTCGCGGCCGTAAATCACATCCCAGACGAACGAACCAATAACGCCAACGCGCCGGCGTGAGGCTCCTGCCACCGCGGTCTCGTTGCTCTTGTTGCTCACGTAAACTGATGGTCCATTCACGATTCCATTTGCGATTTGAAAGTCGCTACTGCACCAACAACCCCGGCGGTTCCTGGCAACTCGCCGGGTACTATGCGACATGAATCGACGGCTGGCTTGAACGCACGACGCCGCACTTCCGCGCGCAGGGGCGTGAATAACGCATCTCCAGCTTGTGTGACTCCGCCGGCAATCACCACGACTTCAGGATTGAGGATGTTAAGCAGATTTGCGATTCCTGTACCAAGAAAGCGCGCAGTGTCGCGCACTACTTCACGCGCCACCACATCTCCTTGTGCAGCAGCTTCGTACACCACCTGCGCAGTAATCGCTGAACGATCGCCGTTTACAAGCTGAGCCAGAATGGAATTACCGTCGAAAGTAAGTGCTTCGCGCGCGCGCTCGGCTATGGCAGGGCCCGATGCGTACGCTTCAAGACAACCGTAATTGCCACAGCCGCAGCGACGACCGGTCTGGTCGATCGTAGTATGTCCGATCTCGCCAGCAACATCGTGAGTTCCGTGATAGAGGCGACCATCGAATATCAACCCTCCGCCGATGCCAGTGCCGATGGTCATCCCGATGACATTTCGTGCACCTCGTGCGGCCCCCAGCCACCACTCGCCGTACGTCGCACAGTTGGCGTCGTTATCAAGGCTGGCAGGCAGACCGGTGAGCTCCGTCATGCGATCGCGAAGCGGTACCTCGGTCCAGCCGAGATTTGGAGTGAGAAGCACGACACCACGTTCTCGATCGAGTGGGCCGGGTGCTCCGATCCCCACGCCGCGAATGTCCGAACGTGTACAATTGGCCTCTTTGATAACGGCTTCGATGGTCGATTCGACCATGCTCGCCATTCGCTCTATTACTCCATCCGGGCCATCTTCAGCGCGAGTGGCTTCACTTCGCATACCGATCTGACGAGCGCCGTCATCGGATAGCGCGCCGACAACGATGTTGGTTCCACCTAGATCAACCCCGATGATGAATTGCTGTGAGGACATAGCGCAAATTAACGGTTGGCGGGTGGTAACGGTCGTGCACTCCACATCCCCAATCCATCCCATTCCATCATCATCCTCCCAGCGTTTCGGCCGCGCTCATCACTTCACCAACGCCGAGTTCCCTCATGCATCTCCAATGCCCCAGGGGACAGATAACCGGCCCATGATCGTCACATGGCCTGCAGCTTAAATTCCGAACTCCGAGTTCGGCCGTTCTCTCGGCAAGCGGGCCAAATCCGAACCGAGGAACAGTGGGCCCGAATATCGCCACAGTCGGCGTGTTCATAGCCGACGCGAGATGCAATGGCAGAGAGTCGTTTGTTATCAGCAATTTCGATCTTCCAATCAGCTCCGCCGACGCAAGCAATGAAAGCCGTCCTGTCGCGTCGATCGCTGGAGGCCCCCCCGAATGTGCCACGTGACTGACAATTGTCGCGGCGAGCGCGCGGTCGTTTTTCCCGCCGACGACAACAACGCGCGAATTCCGCAAGCCGGTCGAGTGAACCATCTCAGCTGCGAGCTCCGCGTATCCTGGCCAGCGCTTCGTACCCCAGATACTTCCCGGTGCAACCGCTACCAACGTCTCGTTCGCATCAACCTGCAATGTCGCCAGCAACTCATCCACCGCCTGACGTTCATCGGCGCCGGGGTAAAGCGTAGGACGCAGTTCGAGCGGAGTTGTCTCGTCGGCAGCGTCTGACGCGAGCGACCACAGTCTTACCGAATGATGTAGCCCCCGTCGAAATGCAACACGCCGTGTGTAAAACATCCGTCCAGGTGAGCTGTCGAATCCGACACGCTCGGGAATTCCGGACAGCCTGGCGATGAGCCCGGATCTCATGGAACCCTGGGCGATGTATGCTTCGGTTACACCAATACTTCGCAACTCGGACGCAAGCCGTCGCATACCACGCACACCTGAATCCGCGCCGCGCTTGTCGTACACGATTACGCTGCGCACAGCCGGATTGTTACGCAACAGCTCCGCATTCAGTGGCGTCGCTACGACATCCACCGCGCCCCGTCGGGCCAATCTCTCGATCAACGGTGTGGTAAGCACCATATCTCCGAGAAATGCCGTCTGAATTACAACCGACGTCACGCGGTCCGTCTGGCTTCAGTCGACCTGGAGAACCGCCAGAAACGCTTCCTGTGGAATTTCGACGCTACCAACCTGTTTCATTCTTTTCTTTCCCTCTTTCTGCTTCTCGAGCAGTTTGCGCTTTCGCGAAATGTCACCACCGTAGCACTTGGCGAGCACATCTTTCCGCAATGGCTTGACAGTCTCGCGAGCAATAACCTTGGCTCCAATGGTAGCCTGAATGACCACTTCGAAAAGCTGTCTAGGAATCAGTTCCTTCAACTTTTCTGCAACCTTTCGCCCCCATTCGTACGCTTTATTCTTGTGCACGATAACTGAGAATGCATCGATCGCGTCACCATTTATAAGCATGTCGAGCCGCACAAGTTCACTGGGACGATACTCGAGCATCTCGTAGTCAAGCGACGCATATCCCCGGCTCACCGTCTTCATCTTATCGAAGAAATCAAGAATGATTTCGCCGAGGGGAAACTCCCAGTCTAGTTCGACACGAGTGGTGTCGAGATAGCTCATGTTCTTGTATATCCCCCGCCGCTCGGTACCCAACGTCATGATCGGGCCGATGTAATCACTCGGACACATGATTCGCGCTTTCACGTAGGGCTCTTCGACGCGGTCGATCAACACAGGTGCCGGCATGAGTGCGGGATTTTCCACGACGGTATCCGACCCATCAGTGAGAAAAACGTGGTACTCCACACTGGGCACTGTGGTAACGAGATCAAGCCGATACTCGCGCTCAAGTCGTTCCTGAATAATCTCCATGTGGAGCAATCCCAGGAACCCGCAACGAAAGCCGAAACCGAGGGCAGTGGAGGTTTCCGGCTCGTATTGAAGCGATGCGTCGTTCAGCTTCATCTTCTCGAGCGCGTCACGCAGCGTTTCGTACTGTTGTGTATCCGTCGGATAAATACCGGCGAATACAAAGCTGCGCACTTCCTGATATCCCGGCAGTGCTTCGTCCGCATGATTCGCGCTGTCGAAGATGGTGTCACCCGCCCGTGTCTCGCGCACCGATCGTACACTGGCCACCACGTAACCAACCTCGCCTGCGCGCAACACGTCGGTTTTCACCTGACGCAGTTGAAGTGTTCCAACTTCGTCTACTTCGTAAACGTTGTCGGATACACCGAAGGTAATCTTCATACCCTTCCGAATCTCGCCATCGACAACGCGTATGCTGGGTATCGCTCCGCGATACTTGTCATAATACGAATCGAAAATCAGAGCGCGCAGGGCTCCATCAGGATTGCCCCGCGGCGACGGAACCATTTCCACGATTCGCTCCAGCAGCTCCGGTACGCCAACTCCTTCTTT
>JBBSTN010000170.1:0-7450 GCA_038235845.1 Gemmatimonadales bacterium | reverse complement strand
TTACGTCTCGGCGTTGGCTCGGGTCGCAGCCAGTTTCGGGTTTCGTTCCGCGGACGACGCCGGGGTTGTGTCCGCATCCATCGTTTGCGCACAACCGGCACGCCTGCTGTCGAAGCCGATAAACGCGCTGCCCACCATTGGCCCCCCGAGCACAGGATTGTCCCTGCTTCCACTTTCTCCACCTTCTCTAATAGGTCTAACTCATGCCTGCATCGGCCGGTCGTAGAAGATCCTCTCCGGGACAGCCCGTCCCGACCGGCCTCGCAGCCGGAGTCGGCGCCAGCGTCGACTACGACTACCGCTACGGCAACCAGAGCGCCAGCGCGCATGGGGGGAAGACTCCCGGTCTTGAGAGACCGCCCTTTCGGGTCTACGCCCGCGCGTCGACGCCTGCGCAGGACGAATCGGTGGAGCAGCAACTGTCCGTCGCGGAACGCGACCTTCGGGAGATGGGGCTGCTCGGCGCCGACGTTCGCCTGCCCCGGCACCACGCTCCAGAGCACGGGGTTTATTGCGACGATGGCAAGTCGGCGTACCAAGTGCCGCCCGCTGAGCGTGACGGCGCGCGCGAGCTGCTCGCCGACCTGGCGGCACACCCTCAGCCGGCGGGACGACCAGGAATCGTGTGGGTGTGGGCCCAGTCGCGCTACTTGCGCACTGAGCACGGTGCGGCCGAGGCAATTTCCGAGTTGTACCGCTTAGCGGAGATAGGGTGGGCGCTGTACAGCCACGAGCAGCGCCGGCCTCTGCAATTGACGGGGCCCGATGGCCTGCTCAACGTCTTCACGGCCGCAATGCATGGCGCCAAAGACAGCGAGCACTCGCACGAGAAGGCACACGCCGTCCGCCGCGCCAAGCGGCGGCAGCTCGAACGTGGCGTATGGCTTGGAGGATTTCCGCCACCAGGCTATGAGCGATGGGTCGCGAGGCTTGCTGACTTGAGTGAAAGTGATTCGAGAACGAGCGGGCCCGAATGCGTCGCAGAATGGCTAGCGCCGCTTGAGGCAGGCTGCCGTAACGGTCGGCGGGGCGCGGTTACGCTGCTTCGCCCCACGCACAGTGCTGCCGCAATTCAGGCTCTCTTCGCACTCGTTGCGGACGGACTCGACGGCCGGCCCGTGTCCATCAACGAGGTGCACAGGCGTCTCAATGACGGGTCGATACCGTCTCCAATTCCCGGCCACACGTGGCGCCGGTCGTCGATTCAGACGTTGTTGACGAATCCGACGTACATCGCTGTGCAACGCGACGCAGAATTTACCACCTACGCAGCGTGCTGGGAGCCCATTATTGATCGTGCGCTCTGGCATCGTGTGCAAGCGCGCATAGCGAGCAATCGGGTGCAGGGCCGTGGCCTCTGTGCAACTTTTCCGCTGTCTGGTGTCCTGTTTTGTTCGGCATGCGACAAGCGCTTTGGTGGCGAGCGATTAGCTCCAAAGAACGGTGCGCCGCAGCGTTACTACAGGGTGACGACGCCGCAGCGCGTTGATGACTCGGCTCGATGCCCGATTTGCATTCGGCGCGTGCGCGCAGATGTTGTGGAAGAGTCGGTCGTGCACGCGCTGGAGACCATCGCAGACAATCCTGCCGTCCAAGAAGCACTCGCGGTGGAACAGCAGATGCGCGCAGAGGGCGAAACCATGGTGCGCGCGCGAATGGAGTTGCTCGCCCTTGAGGAATCGGAGGTCCAGCGCAAGATCGACAAGCTACTGACGACTGTGATGTCGAGTCCGGGCATGGTCGCCGACCGGATGAGCACTATGCTCCAAAAGCTTGATGCGGACGCGGCTGAGCTGGCCACCGAGCGTCGCGCGCTGGCCGCCGGCAACACGGACGCAGTCGCCACACTGTGTGCAACCGCGCCGATCCTGCGCACAGTGTGGAATGGAGCGGGCCCGCAGGAGCGACGCGACGTTGTGCGTGCGTTCGTCGCGCGCATCGAAGTGGACGGAGTGCAGCACGTGCTACGGATCGCGCTTCGCACGCCAGCCGGGGCCGCGCCGCTTCGCGGAGTAGAGGGCTGAGCCATGCGCGGCACCGGCACCTTCAGCGTGGCAGCGAACAGCGGGCCGCGTGCGAACATGGTGGCGGCGCTGCACCATGGCCATGCGCCACTGGTGACGTACACGCGTGCCGGCACTACGAGCATCGCGCGATGCGTGGCGTGACGTCGCGATCACAGCACGGTGTCTGCCAACGCGATGCAAACATTGTGCAAAGCGGCGACGCGGACTGCAGGCAAGCGCGGGTCGTGCCGCGCGAACAGATGGCTCGACCCTCAACGCCACGGGACGACTCTGGCATCGAAATGGGGCTCCCCCTCTCGCATCATTGCCAGCCACCTACCAATAGGTGGATCGCTCCGGACTGGGTAGCGGGATTGAACATGGATGCCTAGCCGGATTGCTCCCGAATACGCGCTTGATAAACAACGGATTGGGTCATGGGTTGTCGGGGTGTTGCACCCCCGACTTCGGCCGGCTTCACTTACGGGCTGAGTATGATTGCGCGCGTAATTAGCATACCGTGCTCACCAAGACGACCGAACTCGGGGTTGCACTGTCGAGGACGCTGTCGCGTCTGCTTTTCTCGCCCCGACAACGCTGGCAGCCAGAGCACTGTCACTCTGGTTTCTTGAAACCGCCTTCCCTGTCGGTTAAGGCAAGCTCAGAACGCATGATAACAGATTTTATCATACATGAAACGATGAATCTCAGTGATTTTTATTAAGGGCAAAAGCGCATCTAGCGGATCCCCCCTTCCTCCCGTAATTTCGCGCCTGCGAGTTTGACAGATCTCCAATTTCCGGAGCGTCGGGCCTCTTGACTGGCCATCATGATCCTAGCCCCCCTGATTCGAACGTACTTAACTCCAGGACTGGAGATGGTTATGACTATTGTGCATTCAAGTCGTGCTACATTCCAAAAAGCTCTATTCGGCAGCGCGCTTATTGCAATCGCCGCTTGCAGCGACCAATCCACCGAAATCCTTGCTAGAGAGTCGGCTGGTTTTCAAATAAGTGGTCCGGCTCAAGTCACCCTTATCGGATTTGATTCTTCGGGTAACTCGGTACAACGTACCGCGAGCGCGGATCTTCGAATCAGCATCCCGACATCTACTCAAGGGAGATTGATTAACTCAAGTCGAGTGACCCTTGATTCTTCAATTAACTCTGCTTCATTGGAATCCGCGCCATCGAGAGGTCTTCCCACGTTCGGCGCGCAGGTTGATGAAGCGACAAAAAACAGCCGCGAGACTTATACGTTTAAAGTGCATTCGGAACGAATTGCAGCTACCCGTAGCGAGGGGAAGCTTGTTGAAACTTTCTTAGTACGGAAGGGTGGTGGGGCTGCGGGAAAGCCAGTCGGACTGATCACTCGGGTAGATGGTAAAATGATGCAGTATGTGGAATCCGAGTTCAACGGTAATTCCTCCAAGCCGCGGGCTGTGCGTGTTGTGCAGATGGATGCGGATCTGCGGATTAAATCAGATATAACGGTAGATCTCAGCAACGTAAATTTTAACAGTCGTGTCGCAGTCAGGGACATACAGGGTCTTCGAAACACATACGGTCGACTATTGCGTGGTCTAGGCGGTTTAGTCCTACCCGACCAGTTGCACGCACAAGGACCAGCTCCATGTGATGCGGCGTATCAGGACTACGTTGAAGCACTAATCGGTTATACTGCCGCCGTTGTCGCCTCCACAGCGGCGGCCGTCTTTTGTGGAGTAGTGTGGCTTACTTGTCCTGCTTTCGTTGCCGCGGGAATAGCTGCGGCCGCAGCAGGAGCGCTCACCATCTACCGCTATAGTGTGTATCAGGACTGTATTAACAACCCACCCTCACTCTGCGATGAACCCCCTTGCGATTTAGGTGGTGGCGGTGGAGGGGGAAGCGGAGGTGGTGGAAGTGGGAGTGGAGGTGGTAGTAGTGGAGGTGGTGGAAGTGGAGGTGGTGGAAGTGGTGGAAGTGGAGGTGGGGGTCTCATTTGTGACTGGTTCATCGAGTGGTGGGTAGACACTACCGGTGCTCTCGTTACAAATTCGTGGATAGAGTGCCACACTGTTTAGCAAACATTTTTCCCGCGAGAAGTATCGATGTCAATCTCGGACTGGTTTCCCCCCCGCCGGTGGGTATCGGTGTTATCGATCTGGCTCGGGGCGTTCCTTTTGCTTTCAGCAGTTTTGGTAAGCTCGGTACGTTGGGGTAACGTCAACACTCTTGCGCCGCCAATAGCTTTAGGAGTTGCTATAGGGCTGTATATCTGGCTCCTTGTCCTCGGCGCTCTTGGTAGGCGTTACTCGTTCCTCTTCGCGGGGATCATAGCGATTGCGGCAGCTCTTAACTGGAAACTCATTTGGAAGATTCTCCAGCTGAACGAAGGGGCATTCTTCTTAACGTGCATTGCTACATTTCTGATTCTTGCGATGAGTGCCCGTGGTCAAATCAAATCTCCGATGACGAGATCATAGCGAGTATCTATGAGAAGCCCCGTATAACTAGACTTAGGTTATACGGGGCTTCTTTCTGCCTCTATTCGCAATAGCTAGTCTTTGCGTTCGATGTAGAGTACTGCTCCATCGGTTTGTCCATGGTTAGTCTGTCGATCAAGTTCGTTGCTTGCGCGCGTAAGCTGGGCACGTAACGCGCTTACGCAGTTCTCAATTGTCCCTAATGCACGGTCACCTCTGTTATCTGCCACCTCGCGCATAAACGCCTTCGATACTGAGACTGCTATACTGTCGTGGCGCGACTCATGGCGGTGCAGACCGTTCTGAAAGCTCTGCCATCGTGTCCTGTCTTCAGGGCTAAATCGCGCAAGCGCAACCGCGTTGGGAAGAATGGTCTTCACGTCAACGCTCAAACTAATTGGATCTTGACTGCAGGAGGTGCGCACGCCTTGGCGCACGTCCGGTGCGAAAGTAAAATCCCAGCGTGTTTCCCCGAAGTAAGGGGGAGCAATCTTCTTAAGGACGAGTTCTCGATGTTCGTCCCGCAGCACTTGGATTGACTCAGCATGAAGGTCATAGCTCTGGATAGAACGTCCAATTTTTACACTTGGAGCCCAACCACTCGGTGTAGATAGCGAGGACGCTCTACCGCAAGATGCCATTATGACAACGCCGCCAACAATCGCGCGTAGGCAAACCCAGTGTGGGTACCTCATTGAACTTCCATTCCCATATGAGTCGTCTTGGGATACCGGAGACTTACTTTGTTACTTACTTTGGCAATGCACGTGCGTAAACTGCTCCCTCATGCCTAATGGCGCTAGGCGCACCCTGAACTTCCCCCGGCGTGAGGCTCATTGAGCCTCACCCGTTTTGATGGACAGTTGGTTTAAGCTGCTATCTCTTTCCTGTCTAATTGCCGTTCGAAGTTTGAAGGACTCATGTATCCAATCGAAGAGTGACGATGCTCCCGATTGTACCACACCTTGATGTACTCGAAGATTGAGGCCCGAGCCTCTTCTGTGGTCTTCCAACCGCGTCCGATGAGCGCGTCTGGCCAGTCCCCGATCCTCCAGCGTCCAAGGGCCTGCCCCGAACGCCGCGCTTCGCGAGCGTTCGCCCGCCCGCCCTGCGAAACCCCGCAGCGGGAACCACCGAGATAACGCAAATACGTCAACATCAAGGCGCGTGGGCGATTGGCCGCTTCCGGCGCTTTGGTTCTGGATCGAGCAGACCGGTCCGGAGGAGGTGACCGCGCATCGGCTTGCACAGTTGTCCGGCAGAACGACGTTCCATAAGGCGCACTATCCAAACTGGCTGCTTCACCCGCGTCGGCTACCTGCCCGGAGCTGCATCGTGGGCCGGATTGAGCCCGCTCAACTCACCGCGTGGCCTGCACCGGATCCCGCGCCGGTATTTCGTGCCCAACCCCGAGACGCTTTGACTGAGGTGCGCTCCCGCTCGCGAGCGATCCTGATGATCCCAAAAGACCCTCGACACGGGGCCGGGCGCCGCCCCTCAGGGTTGAGTTGGCGACGCGGGCGATCTTGGTGGCGGGGAATCGTGAGTTCCCTATGCTCTCGGAATGCCCACTATTCGATACGCAATCCGCGCGCACACAACACCTAACTCTGCCCGAATTGGCCGCCCGCCGCGCTCCGTGCGGAGGGGAACTTCCGAGCCCGTCGAATCGACGGGCCCGCTGGATACCCCGGGTCTCTCTGCGGCGGGGTCGGACGTGACACAGCGAGCGAACCCTTCTCCGCGATCATCTTCCGGCAGCCGGGCCTACCGCCCAACTCCAACCGCTCGCGCGTCGGCTGCCGAATCCGCTGCCGGATCCCCTGCCCGAGCGGTGGGACGGCCGCGCGGTCGCCCGCCGGCGGTGTCTTCCTTCTTGGTGTCCTTAGCGCCAGACGCGGCCAATCTCGCCGACGTGGCGACGTTCGCCCGCGTTGCCGTGACCGTGCTGGCACGAGCCGCCGCACCATCGCCGACCGAGACAGGTGCGGTACGCCAAGACCCCAGATGTGCGCAGTCGGATGCGGAATCCGCTGCTCGCCCAGTCGGCGTTGCCACGCCGCGACAACGCATTACCGCGGCCTCCGCTCGACCGACATCCCGCCGAAGGCGTCGGGCGCGAACCAGGACCGCCCCCTTCGGTCGCCCTAGCGGGCCGACTCCTTCCTGCCTCACAACCCACCCGAAACAATGAAGAACTCTCGCTCGCCGCGACGTCGCAACACGACGCGTGCACGCCACGCCAGAGAATCGGCCCACGTGTCTCAGGACTCGCCGGCGAGCCTCGGCGAGCCGCGAAAGGACGCCACGGCATCCGAGGGCACTACGTGCCTCCCTTATCGCGTGTACGTCCGCGCATCCTCGCCGGACCAAGTGGAATCCGTTGAGCAGCAAGTGGAGATCGCTGAACAGGATCTCAAAGCCTTAGGTCTACTCTCTCCTGATGCGCGGCTCCCGTGCCACCACGCGCCGGAGTCTGGGGTCTACGCGGATGACGGCGTCAGCGCCTTCGAAGTACCGCCGCTTGATCGCCCGGGATCGCGCGCGATGATCGAGGATCTGCAGCGACATACGCGTCCCCTCGCGAACCCCGGTACTGTTTGGATCTGGGCCCAATCACGATACCTGCGCCCAGAGCACGGTCCCCGCGAGTCCATAACGGAGATAGCCCGCCTAGAGGAGCTCGGCTGGACCTTCTACATCGGTCGAGACAAACGCAGATTAGAGCTGACTGGGCCGAACGGCCTGCTGAACGTGATCACAGCCGCCATGCAAGGCCAGAAGGACTCCGAGCACAGCAGGGAGAAGTCCCATGACCTTCGGCGAGCCAAACGCCGCCAGGTGAATCGAGGGATATGGGTCGGTGGATTTCCGCCGCCAGGGTACGAGCGGTGGGTGGTGCGACTGGAAGCTGCGAGTGACGTCGGCCCCTGCCGCATCGCGGAGTGGGTCAGCCCACTCGCGCCCGGTTGCCGGA
>JBBSTN010000169.1:0-7476 GCA_038235845.1 Gemmatimonadales bacterium | reverse complement strand
AGAGCAAATCTTTTTGGAGCTAATCGGACAATGAACATTGATCTCGAACAGAACAAGAAAACGGTCGTAGCGTTTTACGATCTCATGTTCAATCAGTGCAAGCCTGCAGAAGCAATTGAACTTCACGCTGGCGACGTCTATCGTCAGCACAATCCTGAAGTGGCCGACGGCAAGCAGGCATTCATCGAGTACTTCAAACGTATGGCCGACGACGTGCTCCAAGTCATTCCAGAAACATCGAAGAACGACAGTTCCATGTTTTGAAATAATCGTCACTTCGTTTTGTTATTCACCCCATCAACCTCAAATGACAAACGCCATCTCCCTCAGTCTGCTGCTCGTTGCTGCTGCCTGTAGCAGCCCTCCACGGGATGCGGCATCTGATGAATCCGATTCATCGTTCGCCGCGCTACAGAATCGTGGCGCGGAGGCAATGGGCGTCGATCAGAATTCATCAACTCATGTGTTCGAGTCGCTGCCGGATGGAGGGCGGATCGTGTTGCAGCGCGACTCGATGGATATTGATGGCGCCGAGGTGATTCGAGCGCACATGAGAGATATCGCGGCGCGATTTGGGGCGGGCGACTTTACGATTCCCGGTATGGTACACGCTCAGGTGGTGCCGGGCACCGCTGAAATGACCACTTTTCGAGACCGCATCAAGTACCTGGTTGATACGCTGCCTCGGGGAGCACAGGTTCGCATCGTTTCTACCGACATTGACGCTTTGAAAGCCATACATGCATTCCTTGCTTTCAGCGAATGGATCACCACGCAGCTGGACATGAGCACTGAGCGCGGTGCTTGAGGGTCGCGATCCCTCACGGTCTAGTGGCTGATAACAAATAGCCAGGCACCGAGCAGCGGACGCCGGATGGTGTTCCTTCCGCCGGCTGGAGCTGTCTCACCCGTAGGCGATGGGTTGAACTCGAGGGCGAGCGCATATGCGACGTGTTTGACCGGGTCTACGGAAATTGTCTTCGCGTTCGTCATCGTCGGCACAGTCATAACTACCGTGTACTTGTCGGGGCCGTTCTGTTTGACGACGGTAACATTTCCATCGCGACCCGCAGGTATGTACATCAACTTTTCGCTCGGGTCATATCCCAGCGCATCGACGCCGTCGCCGTTCGCCAATTCGGCCACAACTTTGCCGTTGTTCGCATCTATCACCACCGACCTCTTACCGCATCCGGAAAAGATGCGCATGGTTGGCCGGTCGAGCGCTATTCCAGTTGGTCCGTCACAGGCGTCGATCGGCCATGACGCCAACAGCTTCATGCTCGCCGCGTCCAGCACCTGAATCGTGTTCTTCCCTTCGTTGTTTACATAAAGCTTTCCCTTTCCATCACTTGCTGCGCCTTCAGGAGCGTTATCCTCGAGCACTGCACTGCCCAGTATATCGCTTGATACTGGATCAATGGTTATGTAATCATGACCGCCCGTTCCGCCGATGTTATACTTCTCAACCCTGAACGTTTGCGCCTGGAGCGGGGTCCTAACGGCCGCCGCCAGGCTCAAGATAGAAGAAAAGCCGAGACGAGCGTTTTGCCGATAGACATTGGGCGCTCGGGATAGTTTGTATTGACTGCCATACAGAAAGTCGACAGTGCGGAGAACATCTATGTAGGATATCTCAACCTGGTGTCAACTCGATGACAGACGTAAAGGGAGATCCATGGATCTTCAACACGCGCTGAGCACCTTCTTTCCAGTCTTGACATAGCAAGAAGGAAAGGTAGGTTCCAGTACGGTACCATAATGGAAGTCATATGCCTACGCTGACCATCAAGGGTCTTCCCGACCCGGTCTATGAACGTCTAAAGGCCCAAGCCGACGCTCACCGGCGGAGTCTCAATGGCGAAATTATTGTGTGTCTCGAGCGCGCCGTAAGTGCTGCACGGCTTGACCCGCAGGCTTGGCTGGTGAAAGCGCGCGCCCTTCGCGAAAGCCTCTCGCTCGAACCACTAACCGATCACGAGGTGCGCGATGCACGCCGAGGGGGGAGGGCGTGATCGTCGCCGACGTAAACCTCGTCGCGTATCTGCTCCTAAAAGGGCCTGAACAGTCGCTCGCAGAGCTCGTGCTGGAGCGCGATCCGGTGTGGGCGGCGCCTCTGCTCTGGCGCAGTGAGTTTCGCAGTGTGCTTGCCGCGTACATGCGCCAACGAAATCTTAGCGTCCGCGACGCGTGGAGGGTTCACGGGTTAGCCGACGAGTTGCTAGCCGGTCAGGAGTTCACCGTTTCTGGTCAACTCGTTTTGAACCTGGTGGCGTCATCTAGATGCTCGGCGTACGATTGTGAGTATGTCGCGCTGGCAGAGGAGTTGGAGATTCCATTGGTCACGGCGGATCGACAGGTGCTCAGTGCGTTCGCAGACCGAGCGATCAATCTGAAGGATTTCGTTGCAGGTGCGATGCCGTCTGTTGCAGGTGCGATGCCGTCTTCTGAAGACAGATAAGCCGTGCGACGGTACGCGCTAGCCAACTGGGTCAATTCCGAGACTCTCTACCTGCGAAACGGGTCGCTGAACTTTTCGTCCGTCAGCAGAGCATTATCCGTCAGCGTTGTTAGAAACGCGATCAGTGCAGACTTCTCCGAGTCCGTGAACCCGTATTTAAGTGGCGTGCCATTACGCGATCGCAGTGTTGATTAACGTTGGGGTGGTTCTTGATTCCACTGTGGTGTGCTCCAGACTTCCTCAAGTGTCGCAAAGCGACCGTCGGGCATGTACGGAGCAGTAACCGCAATATTTCTCAGACTCGGCGTCTTGAATTTGCCTTCGTCGCGGCGATTGCCAGTTGACTCGGCCACACCGCGATCCGCATCGGAGAGAGTATCAAGGCCGTTGTTGGTTGCACCGGTGTTCGTACCACCACGTCCTCCGCGGCCAGGCGCATCGGCGATGAATGCTTCGCCGGTATGACGATTGACGCATGAAACCCTTCCTTGTCCGGTCGCCATGAACAGGCGCTTGCCGAGATTGTCCTGTGCGGTAAAGAGAGGAAAGTCTGCCCTGGCGTTATTCACTCCAGCTCTTGCGCTGTCATATCTGCTTCGCGTGCTGACGATACTGCGAAGGTACTTTGGCGCATCCCAGGCGTTAGCAGTGCAATGGCAGCAAGGTGGCGACACGCTGATGACGCGAAGTATCGCGCGTCTATTGCGAGAGGCTTCATCGCTTAGAGCTCCGATCCCTCAACGTCCGCCGTGGTCACAGGACTTCCCCGAGAACGAAAATTGGAACTACAGCTCTATCTTCGGGCAATATTATCTCTCATCGTTCGGTGTGGCGACGCTTCGCGACAATCTCCGAATGGAACGAGTGGCGCGAAGAAGTGAGCGAAACCACTGGATGGCGTGGATCGGTGCATTTACCGGTCTGGTAGGCGCATTGACCCGGCCTGGTGGCACTGCTCAAGAAGTAAGCGTTTCGATCCGAACAGTCGGGAAGGCAACCCTAAGTTTCGAGCCCTTGTTGCGGTTGAACGAATAACTGTCCCTCTCGAACATCTCGAACGACGCGACGCCTTGTAGAAGCTCACTGCCTGGAGAGGACGGATCCCGAGCAAACCATTGAATTTATGCGAGGCCGCTAACCAGTGGGATTGGCCCACTACTCACGAGGATTGATCCCGATGACGACGGCTACCCCGTCTTCTCCGATGTTCTTCCAGACGGTACTTTGGACCAATGAATACCATTCGTCGTAGCTTCGTCCTCACAGCGGCATGCCTTTTCTCGTCAGCGAGCGTTTACGCGCCCAGTGCGTTTTCACAGAGCGCAAACGGCCCAACCTTCGAGATTTCCTTCACCCGCTCCGCGCACTCGGCGCCCGTCACGGGCCGAGTGTACGTCGCGCTCAGTCGAACGTATACGGGCGCGCGAACGCCAATTCTGCAAACTGGCGAAACGGGTGTGCCGTTGTTCGGCGTGAATGTCGAACAGCTCGCTGCCGAAAAGAGCGCCGTTATAGACGCGCGCACCTTCGGGCACCCTGTTCAAAGTTTGCGCGACATTCCGGCGGGCGACTACTGGGCGCAACCATTTGTAAACGTCTACACAAAGTTTGCACGGGCCGACGGTAAGACCGTCTGGATGCACATGGACCAGTGGGAAGGACAGAACTGGAAAATCTCCCCGGGCAATATCTATGGCGATCCCGTCAAGATTACATACGATCCGCAATCGACGACTCCGATAAAACTGGTGGCCGACAAAGTCATCCCAGAAATCAAAGTCCCGGCCGACAGCGGCAACGTGCGGCGCATCAAGATACAAAGCTCGATTCTGAGCAAATGGTGGGGAGCACCCATCTACCTTGGCGCCGTCGTGCTGCTGCCGAAAGGCTACGATGAACATCCCGACGTGAAGTATCCAATCGTATACAGCGAGGGACATTTCTCCTTGCGCGCTCCTGGCATCGGCTCGACGCCGTACTGGAATGCTGACGGAACGCCACGCATGATTCTCGTCACGCTGCAGCATCCGTCGCCGTACTACGACGATTCTTATGGCCTCAACTCCGCCAACAACGGCCCGTACGGCGACGCGCTCATTCAGGAGCTCATCCCGGAAGTCGAGAAGAAGTTTCGGGCAATTGCGCAGCCGTGGGCTCGACTGTTGACCGGTGGTTCGACCGGCGGATGGATTTCACTTGCCAAGCAGGTGATGTATCCCGACTTCTATGGGGGCACGTGGTCGCTGTGCCCCGATGGCGTGGACTTTCGCTATCACCAGATTGTCAACGTCTACAGCGACTCCAACGCCTACTGGTTTCAGAAAGACTGGATGCGCGTCGAACGGCCCACACAGCGAAAGCCCGACGGCAACATCAACGCCATGATGAAAGACGAGAACTGGTATGAGTTGACTGTCGGCGACAAGTCCCGTTCAGGTGGACAGTGGGATATCTGGGAAGCGACTTTCAGCCCTGTGGGTGCCGACGGTTATCCCGAGCGCATCTGGGACAAGAACACTGGCAAGATCAATCCAGTGGTCGCCGCATATTGGAAAGAGCACTACGATCTTCGCCACATTCTGGAAAGCCAATGGCCAGCGCTTGGGCCAAAGGTTGGGAACAAGATCAACATTTATGTCGGTGACGCCGATTCGTACTACCTAAACATGGGTGTGCACCTGTTTGACGAAGCCATGAAGAAGATGAATGCTCCGAAGTTCGGTGGAGAAATCGTCTTTGAGCCAATGGCGCCGCACTGTTGGGGCCCGCCAATGAACGAACTGATGTCCAAGATGTCGGAGCATATGCAGAAGAACGCGCCGGCTGGCTCCGACCTAAAGAGCTGGCGATACTAGAAGAGCGCTCAGTTCGCTTGCGAAAGCCCGTCCCCGCCTTCCAATTGGACTCATCATCGTCCAGAACGCTGGGCATCGTGCAGCTCGATTAAGAGAACTATGCAACCACGCGTTGGAGTATTGCACTTAACTACTGACCGTTATTCAGCGACGAACAGGGAGAGAAGTAATGTCTGAGAAGTGGAGTATTGCAGGCACGTATTTCGAGGCATGCAACTGCGATGTTGCCTGCCCATGCGTGTTCCTGAGCGCACCCACGAACGGAGATTGTACGGCGGTTCTCGGCTGGCACATCGATAAGGGCAACTCCGGCACTGTCGGATTGGATGGGTTGAATGTTGCCTTCGCCGTGTACTCGCCCGGCATAATGGTGATGGGAAAATGGAAAGTCGCTCTGTACTTCGATGACAAAGCGTCCGAAGAGCAGAGGAACGCACTGATGCAGATTTTCACCGGCAAAGCAGGTGGACATCCGGCCGTGCTGGTGTCATTCGTCGGAGAGGTCCTTGGCGCAAAGAGCGTGGAAATCGATTACAAGAACGATGGCAAACGCCGCAGTTTAAATATCGCTGGCGTGGTCGAGGCCGAAATTCAAGCGATGGCCGGGGCGGGTGGCAGCGACGTTCAAGTGAGTGGTCATCCGCTTTGCATCGCACCTGGATATCCCGTCACCGTCGCCAAATCAAAGAAGCTGAGCTACAACGACTACGGGATGAGCTGGGAGATTTCAGAGAAAAACGGCTTCTTCTCTCCCTTCGATTATCAGGGGGCGGCCTGACGAGTGCTGGCGCAGATTGCTCTTAACGGGCAGAAGCGAGACCGCGTTGTTGTAATAGCCTGCCTTGCTGCAATCGGCGCCCTCTCGTGGTTGTATCTGATTCACATCGCATGGGGCATGTCAGGCGCGGACATGTCGGTGCGGATGGGCAGCAACAGCATGGACATGTCCATGCCCAACATGAACGCGTGGCAATTGGGGGACATCGTTCTCACATTCGTTATGTGGACGGTAATGATGATCGCAATGATGACACCGTCCGCTGCGCCGATGACTCTGATGTTCGCCACGGTCAATCGTGAACGACGCCGGGAACAGTCCCCCGTTCCAACAACCATGGTATTCCTACTCGGCTACCTGGTTTTGTGGACTGTGTTCAGTGCGGGAGCGACACTTCTTCAGCATGGACTGCACTCCGCCGCGTTGCTTTCACCACAGATGATGAGCGTAACTCCCGTGCTGGGCGGAATTCTGTTGATAACGGCAGGCGTGTATCAATTCACTCCACTTAAACGAGCCTGTTTGTCGCGTTGCCGCTCGCCACTTGGCTTTCTCATTGCGGAATGGCGAGAAGGGATCAAGGGCGGGTTTATCATGGGCTGGCGGCATGGCATGTACTGTGTTGGGTGCTGCTGGCTGCTAATGACGCTGCTGTTTGTCGCTGGAGTGATGAACTTGCTGTGGGTGGCACTGATCGCGCTGAGTGTTCTTGCGGAGAAGGTGATTCCGAAGGGAGAATGGGTGAGTCGAACGATTGGTTTGATTGCCGTTGGCTGGGGAGGATGGCTGCTCGTTCAAGCGTAGAAGAAGTTTACACGGCACAACGAGACTCCATGACGGAAGCATCTCCTGATCCCCAAATACCGCTTGAACAACATTTTGAAAAGGTAGCAGCAGCGATCGGCGATAAAGGGCCGATTGGCGAAGTAGTTCGACAGCTCGCAGACGGTAACGCGGATCCACTAGAGTTCGCGAGTATCGTCAAGCGTCACGGAGTGGAGCGGGAGGACTGGTTTCGCGATCAGGTTGCGGATCTCTATCTCGAGTATGTTCGAGCGGTCGTGGGGATTGGCACGATGAATTCCGTTCACCAGACAAACCTGCGAACTCTCAAGCGATACTTATCCGTTGTCGACGGCGAACTACTTACGCGCCGTCCGGGTGAACTCTCTGCGCTTCTTCAGGAACAATTGCGTCTTATCCTTCAGGACGAGGTCATCGACGACGAGGAGGAGCTCTATCAAGTCGAACTGCAAGCCGCGCTTGGGCTGGGATATGATGACTATCTCGCTCTGGTTCGCGCTGAACTGGAGCGCGCATATTCTGACTTGTTGAGGGCAAGTGAGCAGGATGAAAAAGCAGAATCCAAGCTACGCGCGCTT
>JBBSTN010000168.1:0-7535 GCA_038235845.1 Gemmatimonadales bacterium | reverse complement strand
CACCGCAGTATGGCGCGACGCAGGGTGCATATCCTCAGGCTTATCCGCAACAGGCGCCTCGACAGCAAAGTCAGCCAACTTGTGTGGTCTATCGCACCCGAAGTGCCGGCGCGGGAGGAACGTCATCGGGCAGGTCGAACTCAGGTGTAGGTGGGAGCGGCGAGGTCAGGCGTGAGGAGCAACGAAACACCCAGAAGGGAGCAATTATCGGAGCTGCGGCTGGAGCTGCCATCGGAGTGGCGACCGCACGCGATAAGGTAAAGGGGGGTGCGATCGGTGCGCTCGGCGGTGCAGTTCTTGGTGGCGTTATTGGTCATCAGGTCAGAACGCAGAAAAATTGAGTTCGGAATTGAGAATGTGAAATTGACAAGCGGTGCTCGTGGAGGAGCGCTGTGCCCCGTCGTCGCAATAGCGTCGGCGGGGCGCTTGCCTTTGTGCAGGACAAATCCTGTGGTGGGCGGAAGTAGAGACCGTGGCATCTATGATGCACTGTGTTTCAGCACTATCGAGCGCCACTTGTTGTGTCAGAGTTGTCAGGCTATCCGCCACGTTCGAGCTCGTTGTCAATTCTGCCGAGCGCTCAGCAACAGCTTTCACAAGGATTGAGAAAATGGCTGAGATCGATATTAAGAAGAAGGACCCTTCCGTTTGGCCTTGGGTCGTGTTGGGCCTAATCCTGCTTGCAATTGGCGCATGGTATCTCTTTCTGCGGCCGACACCGTTGAATACACCCAGCGCAGTGAACAGCGGTTCCGTCGCAGCTTCTTCCGACTCGCAGATGGGCTCAGGCGCTTCCGAGAGTACGGGTGGTGCGATGCCCGCTGCTGTCATGGAATTCAATCGATTTGCGGAGGCACAAACTTCGACCGCCACAGGGCCATCGCATGAGTATACCGCGGATGGTATCGAAAAGTTAGCCGATGCAATCGACGCGGTCGTGCAGAAGCGCGCGGTGAGCGGAGTGAATGTATCGCAGGTTTTGTCTGAGATGCGCGCCCGCGCTGATTCGCTCAGAAGCGATCCGAATTCCACCGCGCACGCACGCAAAACGCGCGAAGCTTTTCTTCTGGCAAGTGGTCTGATAATGCAGATACAGGGAGTAAACTACCCTTCTCTGGCCAGCTCGACGACAGAGCTGAACGACGCCGCATTGGCGGTGAAGGTAGAACCGCCACTCCTGGAACAGACCGCAGAAGTAAACCGATTCTTTTCAAACGCGGCAAGCACATTGAACACGATGTATCGCTCGAACTGATCTAGCTCGGATTGATCGACTAACCCCCGAAATTACGGAGTAACATGATGATGGATAAACAGACTCGCAGCTCCACGGTCGGCGATGACCCGTACATCGGCCTCGCCCACCTTGATGATCTCGACGATTACGAAGTCGCTGATGACGATCTTGATGTGCGGGGATGGAAGGTCAAGACAATGGATGGAAAGAAAGTCGGCGAGGTGGAAGATCTTCTCGTCGACCTGTCAGTGATGAAAGTGAGATATCTCGAGGTCGAACTCGACAAGGAAGAATTTGACCTGGAGGACGAACGACGGGTGCTTATACCTGTTGGTGTGGCGCGCCTTAACGAAGACGATGACGTTGTAGTTGTGAGTCGCGAGAGCGCGCAGATTGCCGGAGTTCCCGCATATCAACGTGCGAAGATGTCGAAAGACCATGAGAACACCATCTACGAGCGTTACAGCATGTTGACTGCTCTTTCTGCCGGAGCGAATACCCACGCCGACCAGGACGAGATTTACGGTCACGACCACTTCGACGACAAGGCATTCTTCGGTGGTCGACGCTCCTCGGGTGACGAGCCGTATTTTCGCCGAAGCAGCTCATCGTCGGCATCGGGCTATACCGCCGACTGGCCAACGTATAGACAGTGGTGGCAGACCAACTATCGCACTCGCCCCTACTTCAAGTCAGACCGGGAATTCGGGTATTACGAGCCCGCATATCGATTCGGCTACGAGAGCAGACAGAAGCAGAAGACAAGAAGCTGGGACGACGCTGAGAAAGACTTGCAGAGAGATTGGGAAGGCTACGAGCACAAAGGCGATAACAAGTCAACGTGGCAGGACATTAAGGACGCGGTGCGGGATGCCTGGAACGGCATGACCGGCGACGATGACTCCCCGAGCGCAAAAGCTGGAGGAGTACGTTCGACCTACTGAGTCTTCCAGGTTCTCTTTGATAATGGTAGGAGAAGTTCAGGATGATGATTGTCGAAGTTCAGTAATGAACAAGCCCCGCACCTGACCGGTGCGGGGCTTGTTCATTTTCACATTTCAGTCAGGGCCGCTGACAGCGCGACTACTTCCCGACGAGACTGCGAAGTACATACGGCAGAATTCCACCGTTGCGATAATACTGCATTTCCTCGGGAGTATCGATTCGGCAGCGAACGGCAAATGATTTGGTTGCACCATCCACCGATGTGACCGTAACGCTTAGCGCAGCCCTCGGCTTCAGGGCGTCAGAGAGGCCTTCGATGTCGTACGTTTCAAAGCCGGTGAGACCATGAGAATGTCTCGTCTCGCCTGCAGCGAACTCCAGGGGAAGCACTCCCATACCGACTAGATTCGATCGATGGATTCGCTCGAAGCTTTCCGCTATCACCGCGCGCACCCCGAGCAGCACCGTTCCCTTCGCGGCCCAATCGCGGGATGAACCAGTTCCATACTCTTTGCCCGCGATAACAATCTGCGGAATTCCACGCTCCTGACGGGCCATGGACACGTCGAATATTGCTTCGGACTCGCCACCAGGCGTCGTCGCCGTCCACCAACCCTCTTTTCCGCCAACCAGCTCGTTCTTGAGACGAATGTTGGCGAACGTGCCTCGCATCATGACTTCGTGATTGCCACGTCTCGCGCCGTAGGAGTTGAAGTCTTTTCGGTCGACTCCTAGCGACTGGAGCCAGACACCTGCCGGCGAGGTCGCGGCGATGGAGCCGGCGGGGGAGATGTGATCGGTGGTGATGCTGTCGCCAAACATGCCGAGCACGCGAGCGCCAGTTATGGCGCGCACTCCCGGCGGAGTCATCGTCATACCTTCGAAGTACGGAGGAAGTTTGACGTACGTTGAGTGTTTATCCCACGCATACAGATCACCCGCAGGAGCCGCGATGGAGCGCCAGTTCTCGTCGCCCGCAAATACATTCGCGTATTCGTTGACGAACTGTTCGCGTTTCACCGACGACAGTATCGTGTCCTGGACCTCCTGCGCAGACGGCCAGATGTCACGCAGAAATACCGGCCCGTCGGTACCGATGCCCAACGGTTCCGATGCCATGTCAATGTCCATTCTGCCAGCGAGCGCAAATGCTACAACAAGCGGCGGAGATGCGAGATAGTTGAACCTCGTTTGCGGATTGACCCGACCCTCGAAATTCCGGTTTCCCGATAGCACTGCAGCCACATTCAACAAACCGGAATCAATCGCGTCACTGATCGAGGCGGGCAGTGGTCCTGAGTTGCCGATACATGTGGTGCAACCATACCCAACCACATTGAATCCCAGTGCATCGAGCGAGGTCTGGAGACCGGCTTTCGCAAAATACTCAGTGGCTACCTTGGATCCCGGCGCGAGCGATGTCTTGACCCACGGACGGGTGCGTAAACCCTTCGCCACTGCCTTTTGCGCGAGTAACCCTGCAGCGAGCATCACACTGGGGTTGGACGTGTTCGTGCACGACGTTATTGCCGCAATCACCACATGTCCGTGATTGAGCGAGAACGTCACGCCGTTGTGTTCACACACCACGCCCTCTGCCACCTCCACAGGACTTCCCTCCGCCACCATTTTCGCTTCTGCAGAGCCATTGGGAACTGCTGCTTCGACGGCTGCTGCGGCTATTTCTCCGGCAACAGAGTCGGTTGCGCCGCCGGCGGCCACGAGTTGCGAAGCAGCAGCCTTCGCGGCCACTCCCGCACCGGTGAGTGCCTGAAGCTCGAGCTGCGCTGCCAGCGCCTCGCGGAACATTCGCTTGGACTCGGTGAGCGGCACGCGGTCCTGAGGGCGTTTTGGGCCGGCGAGACTCGGGACGATGGTGCCGAGATCAAGCTCCAGAGTGTCGGTGAAAATCGGGTCGGCGGTGGCGTCCGTGCGGAAAATACCCTGTTCCCGGCAATAGGCCTCGACGAGTGCCACATGCTGCTCGCTGCGGCCTGAAAGACGAAGGTACTTGAGCGTCTCATCGTCGACCGGAAAAAAGCCCATCGTGGCGCCATACTCGGGGGCCATATTCGCGATGGTCGCGCGATCTGCCAGTGCCAGAGACGACAGGCCGGAGCCGTAGAACTCGACGAACTTTCCGACCACCTTTTTCTTGCGCAACATTTCGGTGCAGGTAAGAACCAGATCCGTGGCGGTTGCGCCCGCCGGAAGTTTGCCGTGCAGCTTGAAGCCAACAACGTCAGGAATGAGCATGCTCACGGGCTGCCCGAGCATTGCGGCTTCGGCCTCAATGCCTCCTACTCCCCAGCCCAGCACTCCCAGGCCGTTGATCATTGTGGTATGCGAATCTGTTCCCACCAGCGAGTCGCAGTAGGCAAGTGTTTCGTCGCCCACTTTTGCGCTGAACACCACCTGGCCGAGATACTCGAGGTTGACCTGGTGACATATGCCGGTTCCCGGCGGCACGACGCGGAAATTTCTGAGAGCGCTCTGGCCCCACTTGAGAAATTCATACCGCTCACCGTTGCGTTCAAATTCACGCTCAGTGTTGATGAAAAATGCAGCCTCGGTGCCGTACTCGTCCACCTGAACCGAGTGATCGATAACCAGATCGACGGGCTGAAGCGGATTGATTTTTGTCGGGTCACCGCCGAGTGCGACCATCGCGTCGCGCATGGCGGCGAGGTCGACAACGCACGGAACGCCGGTGAAGTCCTGCAGGAGCACTCGCGCTGTCCGGAAGGCAATTTCAACGTCTTCTGGCGCTTTTACATCCCAGCGGGCAAGGGCTTCAATGTCGCGACTCTTCACAAATGCGCCGTCCTCTCCCCGGAGGAGGTTCTCCAGGAGTACGCGCAGCGAGAATGGAAGAGTTCTGGCGGTACTTCCAGATAGCTGGTCGAGTGCGTCCAGACGGAAGTACACATATTTGTGGCTAGCGACATCGAGTGTCGCGCGGCTCGAGAACGAATCAGGATGTGTCATTTGTTATTTCGGGCCCGGCGAGCGGACGACCCCATGGGTAGATGCTCGCGTTGGGAGAAAAGCCACTCGTCGCGCCATAAAGCACCTCAGATCGAGGCGCCTCTGGTACCGACAAGGCTATATGGAATATCGGAAGCAACAACGGTTGACGCTACCTTGTCGGCGGGAGCGAGGCTTATCGCGTCCTCGGGACACTCACTGACGAAGGCTCCATCGGCAGGTGACCAATCGTGCACGCGGGCAAGGGGATAGGCTTTTCGCTGCTCGTCGAGAGCCATCATGCCGGGAGCGCGCGCAACGCACATTGCGCAGCCCGTGCAAGCGTTGCGGTCGACAACAATCTGTACCTTCTGTCGTGGATAGATGCCACCCGGAGCGCGGAGCACGCTGTCGAGATGCGGCAACGCTTCCATGGTTGCTTCGTAGCCGATCCGGAGCAGTTCGTCGTTGTGTGAAAAGCTGAACCAGTCGATATGCGAAACTTTTGGTCGGATGAGGAGCATCGGAGGCGAAGTCCAGCGCTCAAGGGCGCGTTGCTGTTGTTCGTGCATCATGAGCGTGGCCGCCCGCATGAAGATCGACGCGAAACCCCGGGATGCCATCTCGTTGGTTACCGGTACATCGGCAATACCGACATCGACGGCAATGAGTGCGTCAACGCCCATTGATGTAATTGCTACCGGCAGATTGTCGGTGGTGCCACCGTCAATGCAGGTTCGCTCTCCCACCGCGCCCGGCGGGAAGAAACCGGGTAAGGCGCAGGAAGCATATACGGCGTCTCTCACACTCACGTTACGCAAGCCGGGCCGCCCAAATGCCACTGGAATGCCGCGATCTATGTCGACTGCGGTAACCAGCAGCGGCGTGGCGAGATCGTTGAACGTGCCTGCGCCGATCAGTTCTGCGCACAATGAACGCAACGGTGCTTCGAGATAGATGGATCTCGATAGCATTCGATCCATCAGCATTCCGAAGTGATTTATGCGAAACAAATCTCGGCGGCGAAAGCGCGACGCTCTCCTAGCCAGTCGTTCGGCCGACATGCCTGACGCCGCCGCCGCGGCGATCATGGCGCCAATGCTGGTACCCGCGTATACACGCGGGCGCACTCCGTACTCGGTAAGTGCACGGAGAGCGCCCACATGGGCCAGACCCTTGAGCGCTCCACCGCCAAATACAACACCTATCCTCGGTTTGACTCGAGGCGCGAACAAGGTCTCTGTCATGACTGGATCATTTCCAGTGATGACGATTGCCTCCTAATTGAGCAATCTATAGAGCCCGTACAGGCCAACTCCCGCACCTCCGACGATCAGAATCGTGCCGGCGTCATCTCCAACCGCTGCACCGATGATGATGGCAGCAGCACCGACGAGAATGAGTGTTGTGTTCGTTCTACGGTTGCCGCGCTCCTGCTTTCGAAGAGGGGCCAACGGCGCCACCGAGTCTCGAGGCACAGTGAGTGCGGCAGGTGCGGCGGTAAACATTATGGAGGTGGCTACTGCACTTTCGGTGGCTGCGTTTGTGGACGTAATACCGGCAACGTAAGACGAGTTTGTCGACTGTGAACCGACGTCCGCCTGCACGCCCAGTAGGCCAATCTGTGCCGGGCGAGCAGCGAGCGAGTCAGCCTGAGGCTGGGCCTGCGCCTGCCCAGCAGCGGGAAGCATGGTGACGATTGCAATGGCTGCAGCAACCAGCGCACATGAGGGGCGAACGAACCTGGAAAGACTCATGAGTTCTCCGGCGTAGGAAAGATGCGAACTTCGAGGGAACGGCAACCGAAGAAGAAGCAACGATTGTGCCCTGCGCGCAACGGCCGCAGCTTTCGACATGACGTCCATCAACGATTCTTTGCTCCGCTTTCGCCCTTCGTTCCCGATTCTGGGCACATCGACGTATCTGGTGTCTAACTCCCTTGGCGCAATGCCTTCCGGTGTGTCCGACCGTCTCGACGAATACGGCAGCGAGTGGGCTTCGCGCGGAGTTCGTGCCTGGGCGGAGGGTTGGTGGGAGCTGCCTGCAAAGATGGGGGACGAAATCGCGCCCCTCATTGGTGCGGGTGACGATGAGGTGGTGATGGTGCCGACGGTGACGCTTGCGATGACGAGCATCCTTGCATCGCTCGATTATCCCGAGAGCCGAAACGAAATTGTCATGACGGAGCTCGACTTTCCTTCTGTACGTTATGCATACGATGCACTTGCCCCGCGGCTTGGGGCGGTGGTCAAGGTCGTGCCTACGGACGACGGGATCACAATCGACGTTGAGAGATTGCTCGAGTCCATAACTTCGAGAACTCGTCTCGTGGCGATTTCCCATGTTCTGTTTCGTTCGGCTTTCATCCTCGATGCAGTGAGCATTT
>JBBSTN010000167.1:0-7561 GCA_038235845.1 Gemmatimonadales bacterium | reverse complement strand
GCACTCCTACGGTATCGTTTGCCGTCAAGGGCGCTACATCCGAGGAGGTAGCGATTGCACTTGCATCTCGCGGAGTCTATCTGTCGCATGGTGATTTCTATGCGACGACAGTAGCCGAGAAGCTTGGTTACGGGGCGGAGGGCCTCGTGAGAGCGGGGTGCGCATGCTATACCAGTGCTGACGAAGTTGAGCGACTCCTCGACGGCATCAGAGAGATAGCGAAATCCTGACGTCGATTCGCAACTAAACGTGCGCCCATAGTCCACTACAGATAGCCTCTCGGAAAATTGCAAGACCTCATCAAGGCGGATGCGTACGGTTCATTGCGCATCCCGAATTTTCGTCGGTACATCATAGCGCTGTTTACGCTGACGGTTGGCATCCAGATACAGGGCACGGTCGTCGGATGGCAAATCTACGATCTCACTCGTGATCCACTTGCGCTCGGCCTCGTCGGCCTCGCCGAGGCGATTCCGGCCATCGGGTTGTCGCTCTTTGCCGGACATGTTGCGGACCTTCATGACCGCCGCAGAATTGCGCTGATCGCGCTTGTGGTACTCTCGGTTTGTTCCGGCGCGCTCTGGGCTCTGGCCCATCCCCGACCTCTGGGCTACATGCTTGCCGTGCACGCCCGCGTGGTGGCGATTTATGGCGTGATCATGGTGAGTGGGCTAGCACGCGCATTTCTGCAGCCCGCAAGGCAAGCACTGAGCGCCGAACTGGTTCCGCGGGAACTGTTCAAGAACTCCATTACCTGGCGGAGTGGAGCCTGGCAGATGGCCGCGGTACTTGGCCCAGCAATTGGCGGCGTATTGTACGCAATCGGTGGCTCCTCAACCGGTTATGCGGTGGACTTTGTTCTCATGCTCGTGGCGATTGGTGTTTTGCGCAGTGTGCGACACCGTACGCCAACCAGGCTGAGGACTGAGAAGACCAAGTTCGGTGTGTCGCTCACGAGTGGTCTCAAATTTGTGTTTGGTGATTCGATACTCCTGAGTGCTCTGACGCTCGATCTTTTTTCCGTGTTATTTGGCGGTGCAGTAGCGCTGTTGCCTCTGTTCGCCGCAGAGATTCTTCATGTGGGGCCGACCGGTCTTGGAGTGCTTCGTGCCGCGCCGGCGCTGGGTGCAGTTATAACCAGTTTCGCACTCACTAAGTGGCCTCCATTCAATCGGACCGGACCGTCGCTGCTTGTGGCTGTGGCGGGATTCGGCGCATGCATGATCGGCTTCGGACTGAGCACGAGCTTTTACCTGTCGGTAGCGCTTCTCACCTTCAGTGGCGCATTCGACATGGTGAGCGTCGTCATCCGAAGTCTGATGCTACAGATACGCACTCCCGAGAAACTGCTTGGTCGTGTGTCCGCTGTTAATCAGATCTTCATTGGTTCGTCGAACGAAGTTGGTGCATTCGAGTCTGGCGTCACTGCCAAAGCGTTCGGTACTGTAACGAGCGTTGTTGCTGGTGGAGTTGCGACATTGGCAGTTGTCGCAGTGGTGGCATGGAGAGTTCCCATGTTGAGACGGCTACGCGAGATGAACGCTGACCCCGTCGTCGCGACCTAGGCGAGCTGTCAGACCGATTCCTCGGTAAGCGAAAGTTCGATTTCCATTCCATCTCTCGCTACCCAGGTATTGGCAAAAATCTGCTTCGCTTCCGTTTCGAGTTCATGGGCGTTGCGGGAATAGCGGGCCGAAATGTGGGTGAGCACCAACCGACGCACTGACGCCTCAACTGCAATCGACGCAGCCTCGCGCGCGGTGCTATGGCCCGTCTCTACGGCGCGCACTGCTTCGTCGTCGGCGAAGGTCGCTTCATGAATCAAAAGGTCGGCATCATGAGAGTGGTCTACGGTGGCAGCGCATGGGCGAGTATCACCCGTTATAACAACGCGTCTGCCGCGTCGCCTTTCGCCGACGAGCGCGGAGGGTTCTATTAATCGTCCATCATCGAGTGTGATGGTCTCTCCGCGATGAATTTTCCCCCACAGTGGCCCTTCAGGGATTCCAAGCGATCGGGCAATTTCCGGGTCGAAGCGTCCGAGCCTCGCCCTCTCGACAAATGCATAGCCGAGCGAACTGTTGCCCCGGTGATCGACCGCAAACGTGTCGATCGAGTAGTCACCGCGTGAAATCGATACACCAGCTGCAAGTTCAGTGAGGCTTACAGGAAACTTGGTACGCTCCCCGCCTGCGCTCATGCACTGCCTCAACACCTTCGCCGAACCAACCGGACCCCATATTCTGAGCGGCTCTTCCCGTCCGCCAAGATCAAGCGTTCGCAACAAACCCGGCAAGCCCAGAATGTGATCCGCATGAACGTGCGTAAAGAACAGATCGCGGAAGGCAAATGAAATTCCATAACGCATCATTTGACGCTGCGTACCTTCTCCACAATCGATAAGTATTGTCTCGCCCTCACGAAGGAATGCGAGCGAACTTACGCCTCTTTCAACGGTAGGCCGCGCTGCAGCAGTACCCAGGAATCGAATGGTCAACGACATCGCGGTGAATATATGCATTGACGCGGATACGCGGTCCAATGCTTGCAGATTGCCGATAGTGTGACACCGCGTGATGAACCAGGAGTTGCATGCCGCCGCTCTCATGTTCATGTACGCAATCAGTTCAATCGTCCGGAAGCCGGGGGGCATATGGTCGGAAAAAGCAGACGCGGATTCGCGTCAATGGATCCCGCGCGACAGCGGGAAATCGCAAGCAAGGGTGGGCGTGCGGCTCACGAGAAAGGTACAGCACACGAGTGGTCTTCGGAGGAGGCTCGGAAAGCAGGTCGGAAGGGTGGAGTAGTCGTGAGTCAGGACAGGGCTCACATGGCCGCCATCGGACGGGAAGGTGGAGAGTCGCGGAGTGCGGCTGCTCGACAGGCCCGTCAGCGCAATGTGGCGGAGAAAGAGGTTCCGATGGTCATGTCTCGTGAGGGAATTCCTGGTAGCCGGGGCACCCCTGCTGGGCAGACGCGAGACACCGATCGCGCCAAATCTGCAACGCTCATGTCCGACTCGGGCGATCGTATCGCCACTGATCGAACAGCGCAGACACAATCCACCGAAAAAGCCGAATAGGCAAATAGCTGGAGTAGGATGGGCTTAGATGTGGTTAGATGTGCTGGTGCAGCAGCTCCTCGTGGCGTGCTTTATCGATATTGCGGCCACTAAGAGTTGCCACCAGCGGGCCTGCAAGGTTGACCACTTTTCCGTAACGAATTGCGGCAACGGCCACAGCGCCAGCGCCTTCAATCGTGAAGCCTTCCGCTTGGGATAGCCAGGCGATGGTTTCACCGATCTCTGCTTCGGTCACAAGCGCAAACTCGTCGGCGCACTGCAGCCCAATAGTAAGTGCATCGCTATCGATCTGACCCGCCAGGCCATCTGCCAGAGTGGGTGTCACGGGGGTGTAAACCACCTTTCCGGCAGATACGCTTCGGGACATGGCCGCCGTCTGCTCGCTCTGAGCGGCCACAATGCGCGCGCTCGGGGACAAGACTCTCAAGACCGACCCAATCCCTCCCAGCAGTCCGCCGCCGCCCGTACAAACCACGATAGTTTTCATAGTTGGACACTGGTCGAGAATCTCGAGAGCTACCGTGCCTTGCCCCGCTAGCAACTCCACCCCCAGGCAAGGGTTAATGAACGGAATGTCTTCTCGCTCCGAGTGCTCTTTGGCCAGCAACATGGCATGATCATAGTCAGTAGCAGAATCGTCTACCTGTGCGCCCAACGCGCGAATTCCATTCTTCTTGATCTCTGGAGCGCCGCGCGGAACATAGATGAACGCCGGCGCACCGACAGAGTTCGCGGCAAGAGCGACGCCGAGCCCGTGATTTCCGGCGCTCGATGCAACCACCCCACGCTGTCGGATGTCATCGCTCATTCCAAGCAGGACGTTGTACGCTCCGCGAATCTTGAATGACCCGGTGGGATTCTCGAATTCGCATTTGAGAAAAACGTCAATTCCCAAAGACTCGCTCAACGAAACCGATCGAAGCAGGCGCGTTGGCTTGAGTACAGTGCGCAAGCGTTCGGCGGCAGCGTGCACACGCTCGACTGCAGGAAGAACCTGTGCTTCAGACTGCATCGACTGTCACCCCTTAATGGAACCTGGTAAAATTCTGCGGAAGCCGCGGACGATTCGGCACGCCGCAATCAAACTTGTTGAGGAATGTATTCGTCGACGGAATCCGTGGTTGCTCCGAATTACTACGGATCATGCGCTTGTCACTTGACTTGGCACATTGGCGGACTAGCTTGTGCAGGTTACCCGAATCGCCCCGAGCCATCGGCACGGGGCTTTCGGCTATTCGCCTGGGGCCCGGTTGCTGGCTATGTCCTGGTTAAGTGGTGGTGGGGGTTGTTGCAATAATAAGGGGCTGTAGCTCAGCTGGGAGAGCGCTGCATTCGCATTGCAGAGGTCAGGGGTTCGAGCCCCCTCAGCTCCACTGGTTCGCGGGTACATAGGCCGTATTGATACTGTAAATACTGTAAATGTCGTGTTGCAGGCTGTCGGATACGGAGTTAGCGCATTTTTTGGGGAAGTGACCAGTTGGTTACTTTGTGACGCTGGAACTTTTCCGGTCGTCCTGTTTATATAGTACAAGGCCCGCCGCTGTTCGGTAGGACGGATAGTTCCAATGACAGCGTGCGTGGCGTAACGTGTAGTACTAGTACCAAGCAACACGCGAAGCTCCTTGCCGGATAAACTCGGCGAGGAGCTTTTGGTATTTCATGAGCCGCCCGTCAGAATCCTGCGGAGCCCAGCCCCGCATTCACATCGGCTCGAAGAGCTGCAAATGCTTGCTGAATAAAGCGATTCTCCTGCGCCTCGACCTTGCCCGCATAGTCACTCATCGCGGTGAATCCCAAGTTGCCGATGAACCGCATAATTGCGCTTTCCTCCACTCTGGCGCTCAGCGTGCGCGTGAAGAGGGTGGTGCGTACCGCACTTTTTTCGTCCGACTGACGGACAGACATCCGGAACGAGATTCCGTCGCCCTCGAACGGTCGTTCCAGCGGCGACTTGAGGAGACGTTCGCCGATCAGTGGCAGATGCCACTTTGGATTCTTGCGAAAACGAAGATCCCAGGCGCGCTCTCCAGATGTCTTGACAATCACGAAATCGCCTTTCATCTCCGTGACTCCGACCGTAAAAAATGAGATCTTGGCGAGGGCGTCGACGTTGATCGTGAGCGAGTCGGGACGCTTGCGGGCTGTTCCAGAAATGGGCTGCAGCTCGCCGTTCCGAGAGCGAAATCGAACCGTCATTCGACCCTTTTCGCTATTGGCGTCGAACCATTCCGCGCCGAAGCGGTCCGTGAGCCGGAAGCGATAGCGCGCTGGCTCGATGTATTTGTCCACGTACTTTGCGAAATCTGGAAAATCCGTCTTGAGACCATCACTTGTGGCGGTCACCTTCAACTGTACTAGCGTGGACCCGTCGGGTTGACCCACCGCGTCAACGGACTCGATAGAAAACATCCGCCCAAGCGCCCGCGAAGTTCGCGGAAACGCTGAGGAGTAGTCGCTCCGGATCTCGGTCGGCGAGCGTTCGGCAGAACGAAACAGTGCGTTTGCGATATCTGATACGCGCGAAGGCGGCATAGTGCCGATTGCGTGCTCGACCTCCGTTTTCCACTGCCAGTTGTCGTTGCCGAGCGCGATCAGCTGAATTAGATGCTTTTGTTCTCCAATGCGTGACGGGGTCGCAACCTGAGGTCGCGCGGCAAGCGTGTACTGAGAGGCCGACAATCCACCACTCAACTCCAGATTTCGTATCGGTCCGTACTGGCCATCCCGCGATGATGTCCAGATCGAACTATCGTTGACGAGTTTAGAAGGCGCCAGCGCGTATCGCCCGATTCGTGAGCGAGCGGTCTCGAACTTGGGTGAACGGGTAACATTGGTGAAGCGTTGCTCGAACGCCGAAAACAGCTCCGAGGCCTGCGTTTTCGCGGACGCTGCATCCGTTCCAAATGCCAACGTTACCGACTGGCAACCAGGAAGTACGGCGATTCCCGTCAGCAAAAGGCCCAGCAGCACACTGCGATGTTTCATATTCATGTCAGCTGAGTACCCAGCGGAGCTTTCGTCGTGCCGCTTGACGGGCAAGTCGACTGGCTTCAAAGTTTTTCGCATAGCGTTCGACGTATGCAGTGCCGTTTCATCACCCATTACCATCCGATCATCTTGCCAGACCATTCGCCCCAAGCGCCCATCGAAGAGTCAATTTCCCCGCGTCGCGATTTCATTCGCGAACTGGTGGCTGAGGACGTTGCGGGCGGAAGATTCGGCAGGCCTCCCGCTACTCGCTTTCCGCCGGAACCAAATGGCTATCTGCACATGGGTCATGCGAAGTCAATTTGCCTGAACTTTGGTATTGCCCAGGAATTTGGTGGTAGCTGCAATCTCCGATTCGACGACACCAACCCGCTCACCGAGGACATGAAATATGTCGGTGCTATCGAACGGGACGTCAGATGGCTCGGCTTTGAGTGGGATGGTAAATACTTTGCGAGCGACTATTTCGAGCGCCTCTATGAGATTGCCGAGATGTTGGTGGAGAAAGGCAAGGCGTATGTCGATTCCCAGAACGAAGAGGAGATTCGGGAAGGCAGGGGGACGGTAACATCTGCAGGAACAGCGAGTCCGTTTCGCGCACGGAGTGTGACGGAGAATCTCGATTTACTGCGGCGGATGCGAGCGGGAGAGTTCGCCGATGGTGCGCATGTGCTCCGGGCAAAAATTGAGATGGCGCACCCGAACATGATCATGCGCGACCCTTTGCTGCTTCGCATCCGGCATGCGCATCATTATCGTCGGGAGAACGAGTGGTGCTTGTATCCGTTGTACGATTTTGCGCATGGGCTGAGCGATGCGATCGAAGGAATTACCCGGTCTCTGTGCACGCTCGAGTTCAAGGACAGCCGCGAGATCTACGACTGGTTGGTGCGTGAAGCAGGTTTCGAGAATCCGCCGACACAGATCGAGTTTGCGAGACTTGAGCTCGATTACACGGTACTCAGCAAGCGAAAACTTCTGCGTCTGGTGAACGAAGGTCATGTGAGTGGCTGGGATGATCCGAGAATGCCCACCATTGCCGGACTGCGGAAACGTGGAGTACCTGCGCACGCGATACGATCGTTCTGCGAGTCGATCGGTGTCGCCCGGAAAGATGCACGCGTGGAGATTGGCGCCTTTGAACATTCCATTCGCGACAGTCTGAACATGGAGGTGCCTCGAGTGCTCTGCGTGTTGCGTCCACTCAAGGTCACCATTATCAACTATCCCGAAGGAAAGACGGAGGAGCTCGAGGCTTCCTACTTCCCCCACGATGTACCGAAGACGGGAACGCGCATGATTCCTTTCTCCAGAAACCTTTTTGTCGATCGCGATGATTTCATGGAGAATGCTCCAAAGAAGTTCTATCGATTGTCACAGGGGCGCGAAGTACGATTACGATTCGGGTATCTCATCACCTGCAACGACGTAGTCCGGAATGACGCCGGCGAGGTGATTGAATTGCTCTGCACATACGACCCCGAGACGCGT
>JBBSTN010000166.1:0-7564 GCA_038235845.1 Gemmatimonadales bacterium | reverse complement strand
GAATGAGCTTGTTGAGGAACGATCCCTTGGCCACTGCCCACACCACCGGCAGCTCCCGCTCGACGCGCACACCTGACACCTGCTCGGCATTCAGCGCAAGGTCGTCGCCCATAACGCCGGTCGTCTTCACAGCCGCCGTCTTGGTGAGCAGGGCTACATCGTCGAGCATTGAGGTGATGTCGTCGAGCAGGGCAAGCAGGCTGGAGGCCATGAAGCGATCGTTCTCGGGTCGAAGTTGGAGTGGTGCCGTTCAGCAACATGCAATCGGCCTGAGTTGTCGCGTCCGGCCAGTGGTCAAATATCGCCTGCGTCAGCCGATGCTGCAGCCTGCGACTTGTCGCTCTTGAGCTCTACCACGATCGCCTCAATCGGCTTGTCGGTGTGAGGCGCTTGCCGTTCTTTTCCACCACTTGGAGCACCGCACGTACGCGATCAGGTGGTCCGTGCCGCGGAGTCTTGCTAACTTGAACCCGTGACCGACACCCGCCCAGAAGCCGCAGCTGTCCTGCGGACCTCCGTCGCGCGACAGACGCCAGCGCAACGCCTCAAGGGTGCGTTGCGCTTGTCGGAAGACGTTCGCGCAGTCGCTCTGGCGGGGCTACGGCGACGACATCCAGACGAGCCGCTACTCGCGCTCATTGAGCGGCTGACCGGGGAGCCAATGCGACCGTCCGTCCGATCCGGGCCGCTTCGCCCCGCGTGAGCCTCGAACGGTTTCTCGGCACCATCACCGAGGCGCTGGCCGCTGAGGGTATTCCGGAAATGCTTACCGGATCGCTCGCGGCAGCCGTGCACGGGGCCAGTCGGGCCACTATGGATGTCGATCTTGTCATCGAACCGACGCCGCAGCAACTGGACCGATTCGTCGGGCGAATGGAGGCTGAAGGCTTTTACGTCTCCATCGAGGCGGCGCGCGAGGCGCTTGCGACACATTCGATGTTCAACGTGATTGATCCATCGAGCGGCTGGAAGGCGGACCTCATCATACGCAGGCCGCGTCCGTTCTCCGAAGCGGAGTTCGCGCGACGCGAGCCGGCCGAACTGCTGGGCGTACCCGTCGCGGTGGCGCGCGTGGAAGACCTCATGATTGCGAAGCTGGAGTGGGCCACGCTCGGCGCGTCTGCTCGGCAGATCGAAGACGTGCAGGCGCTGGCGCGAATGGCCGGGCCGACTCTCGACCACGCGTATCTGGCTCGCTGGATCAACGCGCTCGGACTCACGGTCGCATGGGGCGAGGTTCGCAGACAGCCCGGGCCGTCCTGAGACAGAGGCGGCTGTAATACGGTAGAGCAGTGATGAAGGCGTCACCCCGCGGCCTTGCGTTTCACATCGCCGTACACAAGTTGGTATCACCATCAACCGACTGCCGAACGCTACGTGCCTATCGCAAAACGGACGCCCGTTGTGGCCTGAAAAGACGGGAGAATCTCTTTCAACTCTACCGGGACTTGCCGTGTCGCTCCACTGCTTGCGTGTAGCTCTGTTTTCGCCACTCCTGTTCGCGCTGACGACGAATGCGCACGCGCAAACATCGCCCCGCGTTGAGGTCACGCTCCCGCGAGACAGGGGCATCGCAGCGCTCGACGGGCGCCTGCTTCTGCTCGTCTCCACCGACAGCACAAGCGAACCGCGGTTCCAGATCAGCGACGGGAGCGAAACGCAACTTGTTTTCGGAACAGACATCCAACGCTGGATGCCCGGATCGTCGCGCCAGGTTACCGAGCAATCTGATGCCTATCCGTTGAAATCTTTGCGTGACCTGCCGAGTGGGCGATACTGGGTGCAGGCGTTTTTGAATCGCTATGAAACGTTCACGCTGAGTACGGGACACACGGTGCAGCTTCCGCCCGACAAGGGCGAAGGACAGCAATGGGCTCGCAAGCCGGGCAATCTTTACAGCACTCCACGGTGGATCACGTTAGACCGACAACAAGGCGCACCCCCCAGGATATCGTTGGACAAGGAGATTCCGGCCATCGCGCCGCCAACGGATACGAAGTGGATCAAGCACATCACGATTCGCAGTGAACGTCTGTCGAAGTTCTGGGGCCGCGACATGTTCATTGGCGCCAATGTGTTGCTGCCCGCCGGCTTCGATGAGCATCCGAACGCTCGTTATCCGCTGGCGGTGTACCACGGACATTTCCCAGCAACGTTCGAAGGTTTTCGGGAAGCACCGCCTGACCCGAATCTCACTCCGGATTTCTCCGCGCGCTTTAACCTTGCGGGCTACAACCGCATTGAGCAGGGGTTGAATCACCAGTTCTACAACGATTGGACCGCGCGCGACTTTCCTCGTGTGTTGCTGATGGAGGTGCGTCACCCCACGCCCTACTACGACGATTCGTACGCCGTCAACTCGGCGTCGCAGGGGCCATGGGGTGACGCCATCATGTACGAACTTATCCCCGAAGTCGAGAAGCGATTCCGTGGACTCGGTCAGGGCTGGGCGCGCATTACATACGGTGGAAGCACCGGCGGCTGGGAAGCTATGGCTGTGCAGATGTTCTATCCCGACGAGTTCAACGGCGCGTACGTCGCATGTCCGGACCCGATCGACTTTCGTGCGAACACCGTCTTCAACTTGTACGAGGACAACAATGCCTTTTACGTAGACGGTCGGTGGCTGCGCACGCCCCGCCCCGGACATCGCAACTATCTCGGACAGGTGCAGACGACCATAGCCGACGCCAATCGTCGCGAAGCTGCACTTGGCAGCAAGGGCCGCAGCGGTGATCAGTGGGATATCTGGCAGGCGACGTATTCGCCAATGGGCAATGACGGGTATCCGAAACCCATTTGGAACAAGGCGACCGGCGTGATCGATAAGGAGGTCGCCGCGTATTGGCGCGAGAACTATGACCTCTCGTATATCCTGCGTCGCGACTGGTCGACGCTCGGACCAAAGGTGTACGACAAGCTCAATATTTACGTCGGGGACATGGACAACTACTATCTCAACAATGCGGTGTATCTCGCCGAGGATTTTCTGAAAGGCACAATGAATCCGAAATGGACGGGTGAGATCAAATACGGTGATCGCGCGGAACACTGCTGGAACGGTGATGCAACGCGAAGCAATGCGTACTCTCGGCTGCGCTATCACCAGATGTACATTCCACGCATTCTCGATCGCATGCGCGCGCGTGCGCCGAGTGGTGCGGATACATTGAGTTGGCGCTACTGAGGCCGAGCATTTTGCTGACGTGGACATCTCATGACGGAGCAGGATGAGCCACGAAGAGAGAACGCGAGCATTACTAAGACTGGCAATCACTTAAATTGATCGCGAATCAACGGTGCATCATCGGAATGCTGTTCGCGGCAACAGCCATATTTGGGTGTAACGGTCGCGACAGAGTCACCCCAGTGCCTCTCGACTCCGGGGCACAACTGAGCATCGATAGTCTCCGCTGTGTTCAGCTCGACACCGCAAACCAATGCGCACTCTATGGCGTGAGCCTTCATGAGCTCCTTGCTCAGCCTCGCGAATATCACGGCAAACGAGTGCGCGTGATTGGGTTTGCGCATTTCGAGTTCGAGGGGGACGCGCTCTATCTTAGCCGGGAAGACTTTGAGCGCGGGATTGCCATAAACGCACTTTGGCTCCCACGACCCACCGGATCACTTGATTCAATCGCTAATCACGATGTTGTGGTTGAAGCCACCTTCGACGCCCTGTTTCGCGGTCATTTTAGTATGACCAGCGGCGCGCTGGTCAACGTTACCCGGATGGATCGCTGGCAATTGCCCGCGCTTCCACACCCAGACTCAATACCGCAGATTGATCTCAGTCGCCCTATCGGTCCGTCGCGCATTCCTGACTGACTGACGACCTTCCATCCACAGCTGGACGAGCAAGCCTAGCCGCTCCCCCACCTCACCCCGTAGCCGTAACCCCGCCGAAATCCCATTGATCGTCGCCGCCGGCGCGTAATTCAACTCCTCCGTATCCTCGCCGGCGCGCTTTCGACGGAGCAGACGTAGGTCTGTGCCGACTGCCTGGTATCCAGGCCTTGCCAGCGGAAGGCGTGCAGGTTCAACGGTGCTTGCCGCTCGGAGGGTTGGGCTAACCGCTCGTTAAACTATTGCCAGACATTGACATAGCATCATAAGCGGAATACGTTGCGATCATGGATCGAAACACGCGTGACTACTTGTCGTCCATCGGCCGTCGGGGCGGCGCGAAGAGTCGCCGTACACTAGATCCGCAGACGGCACGTGATATGGTGCGAATACGTGAAGCACGCCGCGCATTCGGGAGGTACTACGCGAGTTGCTTCTGGTCGTACCGAAAAGATCTCCGGATTACGCTTACCGACGTTGAATGGGTGGCGGAGCAGTTGATGAAACACGGTGATCGGGAGGCGTGGCTTACCGCGCGGTCGCTGTGCCGCTAACCTCCTTTCAGCGAGAATTGCTGTCCATACTTGGTGCGGGTCGCACACCGGACAGCTACCTTGCCGGCGGTGCGGCCATACATTTCACGCCGCAATCGCTTCGTTACAGCAACGACCTCGATTTTTTCCACGATTCAGTGGAACGCGTTGCGACGGCGCATGCAAAGGATCATTCGCTGCTGACCGAAGCGGGATACACGATCTCAGTTGAGATCAGTCAACCGGGCTTTGTGCGCGCGCTGATCAGTAATGACCACGAGTCGACACGCATCGACTGGGCGCATGGTTCATCGTGGCGATTCATGCCGCCGATACGCGATCCGCTCGGCGGCTATCTGTTGCATGATGTCGATCTTGCAATCAACAAGACGCTTGCGCTGGCTGGTCGAGACGAACCTCGTGACTTCGTCGACATCATGTACGTGCATCGCCAGGTACTACCGCTTGCTGCGCTGGTGTGGGCAGCGGCGGGAAAGGACCCCGGCTTCAGTCCGCTGTCACTGCTCGAGCTGTTGAGGCGACGAGGACACTTGCGGCCCGAAGAGGTCCTGCGACTGGAGCTGGCTGCCCCGTTCGATATCGTACAGGCCAAAGTGGAATGGCTGCAGGCAATCGAGGACGCGGATATGTTCGTGCGTTCGCGGCCCGTGCAGGAAACCGGTTGCCTGTACTATTCGAACGTGCGGCAACGTTTTGTCCAGCCGTCATCAGGTGATTCCGACCAGGTCGTACCGCACTTCGGCCGACCGGGTGGCGTCCTTCCACAACCGGCAAACACAACGATCATTCCAGAATGACGACGGCTACTTGTCGTTCTTGAGCTCCACGACGATCACCTCAATCGGCTTGTCGGTGTCGTTCACGTCGACGTGCTGCGCCAGTGGTTGCTTCGGCATGATGATGGACTTCCACACCCTCATCTCGGCATTCTCAAATTGCGCCTCACGTCGTGACACCGGTTGTGCCTGTTGCTGCCCTCAGACCGCGCCGGCTCCGGCCGAGAATGACAGTGCTGCCGTGACAGCGATTGTACGCAGGTTGCTCATATCGAAGTACTCCGACGGTGATTGGATGGAAGTGTTGCCTCTTCACCCGGCGTGCGGTAGACGCGGCGTAAGGGTTTCACGCGAGGCACGCATACAGTCTTGACCGTACAGTCCTGAAATGTTAGTTCCGTCGGCAGGGTTGAGGAAATAGCTCTGGAACGGCGCCCGCTGAAGCGTTCTGCGCGCGTTATCGTTGTGCCGCACCGTACGGAGGCCGAACGTCATCTCATGGCGGAGCAGGGTGAGTCACAGAACTGACGGATGACCGAGACGACCCGTGAGCGCGAGTACGTCATCGGCGTGATGTCGATCGACGTCGAAGGCAAGAACTCCGATCGCTTTAACCGCCTCGTGAAACAAGCGGTGCAGGCCTTCGACCAAGCGGCTCGACCCTGCGTTCTGGGGCAACCCGACCGACGAAGCGCTGGCCGTCTTCTTCAGCGCCGAGGTTTGGGATGTCGGCAGCACCGTCGAGCTTTATCAGCTGGCGATGTTCTCGTTGGCGGCCGTGCTCGGCGCTACCGCGGTGCTGTACCGCTCGTTCGCCTTTGGCGGCATGCTCAGCCGCGGCCGTGTCCTTGCCGAATCCGCGGTCGTGACCGGTGCGGCGACGGCACTGTGCCTATTCCTGACGATGCTGCTACTGTTCGCGATGTTCGTGTGCCTGACCTACCTCGGCACCGTGACAATATTTCCGCGAAAGCTGATGGAAACGTGGCCGACCGTAGATCCCGCAGTACGAGCGATCGATCACCTGAAGCTGAGCCTGTTCGTCGCCGCGCTGGGCCTTCTAGCCGGCTCGCTCGGCGGGCGCGCCGACAGCAAGGACCTGGTGCGCAGGGTGCTGTTCGTCGATGAGGAAACCTGACGCGCTGGCCGGAGCAACCTAGAGGTGATGCCGCCACCGACTCCGAATCGTGAGTCGTTGGCGACCCTCATGGCTTCGTCGTCGTCGTCGTCGGCGACACCAATGATCGAGTCCGGGCCTTGTGATGCGGGTCACCCATCTCAGCATTTGCAGCATCTCGTTGTAGCCGGAGATGACCGCGGGCAGGTTACTCAAATGGTGCGCAACATGACTCGCCGTTGACCCACGGCTTCCATTTTTGCGCTGTCGAAACTGCTGCTCCAACAGCTTGAAGGAGGAGTCGTCGTTCTGGACGCCGACCCGATGTGTCACGTCTCCACCCACGCCTCACGACCGGCACCGCGCCGACTCGACGGCCTGCGAGGATCGTCGTGGACGGGATGTCACTTCCGCCGCGTGGAACGCCTCGTACCACGTGGGGTCTCGCAACAGACTCCCATGACCCAGATTCCATTTCCTATTCCGCAGGAGAAGAAGCTATGTCCGAACGACAGAAGCAGCACCTAGGGCGCAGCGAGGGCGACGACACCACGCTCGAAGGGCGAGACATCAGAGCAGATACGCCTGACGGGATCGGAACGGAGCGCGTGAACGGCGCAATCGAGGGCGGTGCCGAGGCAAGCCAGCAGGCACTCCGGATCGAGGAACTGATCGCGAAAGATCGCAAAAAATCCGAAGAGGGCGATCGCTAGAAACGATCGGTCGCGCGACACTACGCACAAAATTCATCGTGCGGCCACCCGGTTACTCAGGGGCCGCACGATGCGTTTCGTAGACCCCCGATTCAAATTCTTATTCCGACCGGACCGCGAAGGCCGGACTACCGTCCTCGCTCTTCCGTTATGCTTCCTCCCCCCTTCCTCGCCGACGCGCGCGACTTCGCCGCCGACGCGCGTCTCCACCTCCGCGGCTTGGCCGACTTCCTTCGTGCCCGCGCAGGCGACGTGCCGGGCTACCTCGTCGGCGCCCTCATCGCGCTCGCCGTGATCGGGCTCGCGCTGTGGGCGTTCGTTGCGATCGTGGACGGGTTCATAAATGAGGAGACCCTCTTCCTCATCGACGGGCTCGTGAAGGACACGGCTGAGCGCATCGCCACACCCGAAGCGGCGCTCGCGATGGCGCGCGTGACGAACTTGGCCGCACCGGTGCTCGTCGTCGTCGTCACGCTTGGGCTGGCGGCGTACTTCGTGATCCGGCGGCTGTGGGACTATCTGCTCATGCTGGCCCTCGCGCTCGGGCTCGGTGAGATT
>JBBSTN010000165.1:0-7615 GCA_038235845.1 Gemmatimonadales bacterium | reverse complement strand
TCGATGGCGCCGATGCTCAACAGATTTGCCGGAATGTGCTTGAGATCGAGACAAATGAATGCGAACAGAAGTGCAAACGGGATGGTTACAGCGACGATCAGTCCCGCGCGCACATTGTAGAGAAAAAAGATGAGAACGACGACCACGAGAATTATTCCGCGCACCAGGTTGTCTTCGACGGTTTTCGTGGTGAGATGAATCAGTTCGCTTCGATCGTAATAGGGTACGACCTTCACATCCCTGGGCAGCAGAGTGTTGTTCAGCCTCGCCGTTACCGTCTGCACGCCCTTGAGAACAGTCTGTGCCTGCTCTCCTTTCGTGAGCAATACGATTCCTTCGACCGCGTCATTGTGCGAGTTAAAACCGAACTGGCCAAGCCGCGGCGCCTGTCCTATAACAACGGTTCCCACATCTTTCACGAGGATCGGTGCACCATTTTTGATAGCGAGCACCGTATTTGCAATGTCGTCGGTAGACGCCACTCTCCCCAAACCACGGACATAGTAGAACTGCCCGCCCTCAGCGTAGAAACCCCCACCTGCGTTACTGTTGTTTGCGGCGAGCGCTTCACCCACTGCGGGCACGCTCAAGCCCACACCCGCCAATAACGCCGGGTTGAGAATTACCTGGTACTGTGTGGTTTCGCCGCCCAGTGAGGCGATGTCGGCAACGCCCGCTACACCTTTGTATTCTCGCGCAACGACCCAATCCTGCAGGACCTTGAGCTCCTGCGGTGAACGCTCCGCACTTTGAAGCGTGTATCGGTAGACAAGACCCGACGGCGAGAACAGCGGCGACACCCCTGGCGTAACGCCGTCTGGCGCAGAGATGTCCGGCAGTCGTTCAAAGACACGCTGACGTGCGAAGTAATTATCTGTACCGTCGACAAAGGTGAGGCGCACGCTGGACAGCCCATAGAGCGATACCGACCGCATTACCTTGAGTCCCGATGTTCCGTTCATAGCCTGTTCGACGGGCACGGTGACAAGTCGTTCGACTTCTTCTGCTGCATGACCTGGCCATTCTGTTACAATCTCCACTAACGGCGGCGAGAGGTCGGGATACGCATCCACCGGGAGGCGCTTGAACGACCATACGCCAAGCCCTGCGACGCCAATCGCGATCATGGTCACAAGCAGTCGTTGGCGAAGCGCGGCCGAGACGATGCGATTGACGAACGACGGATGGGGATTGAGCACGTTGGGGATCGGCGCGTCGGGAGGCGCGTTGGGGATCGGCGCGTTGGGGATCGGCGCGTCGGGGACCGGCGCGCTCACTGATTCTGTGCGAACTGAACGAACAGTCCGCCCTCGGAGATGAGACGATCACCGACTACGAGTCCGGAAGTGATTTCATAGCGATCGCCAACTCTTGCACCCAACGTCACCGAACGGCGTGCGAAAACGCCGGGCCTTGTTTCGATAAAAACAAACGGCAGGTTGTTCTCGTCGCGAAGTACCGACGATACGGGCGCCAACAAACCGGTTCGACGTGTCGCCGAGTGAATGGTTACCTCTACATACATGTCGCGTTTGAGAAGTCGCTTGGGGTTGGGTACCACTACGCGAACTGCCGTGGCCTTGCTGCCAGGGTCGACCTGAGCAGCCACATATCGCACCGTTCCGTGAAGCGGTATGCTGGACGCCGGCGTTACGATATCTGCGTGGTCACCGATTCTCACCAGCGACAGGTCTGCCTCGAACACGTTGGCTTGCACCCAGACTGTCGACAGATCCGCTACTGTGAATGTCGGCGTCGACCCTGCCTGCAGTAATTGACCCGGGCTGACGAGTCTCTCGACGACGGTACCGGCAATTGGCGCTCGTATTGCAGCTTGAATTGCGGGCATCTCGCCACCGGCGCGCAAACCGGCGATCTGTGCATCTGCCACGCCCAACGATCTTAGCTCTTGCAGAGCTGCATCCCGGTCGGCTTCGGCTGCCTGCGCATCCACCTGAGCCTGTTCGAGATCTCGCCGCGCGATGGCGTCGTTCTTCCAGAGCTCCTGGTCAAGATCCGCCACACGTCGCGCTTGTATAGCCGCGCCCTGCGCCTTGCGGAATGTTGCAACCGCGAGCGCGAAGTCCGGTGATGAAACGAGGGCAAGCTGTTGCCCTCTGGCCACTGTCGCCCCGGGCTCAGCGAGAATCCGTGTAACCGGCCCGGAAATCGATGCGAGAATTTCCGTCGACACATCACCATTGAACGCGACGGTTCCATTTGTTACCAGAGATGGCTCGAATTCGACTGACGATACCGGCTCTACCTTGAGCCGGGCGCGTTGCGCTTCTGTGAGCGTAACAGGCGCACGCGTGTCCCCCGCACCCTCGTCGCCGGTAGTTCCAGCGCGATTCGAACCGTTTGCAGCGATGGCGCCGGAGCTGTCTCGCGCACCGACGTTGTCTCGCGCGCTATCTCCCGCGGAACAACCAAGCGAAAAGAGTAGTGCGATGGTGACTGCGTGCAGGTTGACGACGGGACGAGAAGTCATGATTCGTTTAGGTGAAGAATGAGCTTTCATCGTGGGCTGCCTTGGCGAGCGTTGGAGACCGAGGAGAGTGGCGCACCCACGGCGCGCTCGAGATTGGCAGCAGCATCGTTCACTGCGCCGAGCGCTGTGGCGTACTGCGTTTGTGCATCGAGAAGTGTGCGTTGAGCGTCGATTACTTCGAGCGATGAAGAGCCGCCGAGCGAATAGCTGGCGGCCACAGCGCGATAAGCATCGCGCGCCGACGGAAGCAGTTCATCTCTCAGGTAGACTACCTGTCTTAACGCGATCGTTGCGTTAGCGTATGCGTCGCCAAGGTCTTGTTGCACCTGTCCGAGCACATCCCGGTATTGCGCCTCGATCTCCCGCTGCCGCGAACGAAGCTCGGCCAGCTCGCCGCGGTTGTGCTGCCACGGGAACGGAATGCCGAATGAAATTCCGGTGCTGTATTCGAGCGGGTTTCCGTAGATGTTGTTGCGGCTGACACTCAACCCAACGTCGGGCAGATAATACTGTTTTGCCAGTCGCTCAGAAGCGCGTGCACCAGCGCGCGCCGCTTCCAGGCCACGAAGCTCTTCGCGGTTATCCATTGCGAGAGACATCAGACTTTGCAATTCCGGCACAGCGTCGGGCACCTCCAAGCTGTCAGCAGCTTCGATGGGAGCGCCCAGAACGCGGGCCAGGAGCCGGTTGAGTGCAGTGCGCGCACTGGCCACTCCGCGTTCATTGGCGATGAGATCGTTCTCCGCCTGTGCGACGGAGACTTGGGCCTTGATGACGTCGAGTTTTGGAACCGTACCCGCGTTGAAGCGGGCCTGCGTACGGGTGAGAAAATCCTGCGTGAGGCGTTTGGCTTCTTCCAGATCCCGCCGATGCATGAGGGAGACCAGAAGCGAGTCGTAGGCCTCATTGGTGGCCACAACTATCTCGTATCTCTGCAGGCCGTAGGTGGCCTCGTACTGCCCAATCTCCCCTCGAGCGGCCTGCGCCCGCAGTTTGAATTTTGTCGGAAACGGTATGGTTATGCCGACACCGAGATCGGTTTCGCTGCCTTGGTGAGGGTGGAGCACACCTGGTTGGCCGAGTAGACTGGCGCCGAATGTCGGTTCGGGAATCTCCACCGCCTGGCGGAGTCTTGCGCGTGCCTGTGCGGTTTGCTCGCGGGCGACGGCGAGTGTCGGGTTTTGGGCGAGCGCAAGTCTGATTGCTTCGGCACGGGTGACTCGCAGGATCTGTCCGTTTTGACGCAGCGGATCGGTAGGCGAGCCGGGCGACGGCGGTTGAAGAGTGTCGGGAGTGGGAGTAAACCTTGGCGCTGCGGTGAGCAGCGGCGACGGTTTTACAGGCGGTGTCGTTTGCGCCGAGAGCAGGTTGACGTGGCAGCAGAGTGCGACGACAGTGGCGAAGACGACGGTACTGACTGTTGCCACGACGCTTGCGCCGGTGAGGCGAGACGCCCATTGGGGCGACCGGTGCGTCGGCAGCAACCGGGCGATTGGGTTGCCTACCGAATTCGTTGCCTGGGCGTGCGCAGGCTTTGAGCGAGCGTTCATGCGAACCCTTGAAGGACGGTTGCCGGAGGGCAGCCGCTGGCCGTAGACTGGGACGCGAACCGATCGGCGGGTTGCGTCCGGAAGTAGGCCGCCGGAGGCGGCGTTGTGTGTTTGTTCGTGCGCTAGCGCTTGCGTGTTGGCTTGCGTGCATACAAGAGCGCTACATCGGCGCGGGTGTTGGAACGTGCGCAGGGAGCGATGCTCCTCTGCTGTGTGCGCACACTCCTGCACCAGCGATGGCACGTAAACTCCCGCGCCGGATGATGCGGCTGGCTTGCGTTAGCCGGTTACGCGGGCGGCCGGAGGCCACCCGCGCTGGTTCACGCCTGGACTAGTTCCGGCGGCGCTCGGGGTTGGGCCTGACGGCGCTGCGCGCCGTAGTGCGGCCCCGCCAGCACCTGGTGCGTCGAGAAAAACTGCGCCGAGGTCGCCGTTACCGGCGACCCTGCGGTAGGCGCGTCGGGGGAGTTCGCGATGACCGTGCACACCGCACAATCGTGGCCGTGGTGAGCCCAGGCATGGTGTGTCCCCTGTTCCTCAGTGTGTACTCGGCCAAACTGGGCCTGCGCCTCGGTCGCGCTTTGCTGGATAGTCGCATCGACCCACGCCGCGACTGGCAGCGAAGCTGCCTGCCAAATGGCGAAGATCAAGGCAAACGCCCGAAAGCGACGAGTCAGATACACGGCTTAATGATATACGGCTGCGCGAGCAAGGTCGCTGTGATCGCCCCCAGGAGGCGAGCGTCGGGTGACCTCATCCCGCCCAGCTATTGTTTGGTATACTGAATAACTCAACTTGTCCTGTAACCCAGGTGAATCTCATGAAACCACCTTGTACAATCGCTTTATCGATCGCGCGCCGGCTCAGTGCGGCCGTTACTCTGCTGGCAACCGCGACGATCTTGCAGGCCTGTTTTCGTGGCGCAACCGAGCCGCATAGCCAACCCTCCGAACTCGCTGGGCTGCCCAGGGCATTGACGCAGTCCGAAGTCAAAGTTCGGGATGCATCCAACCGCTTTTCTTTCACACTCTGGAATGAGGTGAACCGCATACCCCGCGACTCGAACGTGTTCATTTCACCCTTGAGTGCATCGTTCTCTCTGGGAATGACCATGAATGGTGCTGCGGCGCTGACCTACAGCGAGATGCGGGATGCGCTTCAGTTTACGGGCTCCTCGATGGCCGAGATCAACGCGGGTTACCGTTCCCTGGTCGAGTTGCTGCTTTCGCTCGATCCGCAGGTTCAGATGAAGGTGGCGAATTCGATCTGGTACCGTCAGGATTTTCCATTTCGGCAAGCGTTCTTCGATAGCACGAAGAAGTATTTCGGTGCGACCGTGCGTGGTCTCGATTTCAACAATCAGCAGGCCGCACTCTCGACGATCAATGGCTGGGCGAATGACGCAACCAATCAGCGAATACCCAAAGTGCTCGACGAAATTACCGGCGACCATGTGATGTTTCTGATCAATGCTATCTACTTCAAGGGGAGCTGGCGATCCAGGTTTGACCCTGAGCAGACGGTCGATACACGGTTCAACGGAGCTCGGGGTAATTCAACTGTCCTCATGATGAAGCGATCCGACTCGCTCGCATACATGCAAGGGGCGGGTTTCCAGGCTGTTGAGATGCCGTATGGGAATGGTGCGTTCGTAATGGATGTTTTGCTTCCTGCGGCAGGCGTCGATATCAACACCTTTGCACTCGCACTTCCCCAGTCAGCGTTTTCGACGGAGGGTTACCGTACCATAAAGGTGGATTTCTGGCTGCCAAAGTTCACCGTCAATTACGAACGGCAATTCAAGGAAGACCTGAAAGCACTCGGCATGCAAATACCATTTGTCGACGGGCGTGCGAATTTTACCGGGATGGCAGCGAGCCCGCTGGGCGACAGGTTGTTTATCGAGTTCGTCAAACAAAACACGTTTGTTGCGGTTGACGAAGAAGGCACTGAAGCGGCGGCTGTCACTGTCACAGGTGTTTCTCTGACGTCGGCCGGGGTTACACCGATAATGCATGTCGATCGACCGTTTGTATTTGTGCTGCGCGAACGTCTTACTGGAACAGTTCTATTCATGGGCAAGATCGTGCAGATCTGACCGTTCGGCGAGTATCGCGACAACTGTCAGATGCTCCGGATACCGCCGCATAGGCAACACTTGTGGAGATCGGAGTTTTCGCGGATGAAGAGCATCGCATGATGGCACGAGTGTCTGGCTGATCGTAATATCGTTTATAAGCTCGATCGCAAATTGGACGGTGTACCAGACGCCATCAGAGCGATTTACGGGTAGTAAAGCTTGCCATCCCGCAAGCTCGGGCCTGTATTGATTTGCTTGGAGGTGTCATGAGAAACGCGACAAGAGCAATAATAAATTTGCCCGAGTTTAATATCTGCGCATTTTCATTTCTGCTTCATTTGGTATGGGAGTTTGTGCAGGCGCCTACCTATGCTGGCATGGTCGACATGAACCATTGGGACGGCATCAAGGTTTGCATGTCCGCGACCTTTGGTGATGTTGGCTTTGCGTTGACTGCGTTCATTGTGACCAGTATTGCGACGCGATCTCGATATTGGCTTATGGGTCCGAAGCTATGGCATGTAATGCTGTATTTAGCGGTCGGTATCGCCCTCACCGTGAGCTTTGAATATTACTATACCAGAATTTCTTTGCGCTGGACGTATTCCGAACTCATGCCGCTGGTGCCACCTTTTGGAACGGGTCTCAGCCCACTTCTACAATGGATAATTGTGCCGCTTCTCGCGCTTGGCATAAGTCGGCGCCAAATTGCAGGTGATATCAAGGCTGTATCGTCCGCCAGCACTCAGTAGAACGATGATCTACCCCGGACGGGTCGTGCAAACTATTAGTCATTGTAGACGAAGAAGTAGCCGTGACTTTAGGTCGTACTCTTCGGCTGGGTAGGCACTTTGAATTGCAACCCCCTGTGTCAGGATAGTTGTCGTATGAAGAGAGTTTCAACTTCTATCATTTGACCAGTTCCGGGGGCAGGGAAGATTTTAACAGTGCTTCGATTTAACGATCAGTTCAGGGCCCGTGCAGTTCAGAGAATGGTGGGCCCGGGTGCAGTGAGCGCTAACAGGCTTTCAGCAGAAGTTGGTGTGTCGCAGGAAACGCTCTCCCGCTGGCTTCGTGAAGCTCGTAGTGTACAAGGCATGACGAAACCATCAGTGCCGAAAGTGAAGCGGCAGGCAAAAGAGAAGTGGAGTGGTACTGAGAAGCTCCGGCTGGTGACTGCGGCTCAGGGGCTCAGCGAGACAGAACTTGGATCTTTCCTCCGTCGTGAAGGATTGCACGAAGCCCAGCTCATCGAATGGCGCATGGCGGCAGTAGCCGCGCTTGACGCGCCGGTAAGGAGGCAGTCACAGGCGCCATCGGCCGAAGCTCGACGAAACAAGGAGCTGGAGCGTGAGCTCAGGCGCAAGGATAAAGCGCTCGCTGAAACTGCGGCGTTGCTGGTGCTCAAAAAAAAAGTCCGGGAGATCTGGGGGGACGAGGACGATATCACGGACCCGAGGAGCGAGAGATGATTTGCGCACTGATCGAAGAGGC
>JBBSTN010000164.1:0-7627 GCA_038235845.1 Gemmatimonadales bacterium | reverse complement strand
TCGAATAAACTGTGCGTCGGACGACTGTCCGGATCCCTCGGCGATGTTGGCAGGAATTGCGGCCACAGCCCGCAGCAGCTGAGATTTGAGCCCCGGCGCACCTTTTGACGGAAAACTACGCGCAGCTAGATGAATTCGCACGACCAGTGCGTGGGACCTTTTCCACACCTTGAGTTCGTTGTGGTTCGACATGACGAACTCTCAACTTCTTCCGTGTAGATCCCATCACCATTTACCCGCGAGCAGCTGTATTCCGACGCATCCATCCGCTCCCCTCATGGCTCAAGTCGGAAACTCGAGCCTGAGGTGCTTCGCCAGCGCCAGCATCCTTACGACATTCGACGAACTGTGAAGGTCGAACTTCGAGGCTCGAGTGTCCGACGTGAGCCGTGAGGTGCGAATACTCCAGACTTCAGCAACCGCAACAGTCGTGAGAGGCGCGATAAGCTCGCCAACCCAACCCAACCCAACTCGGTTACCGCAGTTTCCCGTTCAACTCGTCGTAGATCCTCCGTACGGCGATCGGTTGCTGCGAGTCGGCGAGAAACCAGTCACCGTACTCCCCAAACTTTGCCACCTTAACCGCTTCGTCCACGCTCATGCCGCTGTCGTGAAGCTTCTTCACCTCGGCAATCACTGCCTTCATGGCGTCGCGATACGCTACCAGCTCCTCGCGTGATCTCGCCGGGCTCTCTATAAAGCCATGTCCCGCAACAAAACGCTTGATACCTGGCATGGCCAACGCTTTATCAACCATCGCCACCCACTCACTGGGGTACGCTGAGCGCATCGCAGGAAAGACGCGATTGAGAAAAGCTTCACTCATGAAAAGAATCCCATCTTCAGGGATCTCCAGCATAAGATCTCCTCCGGTGTGAGCCCGCCCGAGAAATCGCACGACCACACGCTTGCCGCCCACATCGATCGTTTCCGAGTTAGCCTTCATGGCCGACGTTGGCACCACTACCTCGCGAGGCGGAGTTGCGGCAGCTGAATCGCGCTTGAGCTGCGCCAGCGACGTCGCATGAACGATATAGCGGACGTCCTTTGGCAACTCGCTGTTTCCCGCAGTATGGTCACCATGATCAGATCCCACCACGTACCACTTGACGGGTCGTGGCGTAAGTGTTCGAATCTTGTCTAGCATCGTCCGCGTCGCTTCAACACTTCCTTGCGCATCGGCAATGAGAACGCCGTTTGCGCCCACTACAACAAGACTCACCGTCGTGAACCCGGGCGCCCTTATCTCTTCGTATCCATAAACGTTCTCGGCCAACTTCACAAAACGCGGAAATTCGCTCAGCGCAATTCCTCTTTTCGCAGGATCAGCAGTATGAACCTGCGCCTTGAGCGGCTGAGGAGCAGAGCTCAGCGCAGCTATCAGTGCGATCGCAGTGTATGGTGCAAGTTTTGTCATCACGGAGTTTGGTTGGTTGTCGTTTGACGGTCGTTTGACGTTTACATACTCGCCGGTTCATCGGGTGAATCTTCGTAAGTCTGCGTGAATCTACAGTGAATCTACAGTGAATCTTTTTTCGGGAAGAGCTATGAAGCAACTAAACGCGGGGATCGTTCGGATTGGAATTATTCTGTCGTGCTCAGCGTGCGTGCTGACAGCGCAATCCACTACATCCAAACCATCTGTCGCCGACTTTCTCTCGCCGGCGTCTCCTCTCACCCTTGTATCAGCTAAGAAAGCCGATCGTGTGGCGTGGATGGCATATGACAAGGGACTGAGGAACGTCTACACAGCCACTGCACCATCGTTCAATCCTGTGCGGGTCACAAAGTTTCTCGAGGACGATGGCGTCGATCTCACCGACGTCGAGATATCGGACGACGGATCAATGATTGTCTTTGTTCGCGGCTCTGCGCCAAACCGATTCGGATGGGTCGCGAACCCCTCGCATGATGCAGCGGGCGCCGAGCGAGCCATATGGGCGGTTCGCTCTTCTGGCGGTGCAGCCTGGCGCGTCGCTGAGGGAGCAAACCCGGAGCTTTCCCCCGATGGGCGATTTGTGCTTTTTGTGAAAGATGGTCAGATCTATCGCGCGAGAGTGTCGCGAGCTCTGCCGAGATCTCCGGCAAATGCGTCAGCAAATGCGTCAGCAAATGCTCCGACAACCGCGATGGACACGGGCGGCGTTCCATTCATTCGGGCATGGGGCAGAAACGGTGGGGCTCGGTGGTCACCCGATGGATCGAAGATAGCGTTTGTAAGTGACCGTGAAAATCATTCTTTTGTGGCTGTCTACGAGGTGAATTCCCGAAAGCTGACGTATGTCTCGCCGAGCGTCGATTGCGATGCGGGGCCCGCGTGGTCTTCTGACGGGAAGCAGCTCGCATTTCATCGTCGTCCCGGCGCTGCGTTCGGAAATCAGTCCCAGACGGGACAGGGTGGAATCGGCAACCCGCCCGGCCCCGCATCGAACCCCGGGAGTTCGATTGCAACCGGCCAGAATCCCGCGAGCGGATGCGGCGGCGCTGGCGGCGGGCGCGGAGGAGCAAATCCAGCCCGCACTCGCGACAGCAGCCGGAACAGTCTCATTGCGTCTCCCGGTTTTTACCGGTCTGAATTTCCCGGCGGCCACACGCTCAAGCTTATGGTCGCTGACGCGGCTTCGGGCGAGGCCCACGAAATCTGGCACAACGCGCCCCGCGATAGCGTGTTCACGAGCGCGAACAATATGGTGTGGGCCGGCAATAATCTCATCTTCCCGGTCAACGTGCCGAATGACGAATGGGATCGATGGTTCACACTGCCGCTTGATGGCGGAGAACCAAAGCTCCTTACACCCACGAACGGACTGATCGAGAACGCGACCTCGCTCGCGCTGTCCAAGGATGGCGGCACTCTCTATTACAGTACAAATGCAAGCGACATCGAGCGGCGACACATCTGGGCTGTGTCCACTTCTGGCGGAACGCCGGTTCGCCTATCCACGGGCGACGGAATCGAGACCTATCCACAGCCGCTAGCCAATGGCAAAGACATAGCGGTCATCTACCTGGGCGCCCGCACGCCGGCTTCGATTGCGTTGGTACCTGCATCGGGGGGGGCGCCCAAGGTGATTTTCCCTCTTCTTGGCAAGGAGTTCCCCACGGCCGCGCATGTCGTACCGGAAATTGTAATCACCAAGGCAGTTGACGGGCTCGAGATTCACAATCAGCTTTTCCTGCCGGCCGACCTCAAAGCTGGCGAGAAGAGACCAGCAATGGTGTTCGTACATGGCGGCCCGGTACGGCAAATGCTCCCGGGCTACCACTACATGCAATTCTACCACTGGGCGTATGCCTACAATCAGTGGCTGGCGAGCCAGGGTTACGTGGTGTTGTCAATCAACTACCGTAGTGGAGTTGGATACGGCAATTCGTTTCGCAATGCCGAAAAGACGCAGGCGCGCGGCAACTCCGAGTATCAGGATGTAATTGCTGGCGCGAAATATTTGCAACAACGTGCGGACGTAGATGCCAAGCGTATTGGAATCTGGGGCCTTTCTTATGGCGGGCTGCTCACGTCTCAAGCGCTTGCGCGGAACTCTGATATTTTCGTTGCCGGCGGAGACCTGGCAGGTGTTCACCTCTACGGGAACCAGCTCGACACTGCAAGTCTTGCCTTTAGATCATCTGCCATAGGAGCGATCGACGGCTGGAAATCGCCGGTATTTCTGGTGCATGGCGACGACGACCGAAACGTGGACTTCGCGCAAACGGTGGGATTGGTTCAACTACTCCGAGCGCGAAATATCTACTATGAGCTAATGGTCATTCCCGATGATCTTCACGAGTCGATGATTCACAGCAACTGGGTGAATACGTTCGAGCGAATGGGGGCGTTTTTCAAGCGTTTCGTGTGGGACAAGAGCGCGGTTCCCGCAACGCAGCTCCGCTGATGTGACTATGTAAGCCACAATTCATCATACCGCGGAAGCTGAATTCAGCCGGCGATTCCTTCCCTTGCCGGAGGGACGGTCCTTACTTTCAGGATGCACACAATTCGTCGCCTGCTGCTGGCCACAAAAGATACGGCCCCGTGTTTGTCCGCCATCCTTATCGCCGCTGTGGCGATGCTGAGCATTTCGCCCACATCCGCTCACGCGCAGCGAAGCTCGAGCGCATCCGCGACGGGAGGGTCGGGCAGCGGCGGGTACAATCCGAGTCTCTACACCGACCCCGGCGCGACCGATAAGAAATTCAAGTCACTGCGCTGGCGTCTGATTGGCCCCTTTCGTGGCGGACGAGTGGACGCGGTTGCGGGTGATCCCACCAAACCTCTTGTCTTCTACTTCGGAGCAGTCAACGGCGGCGTGTGGAAGACCACAAATGCCGGCGCCAGCTGGGAAAATATCACCGACGGCAAGAGTGATATTTCATCGGTGGGAGCGGTAGCGGTAGCTCCGTCCGACCCGAACGTTATTTACGTCGGGACAGGTGAATCGCAGCTCCGAGAAGATCTCACTTATGGAACCGGTGTTTATCGCAGCACTGACGCTGGTGAAACCTGGACGCATCTTGGTCTCGCGGAAACGCATCAGATAACCACGGTTCGCGTGCATCCCTCCGACCCGGATATCGCGTACGTCGCGGCGATCGGTCACGCCTTCGGTCCAAATGCCGAGCGAGGAATATTCCGCACGAAAGATGGCGGCAAAACGTGGAAGAAGATTTTGTTCATCAACGATTCGACGGGCGCTACGGATCTCTCAATGGATCCGACTAATCCGCGAATACTGTTTGCGTCGATGTGGAAGTTTCAGCGATCGCCGTGGGGCATGGAAGCCGGCGGAGGACGAAGCGGATTGTGGAAAAGCACTGACGGTGGCGATACATGGACTGATATCTCCACAAACCCTGGCATGCCCAAGGCTCCGCTAGGCAAGATCGGTGTGGCGGTTTCACCAGCGAATTCACGCCGAGTGTTTGCCAGCATCGAAGCGAAGGACACGCTTGGTGGAATATTCAGATCGGACGATGGCGGCGATACATGGTCGCGCACGAATGGTCAGCAGCAGTTTCAAATCCGACCGTGGTACTACAGCGCGGTCACTGCCGACCCGCTCAACGAGAACACCCTGTACGTGATGAACCTCGGCGTATGGAAGTCGATCGATGCGGGTCGCACATTTTCGCGGGTGCGAGTGCCGCACGGGGACACACATATCATGTGGGTCGACCCCAAAGACCCGAGTCGTTTGATCAACGGCAACGACGGTGGTGGTACCATTTCTTTGGACGGCGGCCGCACATGGTCGAGTATAAACAACCAGCCTACTGCACAGTTCTATCATGTCATCACCGACAACCAATGGCCCTACCGCATTTACGGCGCGCAACAGGACAACAGCACTGTATCGATTGCTTCGCGATCGGATTTCGGCGCGATTGGTGATCGCGATTGGTTTCCGGTTGCCGGATGCGAGAACGCGCACATTGCGGTAGATCCGCGCAATCCCCAGATCACCTACGGTGGTTGCTACACCGGTATGCTCTCGCGGCACGACAATCGTACACAGCAAAAACGTGACGTTGCGATCTGGTTGAACAACTTCGACGGAATTGCAGTGAAGGACGTTCCCAACCGGTTTCAGTGGACATTTCCTGTGATGCTTTCGCGTCATGACCCGAACATTCTCTACGCCGCGTCGCAGAATGTCTGGCGATCGACAACCGAAGGACGAAGCTGGGAAAAGATTTCTCCCGACCTTTCCTATGCGGATACCGCCACCATGGGTCCTACCGGTGGGCCCGTGCACTATGACATGACGGGAACAGAGTGGTACGCAACCATCTACGCGCTCGATGAGTCTCCGATAACAAAGGGGTTGCTGTGGGCAGGGTCGGATGACGGGCGGGTGCACATTACGCGTAACGGAGGAACGTCCTGGGAAGAGGTAACTCCGAGGGGAATGGCGAAGCACACTCGCATTACTGGAATCGAGCCGAGCCCGCACGATCCTGCGGTGGCGTATATGTCGGCGACGCGCTATCAGCTCGACGATTTCCGTCCGTATTTCTATCGGACAGCCGACTACGGCAAAACATGGACTCGCATAGATGCGGACATTCCTGTCGGCGCCTACGCTCGAAGCATCCGCGAAGATCCGATGCGCAAGGGGCTCTTGTTCGCCGCGACGGAGATCGGTGTATTTGTTTCGCTTAACGATGGCGCGAAATGGGAAACTCTTCAACTCAACCTTCCCCGTGCGAGCGTACGCGATCTTCGCGTCAAAGACAACGACATAGTCGTCGCAACGCATGGCCGGGCCTTCTGGGCATTGGATGACATCTCGCCCATCCGCCAGATGTACGATTCTGTTCTCTCAAAGAATTCACATCTTTTCCAGCCGGCAATTGCGTACCGGTACAGCGGCGGTCACGGCGGTGGACGCACCAACGGTGAGAACCCATACGACGGCGTGCTGGTCGACTACTGGTTCCGCGATACGCCAAAGGACAAGGTCAGCATCGAGTTCGTTGATCCAACTGGTTTCGTTGTTCGAAAGTTCACCAGCAAAGCATCGTCGTCGACAGCGTCGGATTCTACGCGCGCCTCGAATATGGGCGAGGTCGTAGCTGGCGGTGATCGCACGGTCGACGTGAAGGACTCCCTGAAGACCAAGACGCCGGCCGTTCGAGTGGCATCTCTCGATTCACTGGCTGTATCAGATTCCGTTCGAAAGGCTGCGCGAGCCGATTCCATGGCATTTTTCGCTTCCGACTCAATCGTCACTACTCGTGCGGGCGGCAATCGCTTCTGGTGGAATCTTCAGTATCCGGAAGCAAAACGGATCAAAAATGTCGTCAATGACATGGGTTCATTCAGCGGACCAACGGTGGTGCCGGGTGAACGTTACACGGTCAGGCTGATCGTCGGTCGCGATACGATGACGCGGACTTTTGCGGTGAAGCTCGATCCGCGTCTTGACGCAACGTCGGCAGATCTTCAGGCGCAACTCGATATCGGTCTTAAAGTGCAGGCACGAATCAATCAGATTGGAGAAGCCTTCGCTCGCATCGAGGACGTTCAAAAGCAGATCGATGTCCGCGTCGATCAGAGCAGCGAACAGCCGTACGCCAAGCGAGTGAAGGACGCATCAAAGCCGGTGCGGTCGCAGCTCGAGACAGTGCGCACGGAGCTGGTCGACTGGTACAATCACGATGACCAGGCGACACTTCATTTTCCGATCAAGCTTTACAACATGATGCTGTCGTTGAACAGTCAGGTGATTGGTCAGGATGCTGCACCCAACAAGCAGCACGGTGAAATACTACAGGAGCTGGGTGGGAAGGTTGATGTTCAACTCGAGAAGCTCCAGCAGATTGAAGCCAATGAGATCAAGGGGTTGAATTCGCTGCTGCAGGAGCTGGGGTTACCACCGATATTCATTCCGCCCAAGGTTGGGATAAAGGCGATATCCTGAGCGGGTAATTGCGAGCGACATCACACGTGGATACGTGACAGTGGTGCGTTACCGTCAACTGCAACCGACGTCACACGTGGATAGGTGACAGTGGGGCGTTACCGTCAACTGCAACTGACGTCACACGTGGATACGTGACAGTGTGGCGGTAACGTCAACTGCAAACGACGTCACACCTGGATACGTGACAGACTTGCTGAACAGTC
>JBBSTN010000163.1:0-7663 GCA_038235845.1 Gemmatimonadales bacterium | reverse complement strand
TAAGCAAGCCCTGATAACGCTCGCCCCAATCGTCTTCGTAGACACGATTGTCATGATTGCCGGATTCGGCGATGCCCACTTTGAAAAAGTCCGGATACTGAAACATTGCGCTGACAGTGGCAAAACCGCCCCCGGAGTGGCCCCAGATCCCGACATTGTCGATATCGATAAATTTGTATCGATTCGCCAATTCCTTCATGCCCGCAACCTGATCAGGCAACGTGTTGTCGCTCATGCGGCCGTAGTAGGCATCGTGAAACGATTTGGAGCGCATCGGTGTGCCCATGCCGTCGATCTGTACCACTACGAAGCCCAGTTCGGCGAGCGCCTGGTGGTCGCTGCGCGCCGAGCTGAAGGTACGTGAGCCTACACTTCCGGCCTGCGGGCCAGGATAGATGTAGTTGATGATGGGATACTTCTTTGCCGAATCGAGTGATGTCGGAGTGTACATCAAACCGTACAGGTCAGTCTTTCCGTCGCGTGCCTTCACGGTGATTCGCGTTGGCGGCTTCCATCCCGACGCAACCAGTTTCGATATATCCCCGCGTTCGAGTGTCACGAGGAGCTTCCCCGACTGCGCGTCGCGGACAACAGACGTCGGTGGGAGATCAGGACGTGACCAGCTGTCAATGAAAAAATCACCCGAGGGCGATAGCGTGACGTTGTGATCGCCATCCTCCGGAGTCAGAAGCTTCAAGCCTTTGCCATCGAGCCCGATTCGATAGTACATGTGAAAGTACGGGTCGATATCGGCTTCCTTTCCGTTGCCGACAAACCAGAGCTGGCGAGATCGCGGATCGATACGCGAAATCGATGATACGTTCCCGACGCCGCTCGTGATCTTGTATTTGAGCGCGCCGCTTCCGAGATCATACATGTAAAGCTGTCCCCAGTCATCGCGCTCGGAAAACCAGATCACCTCGTTGCTGGCGGGCAGCACGCGCCAGTTGGGGACGTTGTCTCCCGACTCGAACTGGGTCTTAACCTCTTCTCTGAGCACGTCGCGTACATCGCCGGTGGACGCATCGGCAACTCTGAGTGTGGCGACCTTGTGGTCACGCGAGTTCGAGAGAAACGCCAGCTTCGACCCGTCCGGATACCATTGCGTGTCAGCGAGTTCGCCGTTTGAGCAGGTGATATGATCGCAGACAGACGAGCGATGCTGGTCGGGCGGCATCTTCATTCGAACCACACCTGGTTTGACGCCGGAAAGATCGACGATCACGCGCTGGATGGTCGAGACCACACTGTCTCCCGGAAGTGGATACTTCCAGGCTTTGAGCTCGGGATGGCCCGCTCTCGTGGACACGAGATACATCTCGCCCACTCCGCGCTGATCCTGTTGAAATGTCGCGAGCTTTTTCGAATCGGAAGACCAGAGTACGATGGGCCGCTCGGAATGAATCCATCCGGCGTTGTCGGTAGCGTAACCGAAATCGGTAACGCCATCGTAGGTCAGTTGCGTTTCGACATTCGTTTCGACATCGCGAAGCCAGAGGTTCCACGCACGTATGAACACTGCCTTCTGGCCATCTGGCGAAATCGACTCCGGTACACGCGCTCGCGGCCGGCGTGGCGCTACGGAATTCGTGCTGGGAGGGTTGATGGTTGAGCAAGCTGCAGCGTTTGTTGCGCAGCTTGTTTTCGTGCCTTTCGCAGGATCGACGATAATCATTGGAGAGCTTCCGTCGGCCTGACGAACCCTGTACCAGAATCGATCGCCTGGTAACCAGGTCGGCTGTATGACGGAGTTGGTTACCAGCGCCGTGGTGTTGTAACCAAGGAACTTCTCGGCGCGTGCGTAGTCATCGGAAGTCATCTGACGGACAGGCGCTTGTGCCGAGACGCTCGCCGCGATGGGAATCCACCCGGCGTACGCAGGTGCAGTTGCGCTCAGCGCGAGGGCGAGAAGTGAGGCGCTCGAGAGACCCTTAACACAATCGTTCAGTCGAAGCAGCATCAGGAGGGGGCAGGAGTAGTGGTTCAAGATGTTGCGAAAAGGTACGAATAGAGAGATACACCGCGAACGGTCATATTTGCCATGTTACAAAAGCCTAGAGCAGCGACAGGCCGCCGTCGACCGGCAGGATTGCTCCCGTGACATAATCGAGCCCCAGCAGCGCCAATACCGCGTTGGCGACGTCCTCTGGTTTCCCCACCCGGCGAGCCGGTGCGCTGGAGATCACATGTTGGCGAAGCTCGGCCCAACTCTCGGTAAGAGGAGTGTCGATGTATCCGGGCGCCACGGCATTCACACGAATTTCGGGCGCCAGCGATTTGGCAAGCAATCGGGTGAGCTGCACTACTCCCGCTTTTGAAACCGAATAGGGTACGGAACTGCCCACTGGAGTAAACCCCGCAATGGACGCGACATTGACCACCTGCCCTCGGGTTGTTGCGAGATGCGCGCGCGCGGCCTTCACGACATTCCACGGGCCTTTCAGATTGACGTTCATCACCCGATCCCAGAACTCGTCGCTTACTGCGTCAAGATCATTGTGAGCGATGCGTTTCGCGATGCCGGCGTTGTTGATGATAGCGTCGATCTGACCGAATTCCTCGAAGGTTCGATTCACGAGCTGTTCCGCTCCAGCATACATGCTCACGTCGGCATCGACATAAATCGACTGCGGCATACTCTCCGCGAGAGTTTGGCCCGCCTGCTCGTCATTGTAGCCGTTGCATACAACACGCCAATCGTTGGCGTGGAGCACACGTGCAATGGCTGCTCCTATTCCGCTTGACGAGCCGGTCACGATGGCTGTCTTCATGGCTGTTATCCTGCCTGAAATAGTTTCACCATTGCCGCAACATCGAGATCAGCGTCGCCACTCGCGATTGCTGCGTCAAACGATGCACGCGTCGGTGGGAGAAGCGCGCTATTCATCTCGCTTTGCTCCAGCATCGTCGAGATGAGTGGCTGTACTTCCGCAAGTTTGCCGATAGTCGCACCGGAATCGTCAAAGTCCGCGTTGCCAGCTCGACTTAAAACACGGTCAAGCATCGTACTCGCAGCCCAGCCACCCATCAACACTGTTCGGGCCACACTGATATCTATTCCAGCGCGCTTAGCGAGAGCAGTTGCCTCCGCCGCCGCTACTACGTGCACGCTCACAAGAAGCTGGTTGATAAGCTTGAGACGCTGACCACTTCCCGATGGTCCGACATGTTGGAGCTGGAGAGCGTAAGATTCGATCGTCGCCCGAGCGGCACTCAGTGCGCTCTCCGAACCGCCCGCCATCGCCACTAGCGTGCCGTCTCGCGCACCTTCAGGGCCACCGGAAACGGGAATGTCGAGGAACGAACAGCCGACAGATTCAAATGCATCTGCAAGCTCGGTAGCTAGCGACGGGTCGAACGTGCCATGTTCCACCATTGTCTGTCCAGCACTTGCCAGCGAAAGTACGCCGTCTTTGCCCAGATAAGTTTCGCGCGTGACGCGGGTGTCGTGGAGGCAGCCGATGACAATGCCAGCACCTCTGACCGCGTCGCCGAGGACTGCTGATACCCGGGCTCCTGCACGAGATAGATGAGCGCGAGTTTCCGGAGCTCTCGACCACACGTTCACTACACATCCGCTTTGCAAAAGTCGTAACACCATCGGCCCACCCATCGCGCCAGCACCAAGAAAGCCGATACGAGTAGTCATGGAGCACCTGTCGCGAAATCGCCGCGGAGAAAATCAAAGTCGCAACCGAAGTCGGGTTGGAGCGCGTGCTTCTGATGCAGCCATCCGTAGCCTCTGACCGCAGTTGCCGCGGGTGCAGTGGCCCCTCGACGGGCAAGTTCCTGGACGGAGAGGAAGTGGTTAAGAGCACGATGGGTGACGTCCAACTCAATCTCGTCACCGCTTTGGATGATTCCCAGCGCACCACCCGCTGCTGCTTCGGGAGTCACATGCAGCACAATCGTGCCGGTGGCAGTGCCACTCATACGTGCGTCGGAAATCCGCAGCATGTCGCGAACACCTTCACGTGCGAGTCTGGCGGGAATAGGTATGTGACCTACTTCGGGCATTCCGGGAGCGCCTGTAACGCCGAGTCCCCGAAGCACGAGAATGCTGTTCTCGTCTACATCGAGGTCCGGATCATCGATGCGTGCGTGAAGATCGTTCAACCCATCAAATACCATTGCGCGCCCTCGATGGTGCAGAAGTCGTGGTTCGGAAGTGCCCGCTGTTTTGAGAACCGCACCGCGGGGTGCAAGACTTCCATGCACCACACAGATGCTGCCGCGCGTCGACAACCCGCGCTCGGATGGAGCAATACAGTTGTGCAGGCGGCTCTCCACTTTGCCAACCACGTCGCGCCAGCTCGAGCCATCTGCGGCTACCGCTGAAAGAGTCAAGGTGTCTGCGATGCGTTTCGCAACCGCCGGAACACCGCCCGCTTCTTCGAGATCCGACAGGAGATAACGGCCACCGGGCTTGACGTCCGCTACCCATGGCGTGTCGTCTGCCCAGCGTGCAAACACGTGACTGCCAATAGTTATGGAATTGCGACCGGCAATCGCTTCGAGATGAATCATTGCATTGGTGGATCCGCCGAGGGCGCAAACCACCCTGAACGCATTCTCGAGCGTAGCCGGATTGACCAGACCCTCTGGCAGTCGATTCGCTTTGACTGTTTCGACAATCTGTGCTCCTGACGCATGTGCAATTTCGTTGCGCTTCTCGCTTGTTGCAGGCGCGAGCGCTGACCCGGGCAGTGCGAATCCAAGCAGTTCCGCAATCGCTGCCATGGTGATAGCCGTACCCATCACGTTGCACGTGCCCACGCCGGTATTGATCTGGCCTTCGAGGGCGTCCCACTCGGCGTCGCTTACGCGGCCGAGCCTGCGCGCCTCGCATGCCGGCCACAGATCGTCGATGGTCATGGGAAGGCCATTATGACACGGGACTGGTCGTGGCCCTGCCGTCACCATGATGGTTGGCTTGTTTGCGCTGACTGCGCCCATGAGAGCCGCTGGAACCGTCTTGTCACAACCGGCAAGCAAAACAACTCCGTCGATCGGCGAGCTCGAAATCATCTCCTCGACGTCCATCGACATAAGGTTGCGAAGATAGAGGCTTGAGGGGCGTGTAAACGGTTCGGAAATCGAGATGGTGGGAAACTCGAGCGCGAGTCCGCCTGACGACTCGACGCCTCTCTTAACTAGTTCCGCGAGCTCCTGGAGCCCCGCATTACAGGGATTGAGTTCGCTCCAGCTCGAACAAATTCCGATTACGGGCCAACGACGAACCTCGGCGTGCGTAAAGCCCTCACCGCGAAGGAATGCGCGGTGAATAAGTCCATCTTGACCTGAATCACGGAAATTTGAACTTCCCGCTCGCGTCAGTTGGTGCTGAGACATACTGTGTCATGTCGCCTGAATGGGCTGTCCTGTTGCCGTAGCCGATTTCGACTACGTAAACAATACTACGATTGTATTCCGATATCTCACCTTCACACGAACTTCACAAGAATGCCCGCGAACAGCTCCATCGAAAAACTCAGGGAAAAGCGGCGGGTGCTTGCCGCCAGTGCTATAGGAACCACCATCGAGTGGTACGATTACTTCATTTACAGCACTTCGGCTGCGCTGGTATTCGGAAGTCAGTTTTTTACTTCGTTCGATCCTGTTCAGCAACAGCTACTCGCGTTGTCCACACTTGGTGTGACTTTCCTCGCGCGTCCATTTGGTAGCGCCGTTGCGGGACACTATGGTGACAGGCTTGGTCGAAAGAAGATGCTTGTTCTTACCCTGGGTGTGATGGGAGGCGCCACCGTTGCGGTAGGTCTACTGCCCACCTACAGCCAGATTGGGATCGGAGCGCCGCTCCTGCTTGTCTTGATGCGCTGTCTTCAGGGATTCAGCGCCGGCGGTGAGTGGGCGGGTGCAGCACTGATGTCCGTCGAGCATGCTCCAAGGGAAAAGCGCGCGTTGTACGGCTCTGCTCCGCAGGTAGGTGTACCACTTGGACTGATTCTCGCTACCGGCGTGTTTCTCCTCATGACCTCGCTCACTACGGACGAGCAGTTCCTCTCATGGGGATGGCGAGTTCCGTTTCTGCTCAGCGTTGTTCTCATCGCGCTCGGGTTTTACATAAGGAATCGGGTCAATGAGAGCCCGGTGTTTGCCGAAATGAAAGCTTCCAATCGTGATGCGCGCGCGCCGCTGAGTCAGGTAATGACCGATCACAAGCGACCTGTCATCATCGCTGCTGGGACGTTCCTGGCGAACAACATGGTCGGTTACATATTCCTTTCGTTCCTGCTTTCGTATGCGACCAGCACGCTCAAGCTGCCTCGCTCGACAATTCTATCCATCGTGATTCTCGGATCGTTCACATGGCTAGCCGCGATTCTCTATTCCGGTAGGGTTGCCGACCGTATCGGCGCGCGAAAGATCTTCATCATTGGCTTCACTGCCATGCTGATATGGAGTGTGCCGTTCATGCTGATGGTGGATACGGCGAATGTAATGCTTATCGCTCTGGCTTCTCTTGTCCTCACCATCACACTCGGTCTTTCCTACGGTGCCCAGTCGGCACTTTTCGCCAGCCTGTTTCCAACAAAGGTGCGCTACAGTGGTGCATCAATAGCATATGCGCTCGGAGCGATCCTCGGCGGAGGTTTTGCCCCCGCGATTGCCACCTGGCTTGTGAACCGCACGAAAACAGGTTTGTCGGTAGGCATCTACATGTTTGTGACGGTGGCAATCAGTCTTCTGGCCAGCATCATGATTCGTCGTAGCGACATGGTGGGCCTCATGCACGGTCCAGATCTCAGAATTCCAGAGGGTGAGGAGCTATCATTCACGGGCAATGGCTGACGCGGTACGCAGGCCAACAGCGACAAATGTGAGCGTCCCGTTGCAGCAACCTGCAGTAACGTGTGAAGGCGCACCGGCAACCCAGAGATTTTCGTGGCCGTGCGCACGCCCATGGGCGTCGACAACGCTACTAGCGGGGTCTGTCCCCATGCGGCACCCGCCACCTGGATGCTCCTGTCCGAGATCGTTTACGCTGTTTTCCATGCGAAGTATTTCGCCGTTACCCGCGCGGGCCATTTCACGAAAAAGATTTCTGATTGACTCCTGCTGCCAGTCTTTCAGTGCGGCGCTCTCTGGTGAGTCGCGAAACGTGAGATTGGGCATAGGATCGCCAAAACGATTTCTATGTGTGGCGTCGAGTGTAAGCCTGCTGTCGGCGTCGGGTAGTACGTCGTAGTAAGCTCGAACGCGCGCCGTCGCACCTTTTGCTCGCCCTTTCCAATCGTTTAGCATCGCATCACCTATGAGCATTTCGCCATCATCCCCTCGCATGCGCGGTTCGCGACCAACACTCGATTCCCAGATTCTAAGATCATGACGCAGGTACTTTCCGCTCTTGCCCGGACGCATGAACTTTTTCGATACCAGTGAATGCTGAGCGTTGATGCCCGGATACAACTCCATCGGCAGGCGCAAGTATGCGTTGACATTCCGATGACCAGCGAGATAACGCCCAACCATACCATTTTTGTTGGCGAGTCCGTTGGGGTAAGACGGGCTTTGTGACAGCAGGAGAAGATGCGGCGACCATACGAATCCGCCGGCGAGCACAAACGTCTTTGCAGTGATCGATACTGCATCGCCCGAAGCATCAGTGCGATTACCTGTAGCCTTTACGACCTTACCCGTG
>JBBSTN010000162.1:0-7713 GCA_038235845.1 Gemmatimonadales bacterium | reverse complement strand
GAAATGACGACCTGGCCCGGGCTATTGAAATTGGCCGGTACCACCAGCGCGGTTTCGCGGGTAGCCTGCTCGCAGATCGCTTCGATCGGAATCGATTCGTCGGCGATTATGGCTGCCATGGTACCGGGTCTGGCCTTCCCCTGCTCAAACATGAGTCGTCCGCGTGTCCGAACTACTCGGGCCGAGTCGCTCACCGTAAGAGAACCGGCCGCATGATACGCGGAAAATTCGCCCAGAGAGTGTCCAGCCGCGCCGCGAACAAATTGACCAATTTCGGTTTTTACCACTGCCCATACCGCGGCGCTGTGCCCCAGGAGAGCAGGCTGCGCATTGATGGTCTGAGTAAGCACGTCGGCCGGCCCCTCGAATGCGAGTGAGCTTATGGAAGCGCCCACGGCATCATCGACAGCGTCAAATACACGTCGAGCTTCCGGAAAGGCGCTGCACACGTCTTTCGCCATTCCAGACTTCTGGGAGCCCTGTCCGGGCATCAACAGCACAAAATCCATGGGGTACGGTGGCTAGTTCAGTTCTGGAGAGACTGCGGTGCGACTCGCGATGCTTTCAAAAGCGTACGACGAGTGAGCCCCACGTGAATCCGGCGCCAAATGCGGTAAACAACACCGTCGATCCTTCTTTTACGCGACCCTGTTCGATCGCATCGTCCAAGGCGATTGGAATAGATGCCGCGGACGTATTTCCGTACTTGTCGACGTTCACAAACACCTTTTCCATGGGGAGACCGGCGTGCTTGGCCGTCGCTTCGATGATGCGAACGTTGGCTTGGTGTGGAATCATGAGATCGACGTCTGCTGCAGTCAGCTTTGCCGCATCGAGCGCCCGATCGGAAGCTTCAGCCATGGCACGAACGGCGTGCTTGAAGACGTCACGTCCGGCCATGCGAACATACTGGCGACTCTTGTTTTCCTCTGTGAGCGTGTCGAAGGGTTCGATGCCGCCGCCGGCGGGACGCCAGAGCAGCTCCGCCAAGGCTCCGTCCGAACGCATGAAACTTGATAGTATTCCTTTCTGACTGCGGCTTGGCTCTCTCCGAGTGCGGCGAAGAATGGTTGCCCCCGCGCCGTCGGCAAAAAGTATACATGTGTTCCGGTCGGTCCAGTCGACGATCGAACTCAACTTCTCGGCACCTATCACGAGCACCGTCTCGGCGCTTCCTGATTGGATAAGGGATTCGCCCACAATAATGCCGTAGAGCCATCCAGAGCATGCCGCCGCGAGGTCGAATGATGCGGCGCGTGTGCACCCAAGGGTGGACTGCAACTCGACTGCCGTTGCCGGCAGCAGCCGATCCGGCGATGCGGTGCCCAGGATGATGACGTCTATTTCGCCAGGCTGTACGTCCGCTTTTTTCATCGCCGCAAGCGCAGCTTCGGCGGACATGGACTTCACGGATTCGCCGTCGCGCGCGATGTAGCGCTGGCGGATGCCGGTGCGCTCCTGAATCCAGGCGTCGTTGGTCTCGACGCCAAGCGCCGCGATGTCGTCATTGGTCATGACATTCCGCGGAACCGCTCTTCCGGTGCCTGCTATGTACGCGTAAGGTCGTTTCATACGCTCAAGCCGAGTTCCGGCATGGCCTTGGCTCTGTCTCCGTGCTCCAGCTGGCGACCAATCTCCTCGACCATATTGGTTTCCACTGCTCGCACTGCAACGCGTATTGCGTTCTTGAGGGCCCGGGGAGAGCTGCGTCCATGGGAAATTATTGATACTCCTCCGACGCCCAGTAGCGGCGCCCCTCCGTACTCGTCCGAATCCAGGATGGAGAGTGAGCGGGCAACCTCCCGTGCGTCTGCATTGAGAACTTCAGAAACCATTCCGATGACCATAGGTGCGATGCTCTCGTAAAACTTGAGAAGGACATTGCCGACAAAACCGTCGCAGACGACCACGTCCACCTGTCCGCGATCGCAGAACCCGTGCGGAATGTCACGCCCTTCTACGTTGCCGATAAAATTTACGTCGCTTTGCGCAAGGAGGGCATGAGCTTCTTTAACGACAGTGTTTCCCTTCTCCGGCTCTTCTCCGATGGAAAGCAAACCAACCGCCGGATTCACCCTACCGAGGAGAGCCCGCGCGTAGACAGTTCCAATGCGTGCAAACTGGACAAGCTCTTTCGCCGAGCAGTCGACGTTGGCGCCAGAATCCAGTACGAGCATGGGCCTTCCCGCAGTGGGGAAAATGGTCCCGATGGCTGGTCTCGATAGCCCCGATTGCAGTCGCAGCGCGGCAAGCGATGCAGCCATCTGCGCGCCTGTGTTTCCGGCAGAGACAAAGCCGTGGGCATGGCCGTCGGCTACACGTCTCACTCCGATCACCATCGAGCTGTTGGTCTTCCCCCTAAGCGCCACCCGGGGTGCATCTGACATGCCGATAACTTCGGGTGCCTCAATGATGTGAAGCCGGGTACGATGATGCGACAAGTGCGACAACTCGCCTTGGAGCTGCGCGTCGATCTCGGCTTCGATCACATCGGACCTGCCGACGAGTTCAACCTCGTGTTGTGGAGCTAAAGCGGCCAGCGCGTGGAGGGCCCCCGCAATGGGAGCGTGAGGGGCGAAGTCGCCCCCCATCGCATCCACGGCGATGCGCGCCAAGCCTACGCTTCCTGCGCCGCGACCCGCTGCTCGCCCGCGTAGAAGCCACACTCCGCACACACACGATGCGGACGCTTCATGGTGCCGCATTGGGGGCACGTTTGTATCACGATCGCGGGCGCGGTCTTGTGAGTATTGCGTGCTCTTTTTCTTCTTTTCGACGTACGTCGCTTTGGTACGGCCATGTTACTCTGACCTGATGTTTGAGACGATAAGTATCACTGGGACTTGGAGTTACGCACATCGCGCAACCCCGCCCAGCGAGGATCAGCCACCGGACTACAACTACACTCTCCGGCGTTACGGTCGGCGCCACAGGTCGAACAAAGCCCGAGACAAGCTTCCTTGCAAAGCGGGAATGCAGGAACGGCCAACAGCCATTCCTCCCTCAAAGCAGGGCGAAGGTCGAGCTCCCGCGACCCAGCGGGAATGGAAAATACATCAGCTTCATCTGCCTCGTCTTCACCTGACTCGACAAAAAGAAGCTGCAACTCTTCAAAAACCGACGAACTAACTTCAATAAGACATCTTCGACATTCCGAAACCGCTTCTCCAGCAATCGTGCCGCTGAAATAAAACCGGCCTCTCCCAGCGCTGGACACCCTTCCAGCCACGGAGATTCCGGGCTCATTGGGACGAATGTCATCGCTTTCCCAGACCTGATCGGAATGCTCAAGGTTCGCGTCGACGTTGGCCGCACGGTTCTCGAGACTCCTGATGTCAAAGCACAGCATAGCCATCAAACGTAGAACGTCGGCGACTCTTTTACAAGGTCCGACTAGCAGGCCGACGGTCGAGCTTCCACGTTCAACTCGCGCTGGGGCGCCGAGTTACAAAATTTCTGAGGCAGCGAAGAAGAATGATGCTTCGACGGAAGCATTCTCGTCGGAGTCAGACGCGTGGATGGCATTCTTCCCCTTCGACTCGGCATACAATTTTCGCACTGTTCCCTCGGCTGCCTCGGCTGGGTCGGTGGCTCCGATGACCGTACGAAGAGTCGAAACCGCATCATGCCGCTCCAGAACCAACGGCATGCAGGGCCCACTGGACATGAAATTCACAAGTTCAGAGTAGAATGGACGGCCCTTGTGCACCGCATAAAACTGCCCCGCCTGACTTTCCGTGAGGTGCACAACTCTGGCAGCCTTAATCACAAAACCCGATTTTTCCAGGAGTGCGATGATAAGTCCAGCCTTCCCTGCGCTGAACGCATCGGGTTTTACAATCGTGAGGGTACGTTTTCCCGCCGTGCCGGGTTTATCAGAAGCCTGGGTCATATCCCTTGAACTGGTTGATGTCATAATGAATTAAGATACCGAGAAACGCTGCTCAGCTTGCTGCACACGCCGTCAGGGCCCGATCAGCTTGCGAACAATGTCGCTACGCGTGAGAAAGCCCACCAGCCGACCATCTTTAACGACTGGAACGCGGTCGACATCCTTATTTAGCATTAGGGAAGCGACTTCAGCCAACGGCTGCTCAGGCGCCACACACATCACCTGCCGGGTCATGAGATCCCGCACCTTGCGTTGGCTCGACGACGGCGGCAGAGAAGCTGGAGCACCTCCAGCCCGTGGAAGATAGTGGCTGAGCAGATCGCGCAAGAGTTCGCGCTCACTCAGGATGCCGATCACCCGATTGTCACCGTCCACTACGGGCAGACCACCCAGGCCGGCTCTCACCATATCGAGCACTGCGGCTCGAAGCGGAGCGTCTGGATCAATGCTTCGCGGCCGCTCGGTCATGAGTTCACGAACGGAGAGCTGCGCAGGCACTTCGAAGTTTAGAAACGGTGCCAGTTTTACGACTTCGTCAACTGTCCCTGCACCCAGCAGCTCTTCCACTACCTCTACCCGGGACAGCAGCCGGACAAACGCACCCACGAGCTGGAGATGGCGGGCGATCTTTCTAGGCGGCGAGCATATGAGAACAACAACTCGTGCGAGCTGAATTTCCTCGTCGGCGAGCTCGCGGCGAATTGGCTGCGAAGAGATACCAATGGACACGACGATTTCGTCGACGGCGTCAGTGCGATAATGCAACACGAAGGCGCGGTCGCTCAACCCGACCACGTTCTCGATGCGAGCTTCCTCGATTCGTTCCCGCAATAACATGACGTTGATCAACGCACCTGCATCGTGTAGCGCGTTGCAAAGCTCGTTCGCTGCGTCGGCCAGTGTCGACGATGAAAGTGGCATCCGGATCGCCGCAGGCCTGATGAAGTCGGCCAGACGTGGTTGTGCATTGCTCACCGGACGCCCCTGTCAATCGTAGGATTAATTGTTCAGGAAAGGCGCGCGCGGACCAGGTCGACAAAGTCGACAGGCCGTTTTGCAACACCCATCCCGGCCGCTTCAAACGATTCAATCTTTTCCGCGGCAGTGCCTTCAGATCCAGATATGATTGCACCCGCATGGCCCATACGACGTCCCGGAGGAGCTGTCTGTCCGGCAATGAATCCGACCACCGGCTTCTTCATATGCTCCTTGACGAACTTCGCTGCTTCCTGCTCGTCCGTTCCGCCAATTTCGCCCATCATCGCAACTGCTTTGGTATCCGGGTCGGCTTCAAAGGCCGCGAGGCAGTCAATGAAGTTCGTTCCGTTGATTGGATCACCGCCAATTCCTACGCAGGTGCTCTGGCCAATACCTGCCTTGGTCAGCTGGTTAACAATTTCATACGTGAGCGTGCCGGAGCGACTCACCACGCCAACATTGCCAGGCGTGCAGATATTGCCGGGAATGATGCCCACCTTCGACTTACCCGGAGTGATGAGTCCGGGGCAGTTTGGTCCGATGAGGCGAGCGCCGTGCTCCACTATGTAGGGATAAACGCGTGTCATGTCGAGCACCGGCACGCCTTCGGTGATGCAGACGATGAGCTTTATACCAGCGGCAGCAGCCTCCATCATGGCGTCAGCAGCAAACATTGGCGGTACATAGATGACCGAGGTGTTTGCACCCGTCGCGGCAACTGCGTCGAACACAGTGTCGAATACCGGCACCGACTCTTCGAACTGCTGTCCGCCTTTCCCCGGGGTGACGCCGGCAACCACTTTCGTGCCGTACTCCATCATCTGTTTACTATGGAATGAGCCGTCGCGACCGGTTATTCCCTGCACCAGCAATCGCGTATCGTTGTCGATGAAGATGCTCATGCCGCCGCTCCTTTCGTCGCGAGTTCGACTGCGCGCTGAACTGCTGCATCCATGTCGGACGACGCCGAGAAGCCATTCTCCTCAAGTATCTTCAACGCAATTTCCTCGTTTGTTCCGGTCAGTCGAATGACGATTGGCACCTTAAGTGGATTTGCTTTTGTGGCGGTAACTATTCCATTGGCTACGTCATCAGTTCGGGTGATGCCGCCAAAGATGTTGAACAGAATGCATTTGACCGCGTCGTCCGCTGTGATGATGCGAAGAGCGTTGACCACCTTGTCCGGGTTGGACGAACCTCCGATATCAAGAAAGTTCGCGGGCTCCCCGCCGTAGTACTTCACCAGATCCATCGTCGCCATGGCCAATCCAGCGCCGTTTACTACGCATCCCACATTTCCATCCAGCTTGATGAACGTAAGGTTGGCGTTACGTGCATCCACTTCGCTTCTCGCTTCGGAAGAATCATCGCGGAGATTGGCCACGTTTGTTCGACGATCGAGTTCATTGTCGTCGATAACCATCTTTCCGTCTACAGCGACCAACTGATTATCAGGCGTAAGCACGAGGGGATTGATTTCCGCCAGCGAGCAACCGGCATTCATGAATGCCGTGTAAAGCTGCTGCATGATCTTCGACGCCTGACGAGCGAGTTTCACGTCGTCGTAGAGAAAGAACCCCATTCGCATGGCTTCAAATGCCTGAAGTCCATAGCGTGTGTCGACCGGGTGATAAAGAATCTTGTCGGGAGTAGTTGCAGCTACCTCTTCGATGTCTATACCACCTGCTGCACTCACCATGAAAACCGGCTTCTTCGTGGCGCGGTCAACAATGATTCCGACATATGCTTCAGAGCGTATGTCAGCGGCAACGGTAACAAGAACCTTTTCGACAACAAGATCCTTTATGGTCATGCCGAGGATGTTAGCAGCCTGTTTTCTGGCATCTTCGGGTGTCTTGCAGAATTTCACGCCGCCCGCTTTTCCCCGGCCGCCGGCATGCACCTGTGCCTTGACCATCACCGCTTTTCCATACTTCCTGGCAATTGACTCCGCCTGCTCCGGAGTGGTGGCAATCTCGCCGGGAGGAATGCTCACTCCGGCCTCACTCATTAACTGCTTTGCCTGATACTCATGTAAATTCACGCGCTCTCCGTTTAGAGGATTATCAGTGCTGCAAACCTTCCGGGTGTTTCATCCGCGTCGGTATCAATCACATCGGGGGTTTTCCGAGAATCAATCCGAGACTGTCGAACGCCGAACCAAATCTCGACCAGTCGCCACGTCGGACTGCCTGACGCATAACATCATAAAGGCGCGACACCGCCGCGTCTCGTGATTCGACCACAGATCCTTCGTCGTTGCGAGACAGAGCGTCAGTGTAGCCCGACAGACCAACGCGCGAAAGCGCGTCGTCAGCTGACATTCCAACACCGACGCGCCCTTCGAACAGTACAGCAACGCGCGCCACGACGACGGTTCCGTCGCCTCGATTCCAGTACAGAGGCTGTAAAAGCAACGGACCCTTATCCGACATTATGCTTTGAACCCTTCCCGGCTTCACACGTCGCTCGCGTCGCGCACTTTCGGACAAGCCCGCGCGGGAGCTGTCCAGCGCCAGGCGTAGCTGCTCGGTCATCGTCGTCCATCGCGAGCGGGGCGTCGAAGTAGAGTCCCAGAAAGTGGCCATGGTTACGCCCCCCACTGCGGTGACAATGCCGCTGAGCTGCTCACCAGATTCGAGCAGGGGTACGCTCCACGCGAGTTCACGTCCGAAAGGTGTGTCGACCAGATGAGGCGGCGGACCATCGCCTGCAAGAGCGCTGTCGGCGACAAGGCGTAGTATGGGCCCTTCCGAGCGAGAACCATAGCGCGCGAAGGTGCGAAGCTGAGCTATGGCGCCATCGGTGGCCGGAGGCAACTGCGTCACGAGCGCTGGTGCGAG
>JBBSTN010000161.1:0-7726 GCA_038235845.1 Gemmatimonadales bacterium | reverse complement strand
GGTCGAACGTCTGATGAGGCCATGGCATTTCTCAAGGATGTCTACGGTAAGGCCGATGAACAGCGGTTCCGTGAACGAGTGATTCAGATCATCGCCAACAAAAAGAATGACGAGGCTCGCGAGTTCCTGACATCGGTGGCACAGAACGATCGGGAGAACGTCGACACGCGACGCCAGGCGCTACGGGCACTGCAGAACGCCGGGGCAACAAGCGCACAAATCGCATCCATCTATGACCGGGGGTCAAACGATGTCGAGATCAGAAAGCAGGCCATAAGCGTGCTTGCCAGCCTTCGTGACGGAGCCGGCACCGACAAGTTGATCGATGTCGCACGCAACGAAAAGAATCTGGAATTACGTAAGCAAGCGGTGACCTATCTCTCTCGCACAAACGATCCGCGCGCAATCGAGTTGTTGAAAGAGATTGTCGACAGATGACACGCGCCATACTTCGGCCAGTCGCATCGGCGTTAGCTGCGGTAGCTTCGGTGCTGGTTTGCGCATCGACAACGGTTGTCGATGCGCAGGGAAGTCGCGACGGCCCGATCGCAGCGAGGGTGGCGGGCGTACAAACAGGTACCGTCCGAATGTCGTTTGCTGCTCGCGAAGGAGTATGCGGTGATGGCTGGAGCTGGTACCGATCCCGGTCTAACGGCGTGTCTGGATCGTTTTACAACTACAACGGCGGCAAGGACGTCGAACCCCCCTGCCAGCGCGGCCCGGTTCGTCTGGTAGTGAACCGCGATCAAGGGCAGACGCGGGAAATCAGGATGTACGTGGGTGGAACGTGGAAGACTGACCAGAGCGCTACCGACCTTGGCACGGTGTCGGCGGCGGAAGCAGGACGTTGGTTGCTCGCGCAGGCCGAGCAGGGCGACGACCGCATCGCCGGATCTGCGATGTCCGCTGCAACGTTGGGCGATTCGATCGAAGGCACTGCAACGTTGTTGCGCATCGCGACGGACAGTAAAAGGTCTGCCGGTATTCGCAGCTCAGCCCTCAACTGGCTGGGCGAAGTTGCGGGTGAAAAAGTTGCAGCAAAGCTGGATTCGATTGCATACGAAGAGGGTGATCGGGAGCTTCGGAAACAGGCGATCTACTCGATCGCCCGCCGCCCTGCGGACGAAGCTGTACCGACGCTCATCAAGATGGCGGAGACGCTACCCGACCGCGAGCTTCGGAAAGCCGCCGTCTACTCGCTCGCACGCATCAAGGATCCGCGCGCAGTAGCGTGGATTACTCGCGCGGTGGGTGAGAAGTAACCGGCTTGCTCTCGCTTGCGCCGAGTGTCTGGCCAGGTTCGCCATTGAGGGTGAGTTGCCATCGAATCCTGATCGCCGGGTTGAGCGAATCGCGCACTGAGCAATACTTGGTGATTGCCAGTTCGATCGCTCGCTCGGCGTGAACTCGTTCGACTTTCTCACCCTCGATGTTGTATGCCAGCAATACCGCCGTGACTCTTGACGGCACGCCTGCAACTCGATCGCCTGCGACATCGACAGTTAATGATTGTGCGGGCGTTCTGCGCTTCTCGAGGATGTCCACGACATCGACGCATGTGCAGCTTGCAAAGGCAAGAAGAAGAGCATCTACTGGTGATGGGCCGGTTTTTCCGCTTGCGTCAAGACGAATTGCGGGGAAGTCACCTAGTCTCTTGCCGTCGAAGCGATGCTCCCCGGCCCACGTCACTGTAACTCTGGCAGGCGGTTTCGGCGCTGGGACGGCGCCAGCGTTGTTTGGGTCGACCGAGCTTGCGGGCGTTGCGGTCATCGCTGCGCTCTCACTTTCATCGCTGCTCTCCCTTTGTTATCGGTGCCTTCACGGCGTTACCCCACTCGGTCCATGAACCATCATAATTACGCACATTCTGGTAGCCCAGCAGATACTTGAGCACGAACCAAGTATGCGATGAGCGTTCTCCAATTCTGCAGTATGTCACGACATCATCAGCCATTGCCAGACCCGCCTCGCCTTCGTAAATCGCGCGGAGTTCCGCTGCACTCCTGAACGTTCCATCCGCCGCAGCGGCGCGTGCCCATGGCACGTTCGCCGCGCCCGGAATGTGACCGCCACGCAGTGTTCCTTCCTGAGGATAATCCGGCATGTGTGTTTTCTCGCCGGTGTATTCCTGCGGTGAGCGTACGTCGATCATGGGTTTACCGGAGCTCATATGTGCGAGCGTGTCAGACATGAACGCCCTGATCGCAGAGTCGTTTCGCACCCCTGCAACAAACGATGACTGATGGTAGGACGGAACGTCTGTTGTTGTTGGCCGCGACTCTGCTATCCACTTCGCACGGCCGCCGTCGAGAATCACCGCATTATCGAAGCCGAACAGGCGGAATACCCAGAAGGCATAGGTAGCCCACCAATTGCTCTTGTCACCGTAAAGGATGACAGTGGTGCTGTTATCGATTCCGAGTTTTCGAAACAGGGTTTCGAACTGACTCGCGTTAATGTAGTCGCGCTCAGTGTCGTCGTTGAGATCGATTTGCCAATCGAGTTTTTGCGCGCCAGGAATGTGTTCAACGCCGTATAGCAACACGTCTTCGTTGCATTCAAGCAGACGAATAGCTGGATTAGAAAGATTTGTTGCAAGCCAATCCGTAGAAACAAGACGGTCCGGATGCGCGTATCCCTTGGCGGCAACGACAGGGTCTGGAAGCCCTGCGAGTTTTTTGTCTGTGTCGGTATCTGTCATGGAATCATTCATGTCCTGATGAGGTAGTCTTGCAGTCTCGCGTGCCGAACTCCTAAAGTAGCAATTGCAGTAGCAATTCAGTCGTTCAGTCGGCCGCGGGAAGCACCGTTTATGCCGCCGAGTGTCAAACCAAGAAGAAATACATGTTTTGCGGTTCGAAGCATTGCGGGAATATCAGCAAACTCGCCGGGATTGCCGCGTTCGCCACCGCGTTCTCCACCAATACCGATAGAGGGAGTTCCGCCGGCAATAGGCACATTCATGTTGGCGGAACCCGCATTTCCCAGCGTTGGGGACAGGCCCAGCGAGCGTGCAATTTCTGCCGATGCCATCACCAGTCTCGATGTATCCGCTCCTGCAATCTGACCACCCGGAGTTAGCTGAACCGGAGTCATCTCCAACTTGATGCCGGTTTCCGACGACACCTCTCGGAGAATGGTGCGAACCGCCTCCTCGTTGCTGGCGATGCGTGCCGCGTCGAGTGAGCGTACGTCGAGCGAAAACCATCCTGAGTCGGGTTTGTGATTGAACAATTCACCGCTACGCAAGACCGCGATGTTGAGAATGGTACGGGTGGGATTGTTCGATGGTGCAGGCTGTGGGAGGGCAAAGATGCGGTCGACCGCCCTGGCGATAGCCTGGTTGACGTTGGGTAATCCACCATTGAGCGAATGTCCGGCCGGGCCGCGCGCCATAATGCGCCACCAGTCGATACCAAGGGCTCCATATGTTATCGAACTTCCGTCACCGAGTATGTCGATGAAGGTCGAAGTGCGTGGGTTCGATTGGCTGTACAGCGCCTTCATGCCAATCAGGCCAGTTTCTTCCTGTGCGACCGCAGCGAAAACAAGATCGTGCTCGGGTTTGAAATTCATTGCCACGAGTTCCTTTGCTGCCGCGAGCATGGCTTCGGTCGTAGCGGAGGTATTGGTGCCTGGGCCCCTGACCTGACTGCCTTCGACGTATGGCGGTCGTGGAGCGGCACGCTGGAGCGCGGGGATCGATGCGAGATCATCGAGCGTGGCAACAAATACAATCGAGCGACCCGACCTACCGGGAATTCGTCCGGTGACATTGGGCATGGAGTCGATACGCACATCAGTGAGGCCTATCTCGCGCATCCTTCGCGCCACCTCTGCAGCTCGCTTGTGCTCGGCCCCCGAAGGCGACTCAATAGCGGCCAACGCCGCGAGGCCGAGTGCCATGCTGTCGGCCTTGGAGTCCAGACGGTTCAATGCGGCCTTTACCTCCGGTCGCGCGCGCAACGCAGATATCTCACTTTTCGCACGGCTCGCCGGGCTCTGCGCCTCCAGTCGAGCGAAATCCGGATCGGAGACAGGTGCTGCCAACAGAAGCAGGGATGCGCTTGCGGCAGCGACAGTCGATCGTGTCAAATAGGTGTGCATACCACTCAAATTATGCCAAAGTCGCGCGGGTGTGTCACGCCTGGGCCGTTTTTCAGCGTGCTGAGGGACGTTGTGATAACTTCATGAGAGCCTGACGAAAAGCCAGGAGGCGTAATGGTTGCGCAGGCTCGCGCGATTTTTCGCGACGATCAACCTGCGAGTGGCCATGGGAGGAAACTGGATGCAATTGGATCGGGAGACTCTGGCAGCGGCGTTTGTGGGAACCGGCGGCGCGTGGATGCTTGGTTCTACCTTTTTGCATCGCAAAAGCGGGCGATGGGGCTCCAACGAGCTGCACGGATTGTTCTACTCCGGCATCGGTTTTCTTACGAGTGCTGGATCGGCTCGTTGGCTGGAGCACACCGGGCGACCGGGAATGGCAGTTTCACTAATGGGGACCGTCATCGCCATGCGGGGAATCTTCCTGCTTCTGCGTGAGCGCGCCGCTAAACGCGAACGGGAGAAATCTCACAGGCGTGAATAAGGGGCTGATGCGGCCGGAAATGGAGCGGTACTCTCGGCACGTTCTGGTTTGCACCGGCGCGTTCTGCTCTCCCGAGCGAGATGGGAGGGCCATATACTCGCAGCTTGCGATGCTATTGCAGCGCGAAGGACTTCTGTTTGGCCCCACAAGGGTCAAGCGCAGCGAAGCGCCCTGTCTTGGTGTCTGCGCAGCTGGACCAATCGTCTGTGTATATCCCGAAGGTGTATGGTACGCCGAAGTAACCCCGGAGCTGCTGGAGCGGATTGTGGTGGAGCATCTGAAGCTGGGAAACGTCTTATGGGATCATGTGTTCCACGAGCTTCGCGCGGACTGAGAGATGCTCACCGAGAGGCTTCCGGTCATAGTTTCACCCTTTTCGCCGTCGGTGTTTGCCGGAATTCCTGATCGACTCTTCCTCCTCTTCAACGGCTTTCAGATGTCTCGCCCAGACATGTGTCGCAAGTTCGAAGAAGTTTCTGCGAGCCTCCGCATTGGCTGCCAGAAATCTGGGGAGGGTAGTCGAACCTTTGAGCGTGTTGCAGCCTCTGCATGCAGTCACTACGTTGCCGTCAGACCCATCACCGCCTTTTACGCGCGGTTGAACGTGGTCAACGGTCAGCGCTGCGGGTTCGAAGACCTCCCCGCAGTAAACGCAGCGATGGCCGTCGCGCGCAAAAATCTCAGTTCGCTTCACCCTGCAAGTACTCCGTGAAGAATATTCCCGACGATGCTCGGCGACTTCTGTTCAAGCGTATGACACGCTTTCTCGATCTCGAGGAGAGTGTTCAGATCGCGAGCGATGTGCCACCTCGTCTCACCATGTCGGCCCTGGAGGCCCTCCGCATGTCCCGCTCCCGCGAACGCATTCTTGCCAACCTCGAAGAGATGTACCGAGAAGCATTCGAACGCGCGCAGCAGTCCGATGACCCTTCCGCGATGGCACAACTCGATTTTGCGTATCGCCGTGAGCAGTTGTACTTCGAAATTCTGTTAGACGTTCGCGACGCTATGGAAAAGAGATAGCGCCGTCAGCGCCTCCGTCGGGCGCCGGCTCCGCGGTTCGAATCCCTGCTTCGCTTATCGCATTCTGAACCATTCGTGTAAGCAGAACACCCAGTATTACCGTTGCCGCGATACCCACGGCCAGCACGGTAACTGACACCGGATTAGAGCCGTCAACTGCCTGGGCTCCGGAAACCTTGCCCAGCGCTGCGTAAGTAAGAACAATTGGGGCAAGCCCAACTGTGCCCAGCAGGAAGTCCTGAAGACGAACACGGGTTGCTCCCAACGCATAGTTCGTCAGCACGAAGGGGACGACGGGCGAAAGTCGAAGTAGAAATACAAGTCTTAGCCCGTTCTTCCCGATGGCATTGTCCAGAGAGTTCAGCAGAGGGTTCCGGGTAATGTGTCGGGCAACTCGTTCACGCGCCCAATAACGCGCGACCAGGAAAGCAATGGTTGCTCCGCCAATCGCACCTGTGAGGGCGAGGGCGGCGCCGTACCAGATACCAAACACTGCGCCTCCTGCGATGATCAGCAGAAACGCCGGAAGCATGAAAACCACTGCGGTTATGTACGCGGCGACGTATGCGACTGGCGCCCAGATTCCGAGCGATTCAACCCAGACCGCGAAGGAGGGCAGCCAGGGGGACAGCCAACGCAATATCAGTAAACTGAAAGCCAGAGGCACTACGAGACCCATCAAGCGAATCAATGTGCGCCGAGTGGGTCGCGGGAGGACCTTTCGCGCGTTCGGTTGTGGGCTCATGGGCGAACTCATGAAGAATTGTACTACCCGCGCCAATGGCATGTACACGCGCGGAGGAGCAAGATTGAGAGATGAACAGATCGAGTAGAAAGCGGACACAAGTTTGGGGGGCGATTCTCGCGTGCGTTGCGACATTTCTGGCCTGTGGCAAAGCCGACAAAGCCGCGGTAACTCTTTCGATAGTCAACGCCAGAGTCTGGACGGGCGACGAATCGAAACCATGGGCCGAGGCAGTCGCGATCGCCAATGACAGGATCCTTGCGGTAGGTACCGAGCAGGAAATCCGAAAGCTTGCAACATCCGGGCGCATCATCGACGCAAAGGGTGGCATGGTGGCACCCGGATTCATCGACAGTCATGTGCATTTCCCAACTGGAGGCCTGTCGTTGTCATCGGTGCAGCTTCGTGATGCCGACAGCCCCGTGGAGTTCGTGAAGCGGATTGCCAAATTCGCCAGTTCCGTTCCCAAGGGTACCTGGATCAGGAACGGAGATTGGGATCATCAGAATTGGGGCGGAGAACTCCCGACGAGCGCCTGGATCGACTCGGTGACGCCTGACAATCCCGTATGGATCAACCGATTGGACGGGCACATGGCATTGGCCAATTCGTTCGCTCTAAAGCTTGCGGGGGTCGACGTTAACACGCCCGAGGTGCCGGGCGGAATGGTGGTCAAGGATGCTGAAGGGAATCCCACGGGCATACTCAAGGACAACGCGATGTCACTTGTGGAAACGCATGTACCGCCACTGTCGGACGCGGAGTGGGAGCAGGCTATCGAGGCAGCGATGGCGTATGTGGCGGCTCGTGGTGTGACGAGTGTGCATGACATGGACGGATGGGAGGCCATTGCCGCGTATCACCGTCTGCAGGTAACCGGTCGTCTCCATACGCGAATAATGCCTTCGGTGCCGCTGTCGGATTGGAAGCGCCTGGCGGACTCGATCTCGATGGGTGGCCGCGGCGATGCAATGTTGCGAATTGGCCGGCTAAAAGGTTTCGTGGACGGGTCGCTTGGGTCGCACACTGCGGCGATGCTTGCGGCGTTTACCGACTCTCCCGGTGACAGCGGATTTTTTGTCACTCCTCCGGAGAGTCTGTACGCATGGACAAAAAGTGCCGACTCGGCCGGGCTTCAGGTGGCGGTGCATGCGATCGGCGACAGGGCGATACGCACTCAGCTCGACATTTACGAGCGTGTAGCCCGCGAAAACGGCGAGCGCGATCGACGTTTTCGAATTGAACACGCACAACATATCTCGCCGAGCGATATTCCCCGCTTCAAGAACTTGGGCGTCATCGCAAGCATGCAGCCATATCACGCGGTGGATGATGGGCGATGGGCTGATCGGGTTATCGGAGCCGAG
>JBBSTN010000160.1:0-7816 GCA_038235845.1 Gemmatimonadales bacterium | reverse complement strand
TCGAACTCGCCGCCGTCGTCGCCCGTGCGGTCGAGACGGTCCAGCCGCTCATGGACGCCCAAGGACATCAGTTGAGCATCCGCCTGCCGCCTGAATCGCTGCCCATCGACGCCGATCCGGTGCGACTGGCCCAGGTCGTTGGCAACTTGTTGACGAATGCTGCCAAGTACACTGAGCCGGGCGGGCGAATGTGGCTGACGGCGGAACGGGACGGCGGCACGGCGGAACTGCGAGTCCGGGACACCGGCATTGGCATCGGCCCGCAGATGTTGCCCCGCATCTTTGAGCTGTTCGTGCAGGTGGACCACGCTTCCACGAAGTCACAGGGCGGGCTGGGCATCGGCTTGACGCTGGTGAAGAATCTCATGGAAATGCACGACGGGACCGTCGAAGCCCGGAGCGAGGGGCTGGGCCAAGGCAGCGAGTTTATCGTGCGACTGCCGATTTCGGCCCAGGAGGCTGGCCCGGATCACTCCGGTGATCACGGCCTGCTGGTGCGCCAATCGCCAGCGTCTTCGGGTTATCGTCTGTTGATCGTGGACGACAACCTGGACGCCGCCGACAGTCTCGCCATGCTGCTCGGGCTAAAAGGCCACGAGGTTCGGGTCGCCTCCAGCGGCGCGGCGGCGCTGGAAATAACGAAAGCCTACACTCCGGACGTGGTGTTTCTCGATATCGGGATGCCAGGGATGGACGGGTACGAGGTCGCACGCCGTTTGCGCCAACAGCCTAGCTTGGGAAAGACCGTGCTGGCAGCGCTGACCGGGTGGGGGCAGAAGGAAGACCGTCGCCGCACGAGCGAAGCCGGGTTCGATCACCATCTCGTCAAGCCGCCCGAACCGAAGGCGATCGAGGCGGTCCTTGCCGGTTTGATGCGCATCCGAGATCCGCAGGGGGAAGGGTAGGTTCGTTCCAGCGACGAAGTCGTCGGCACGACATTCCATGTTCCGCCAATCGATGATGTCCGCAATGAATTGATGAAGTGTTTCAGTTGACGTACCCCATCGTGCCAAATGCCGAGTGGACACGATCACATTCAGAGGGTTAAGCTATGGCAATGGCGAAGGCGATTACCGTTCCACGCTTTACCGTCAGCGACCTGGATAATTTCCCGGACGACGGAAATAGGTACGAGCTGCTCGACGGAGTTTTGCTCGTGACGCCGGCGCCGCGCGCGATTCATCAGCACATCGTAGCCGAGCTGCAGTTTGCTCTGCAAGTCCAAGTTCGGTCGCCGCGACTTGCACGTGTTGTTGGCCCGGGGGCTATCTCAGTGCCGCCGTCGACCCAACTGCAGCCCGACATACTCGTAATTCCCCTTCGGTTCTCTATCGATACTGACTGGCGTTTCATTGACGAACATTGGGTCGCCGTCGAGGTTCTGAGCCGATCATCACGTGTGTACGATCGCGACCTCAAACGCGGCGCGTATCTCGCACTCGGCGTGAAGGAGGTGTGGATCGTCGACATCAGCCAACGATCGATCGAAGTATCCCGACAATCGGGCAAAACGGAAACTGTATCAGAGACGCTCTGCTGGATGGTGCCGGACACGAACGCCGAGGTTACGATAGACCTCGCGGACATTTTTGCGGGAGTTCCGTAGCGCGTTGCTGAACCGATGAGGCACGCAGGCTTGTGTGCTACTCGCACTAAGATCAAGCCCGAAACTGCATTACCTCAGCCGCAGTTTCCTTCCCAGTACTTCGACCACGAATTTCGCCCCCGCCGACTCGCGTGAAACCACCTCGCGAATACGCCCCCGCGTCTCCTCCACACAACCCGCGTGCTCGGCGGCCTTCATCGTGTGGGAATATGCGTCGATGACATCCAACTTCGTAATCTCGTACCCGTAACCCTCCATGAGCCAGTGCAACGCGATCATGCCCGCTTCGATTGCAAACGCGGGCTTCGTCTCCTGGAAGTCGCGAGCCGCCCGAGTCAATGTCGGCGGAGAAGTTGGGCTCCGTTTAGCTAGCGCTATGGCTGCGTCAAAAAGCTCTGCATCCTTGGCGGCGGCGAACCACTTTCCTTCTTCGCCGGGGGTCACGGTCACGAGGTCTTCGAGAAGCTCAGCCGGCTTCTTGTGCGGATACTTCTTCGCAACGGCGCGAAACCAGGCGCCGTACGTACCGGCCCGATTGGCCCGGAGACCATAGCGCTTGTACGCCTCCTCGACGAGACCCGACGAGAGCAGAATCTCCTCGCAAAGCCGATCGATGTCATCATCGCTCGCCCAAGGGCTGCGACTGCTCTCCGCAAGTTCGATCGCCTCGGCCTTCTTACCTTGCGCAGCCAGCGCCTTCACCGCCCAGCGCTTGTAATACCAGAAGCTTTCGTCCCCCAGGACATCCAGCATGTCGTCGTACCGGCCCGCCGCGTAGAGCGACGTCAGGCACGCCAGACTACCGTGATAGAGACGCCCCTCGCGCTTATCCCGACCGAGCGACATGCGGGTGTCGCCGATAAGCTGATCGGCCCAACGCGACGCGACTTCAGGGGATGCGCAGAGCTCCCCCCAATACTCGGTGAGTTTCTCGATATAGGGGATTGCGTCGGCGTCGTGGGCTGCAAACAATCGTTCGAGCCACTTCTGGCGCGTCTGCTCGTCCGCCGGCGCTGCAGCAATGATTTCCACCAGCGCCGCAATGGCATAGTTGACCGCCGAGCCGATGGCACCGGAGGAGCTGTCAACGTGCGCGAGTGCGGGCGACACCTTCTCGAGGAAGATTACCGCGCCTTGCGCCGCCAGGGTCTTGTCCTTGCGCGCGACTTTCCTTATCTCGGAGACCGCTTCCTTAATGCGCTTCATGGCCGGCTGCGACCTCCAATCGAACGCGTGCCGGCGAAATCGCGGACGGAACTCCCACTCGTGGGCTTTAGCGTTCGTCATCAATTGGCCCTGGCGCATTCAGTGGATACAAACTCTTATACCTCGCTATGAACGGCAGCGGAAAGAGATGGACAGAACCAAATTTCGAGTGACGCGCTACCCGAGAACAATAGCAACGAATCGTGTAGCAATCAGACTGTTCATCAATCGCTGTCCACAATCAGGCGAGGCGTAGAAAGTCACAATGCATAGCATCTTACGTAAGCTGCGCGGTGCACTGGGTGTTACTGCTGCATGGACGGCGGCGTGGGCGTCCATCGGTGCACTCGTCGTCATAGTAGGCGGACTGGTGTGGCCTCAACAATCTGGCTACGAGTTCGCCGGTCGCTCTCTGGCGCGCTTGCGGGAGACAGCTGACTTGTGATCAGTGTTGGCGCGGCTGTTATCGGCGAACCGCAAGTGAGATTGCAAGTTGTTCCTGTGATAACGATTGCGATCAATTCCGCACTCGGCGCCGCCGCAGCATGGGCGACGGGTTGGATGGCTCGACGCAATACCGGATCCGGCACCCCGAAACTGCAAGGTGAGCGTCTCGCGGCCGCGCTCCACTCCCCGGTCGAAGACACATCCACGTCGCGGGCGAAGAGGTTCCGATCCGTCACAATCTTGATGAGCCCAGGTGCCTCAAAAAAAGCCCATGTTTCGTATAGCTGTTGTTCTTGTCGTCGCGTCTATTCTCGCGTCGCCGTTAATCGCCCAATCACGGCCACATCTGGAATTTGCCGTAGGAAGCGCGACGCCGCGCGGGGAGCTCGGACTCCATCGACGAACCGGTCCATTCATTCGCGCCGGCATGACATTCGGTGACGCGAAGCGTATCATGCGACTGCGAATCGATGGAGAAGCTACAGCGATGAGAGGTCGCTCTTCGAGCAGCGAGACTTCGAGAGCTTCAACGGGTGACTTACGTGTGCTTGGCGCAACCGTTACGCACTTCTTTACCGGGGAATGCGCGTGTTGTACAAGCTGAACGAGCCATGCTGCTTGCGATTGTGGAGAACGACGACGGTGAGCAAGCTGTGACGCTTTTTCGTGTGGGCCGAGGGAAGTAACGCGATAGATGGTCGCAATACACGATTGCGCTCACAGCCTGCGAGTCCAGATAACCAACACTCCACACACAGCGCCGAGATTGGAATATTGTGCAGGAGTCTGTCCTGGCCCGGCGTAATACTCCATCACTTCGATATCGTCTGCATTCAACGAGTTCGCATTGAAGAGTGGCTCGCGATCTCCGCCGCCGTAGACAATCCGACCATCGATATATACATGAGCGTAGCACAGCTTTCGCGCTCCGTGTCGGACATCCTGATCGTCAAGTGGTTTGTTCCCCGAAGGCACCCGGGAACTCGCAATCCAGGAGCTATTTCCAGCTCCAACCGCCATTCGTACGCCGGAGACCGTTGCAATGACAGCCGCCAACGGTCTGCCCCCGACTTTTTCAAGATCGTCGCGCGTGTAGAATCTGCCATTGCCGATTTTGCGCCGGGTCTCGAAATCCCGAAGTCGACTGTCGAGATATGTAGAGTTTATTTCCACCTCCTCGAGAACGGGAAGACGCTTGAGCACGATACGTCGCTCCTCGTCGTGATTCGGAGTGAATTCAATCTTCGCGGTCATGATGCCATATCCAACGTTTCGCGCCACAACCTCATAGTTGCCGGGGCGGATGTCGGTGATTCTGAATCGTCCCGAGGAGTCCGAACGGGTTGATAGCGCAAGCTCCGGGATCGTGATCTCAACTCCTCTAAGTGCAATTGACTCGTCAGACGTGACGCGTCCGGTCAACGCCGCTGTCGCGATCTGGCCGGTATCGATAAGCAGCGAGACAGCTGCAAATGGTTCACGCTCTGTGAGCCGAGCAGTGGCGGGAAAGGCTCGCGCACGCGCGGGTTGTGCGCGTAGCATTATTTCGCTTTCGGTGGGAAGGCTGCAAAACCGATACACGCCGAAGTCGGTGCTCGTGGTAACCGCCTCGTGTTCTGTTACGCTTAGTTGCGCTCCTCGCGAAGTTGGTACCGAGAAGGAATTCCACGTGGCAGAAACTGAAATACCGCGCGTTCCCACGCTGTCCATTTTACCAGACCGGACCCGGCCGAAGATTCTGCCGGGCAGAGTGTCGTTGCTGAGCGTTCGCCGAGTGCAGGACTGTCGGCCACAGCTGCTTTTGACAGTAGTGGTCACCGAAACAAGTTGTACCCGCGCTTGGTCGAGCAGAACGCGGTGAGTTCTTGTCTCACCTTCCCCGATTGTAATAACCGGCGATATCAACGGTGAGAAACCGATACGAAGGGTGCGCACGCGATACGCGCCGGGTGAGGTTGTGCGCAGGAGATATTGGCCGTCGTCGCCCGCCAGCGTTCGTGCCACGACCGTGCCAGAGCTGTCGAGGAGGACGACAAGAACTCCACTGATCGAATGATCATTTCGGTCGACGATACTACCCCGAATGGTTTGCGCGCCTGCAAGTGGCGCGGAAATCAGGAGTGCCGTCGCCAGCAGGGACAAAGTTCGAAGTGCCATGCGAGAAGCTCGTTGGTCTTCGCTAATCATGGGATCTCCCGTGAGCCCAATATGATGATTCAGCCTAAACCGCACTTGAAGTTTTACGTAACGCTCAAGGTGGTGCGAAGGCGAACGAAATCGTTTCCACAATGGGGGTTTGACCGTACGGGAGCAGCGTTAAAAGTACAGTGTCCTTTCGGGTCGCAGGTTGGCCGCTCTGACCTGCGAAGGAACGCTTGAGCGCCTGCGCCGTGATCACCACGCGGACGGTATCTGCTTGAGATGCACTTACATGCGGGTCGAATCGCTCAAACAACAGTCTGAACGTTCCTGCCGAGCCTGTAGTGGCCGCTGCACTACCAAATGCTCCTTGTCGTTCGGTGAGAGGTGCCACGGCCACACGAACGGAGTCAAGCGGCGCACCAGCATTCGTTTTGGCCACGCCAGCGAGCTCCGCCACGTGTGTCGGAACGAATGGGGACGTTCGGCCCACATCGTTGCTACAGGCATTGACGGCAGTAGCGGTCGCGATGAGGAACAAAATCGTGAATCGCTTCATGGCTGAGTTCTCATAAGTTCATGCTTTCAGATGGCGTGAAAGCCAATCGTGCTTGGCGATCGTTGGCGGGATACATCTCCTTAATGTCCATCTCGCAAAGAAAGAAACAATATTTCGTCACTGTTCTCCCTTCTCATAGCAAGATATTCGGGAAGGTGGCATGCCGCCATACCGGCGTAGTTTAGTAGTCTCCTGATGCTCAATCCCAAAGGCATGTCTTTTGCCCGCGTTGCGACGCTCACAAACAGGGTGGTACCTCGTACATTCGGAACGTCGTCCTTGCGCTCGCCGAATCGTTCGGTGAGACAATGTTCTGCACCACTATCAAGGTATCGCTCCGAAACGAAAATGCGGGACGTGTATCATTTTGCAACGGTATTTCCGCATCTACACATTGACGATGATTGCGCCAGTTGACCAATGATAGAAAGCCGCGGCCAGATACACCGGGCTCTTCGGGCTTAAAGTCGAAATGTACGAGTGCAGTGCGATCGAATCCACGACGTGTCCATCCATGTCGGTTCGATACAGAATGCTCGAAGCTACAAGCCCTACAACGGTACCTCCCAAGCCGATCGCGGCAACCGAATACGGATAGGCAAACCGGTGAGTGTCAATATAGTTGTCGCATGAAATGTCATGCTGCTGTTTTGTGAGCCTCTGCTCCGACCTCCTGTTCGGGGTTGAGATAGACTGACGTTGCTGCTGTCCAGTTGCGAGTCGTTCCAGTCCATCGTTCTGGATTCTTCGCGCGAGCCTTTGTGTACACCTTGTGACGCTTGGCGAGGATTGCTTTTTCGCGACCGGTATGACGCTCCTGCGGTGTCACGAAGCAGATACCGCTGTGGCGATGTTCGTGGTTGTACCAGCGTACGAATGACTCTACCCAGCGGATAGCTGCACTAAGATCTGCAAACGGTTTTGTCGGATAAGCTGGACAGTACTTCACGGTGCGGAAAAGGGCTTCCGAGTACGGGTTGTCATCGCTCACGCCAGGTCTGCTTAACGACTGCACTACTCCGAGACGTTCGAGCGTTACCACCATCGTTGCTCCCTTCATCGGACCACCGTTGTCAGAGTGCAGCACGATTCCGCTCGGGTCAAGCAGGTGACGTTGGCAGGTGGCCTCGAAGAGCGCTGACGCGAGATCGTCATCCTGCACCGGATGCACGGCCCATCCCATGATCTTCCGGCTCCAGATGTCCATGATCAGATAGAGATACGAAAAGACACCTCGCACCGGAGTTCTGAGATAGGTGATATCCCAGCTCCACACTTGATTCGGACCAGTTGCCACATGAACTGGCTTCACATGCTTTATAGGTGACCGAGCGCGACCACGATGCGCCATCTGCGACTCTTCCCGTAGTATTCGGTATATCGTCGATTCTGACGCGATATAGCAGCCCTCGTCGGCAAGCCTTGGAACGATCTGGTTCGGCGACAGGTTGCGATACGCAGCACTGTTCACAATGGCAAGAATCCGCTCACGCTCTTCGTCTGTGATCTTGTTGGCCGGTCGAGTGTGCGGGCCTTCTCGTGCATCCTGAGGGTTAGCGCCACGCCAGCGCTCCACCGTACGCGCACACAGCCCCAGAGTGCGACAGGCTCTTGATCGACGTGCACCATTCTCGACCGCCTCTTCGATCAGTGCGCAAATCATCTCTCGCTCCTCGGGTCCGTGATATCGTCCTCGTCCCCCCAGATCGCCTGGACTTTTTTTTCAGCACCAGCAGCGCCGCAGTCTCAGCAAGCGCCTTGTCCTTTCGCCTGAGCTCACGCTCCAGCTCCTTGTTGCGTCGAGCTTCGGCCGATGGCGCCTGTGACTGCCTCCTTACCGGAGCATCAAGTGCGGCTAC
>JBBSTN010000159.1:0-7824 GCA_038235845.1 Gemmatimonadales bacterium | reverse complement strand
CGTCAAGCACGTCCGCGCACGCAATTGACGACAGTTGGACAGCAACACTGGATGCAAACAGAGGCTCGATGGAATTTCGCGCGTCGCGAGGCGGGAAATCGCGCTTGCTGCTGGTTGACGCGTATCGTGATTCCCTTCCTCGCCTGTCGCTCGAGGCACCGCAACGCGACAGTGTGCTCCGGAGCGCCACGGGCCGGATTCCGCTTGTAGCAACTCTTCACGATGACATTGGTCTTGCATCTGCGTCATTCGAGTTGATCGTCAGCACCGGCGAAGGCGAAAGGTTCACCGCGAAAACCGAGCGACTCGGTTCCCGAAGCTTTGGGGGAACGAGAGACGCTACTATTCGAGCGGCGATCGATCTCGATGCGCTCAAGCTGGCTGGCGGCGACGTAATCCATGTGCGGGCAGTTGCGCGAGACGCCAACCCGGCGCGCGGCCGCGAAGCGGGAAGCAGTGAAACGCGATCGTTTCGCATTGCGAGGGAATCGGAGTATGACAGTGTGGCGGTCGACCCTGCTCCTCCGCCAGCGGTGGACAGTTCCTTGCTAAGCCAGCGCATGCTTCTCATGCTCACGGAGAAACTCGAAGCGCGTCGTCCGAACGTTTCGCGTGGTGTCCTGTTGTCTGAATCTCAGCGAATTGCGAGAGACCAGGCTCGCCTTCGCCAAGCGGTTGGGGATGTCGTATTTCAGCGTCTCGCGGGCGAAGCAGGTGGCGAGCATTCGCATTCCGCGGACGATGGACATGAGCATGGTGTAGACCTCGTGAACGGTAAGTTGGCGATGGCAGGCGGGACAAACGATCAGGGCATGCTCGAAGAGGGAGATGATTCGCCGGTGATTGCCATCAATCGACCGTTACTCGAGGCGTACAATGCAATGTGGGACGCCGGGCGTGCGCTCGAACAGGGCGAAACGCGTGTGGCGATTCCACATATGAAACTTGCTCTCGCTGCGCTCGAGCGCGCGCGCACCGCGACACGCATTTATCTGCGCGGCAAGCCTCCTGCTGTAATCGTCGACATCGGGAAAGTACGCCTCGCCGGAAAAGACACCGGCAGCACCAACCTGCGTTCGGAGCGTCGCGCGCTTCCAGCTGGCGGCGCTGCTCGCGAGAAACGTCTACTCGTGGCGGTCGAGCTCCTCGCCAGCGATGCCACCGCGGCTCGCGATTCGCTTGCGGTATTGCGCCTCGAAGCTGTCGACGATGCACCCGCATTTGCCGATGCACAGATCGCCGCTCTCGACGCGTTGCGCGCCCGGCGTGATCTCACTACGTCGCTTCTGCGAGCGCGCAAAGCACTCGGCGGCGTCACACGAGTGGAGGCCGGCCTCTGGTCGCGTCCGGTGTCGCGCCAGTGAACGGGGTGAAGAACGAACAATTTGTTTTCGCCACCGCCCAATACGCATCTGGCGACTGGGATTCCGCGCCGCTCGTGCCCGCCAACATCATCGATTCGATCGCACGTTACACCAGCCTCCTTGTTCGTCCGCAGGGCGTTGACGTTTCCCTCTCCTCGGAAGATGCATTTCGCTATCCCCTTCTGTATCTCACGGGCCATTTGCCCGTGCGCTTTACCGGGAAGGAAACGGAGATACTCCAATCGTATCTCGATCGGGGCGGATTGTTGTTCATCGACGATCACAATCACGATGTAGACGGCGCGTTTCATCAGACAGTGCGCGACGAGGTCCGTCGAATCGTGGGCCCATTAGCGCCGTTGCCGAATACACACGAGTTGTATCGCTCGTTTTTCCAGTTCGAAGGGCCGCCAACAACCTCGCACGAGATGAATGGATGGGGCGATAACCTCATTCACGAGAAACTGGACGCGGTAATGAAAGGCAATCGCATCTCTGTGCTTTATAGCAACAAGGACTACAGCTCCGAGTGGAGCTATCACCCCGATAACAAGAGATTTCTTTCCGTTGACAACACGCGTTTTGGCGTGAACATCGTGGTCTATGCTCTTACAAGTTGACTTGTGAGACGTTACGCAGAGATCGCGCTTAGAACGCTGGGGTTCGTTGCGATAGCCGCACTGCTTTTTCGGGTGTGGCCACGTGCCGCTCAGATGGACAATGCAACCGTTCAGGTGCGTTTTTCTAATGCATCGATGAGCGACACCTCCGGACTGAGCGCGGTAAGGGAGCTGCTCCCGCTGGTGACGAGTTCGCGCGCGATAGGCGCAGTTGACGCGGAGCGCGCGTCATCCGCGGCATCCCTGTCATCCGCGTCCTTGCTCCGAATGCATTTCCCACTCGCGACGATTCCGCCCCGGTCAGCGCGATACGCCATATCGGCGCTCGCCAATAGCTTCGCGACAGTTTCCTGGACCGACAGCACCAACGCCAAAGGTCTCGCCATTTCCGCCACATCCTCGGCGGATCCTAAATCGCGAGTGTTGGTTTCGGTTACCGGAGCGCCCGGCTCGATGCTTGTTAGTGACAACGGCGGCGTTCTGGATTCGATAAATTTTGGTCCCGGCCCATCAGCATCAAACGGCTCACTGTCCGCCGCTTCCACCGCCGCGTTGCTGCTGCTCCGCACGGGCAGCCCGCTCACTTCTCAACAGAACGGCTCGTTCGCTAGCATAACTTCGCCGCAAATCCCGGTCGTGCGGCGCTTACTGGTTTATGCGCGACCGGGATGGGAGTCAAAGTTCGTGATCGCAGCATTGGAAGAAGCCGGATGGAGCGTCGACGGTTCGCTTCCGATTGCTCCGCGAGTTGTGGTCAAGGTTGGTGATCCGAGGTCGCTCGACACCAATCGCTACGCAGCCGCTATCATCGTGGATAGCGGAGTTGTCACCGCCGCCACACTCGTGAAGTTCGTAAGACAGGGAGGTGGCGTCGTGATTTCCGGCGATGCCCTGAAAGATCGAGCGCTGGCCGCCATTGCATCGGTGCGTGTTACCGGTGTGCGTAACGCCGTCCCTGGGGGCTTGCTCACGCCTCAGCCAACTAGCGGTTTGGAGATGCTTCGGGTGGCAGTAGCTGCCGACGCAATAGTCCTACAGCGCGACCCAGGCTCGCTGCCCGCGATAACTGTTCGCCGAGTGGCTGGTGGTCGAGTGGCTGGTGCGATGTTTCCGGAAAGCTGGCGCAGGAGAATGGAAGGAAACGCCGATGGAGCCGACGATCATCGGGAGTACTGGACGGGCCTGGTGAGGGCAGTGGCGCACATGTCGTTCCCTTCTAGTCGAGACACGTCCCCCGCGAGCTTGGACTTCGACGCAGCCCCATATGCAAGCCTCGTCGCCGCACTTGGTTTGCCAGCCGCCATGCCGTCGACGCTCACAACCGGCATCTCGACGTCGAGTCAGGCGGCCGATTCGCGTTTCAATGCTATACTTCTGGCTGTTGCACTAACCGCGCTTCTCGCCGAATGGCTTCTGCGAAGACTCCGGGGAGCGAGATAACCGGTGATCTGCGCAAGTCTTTCAGCACCGCCACACCGATCAGCCATGTTACAACGATGACAACACCAGTCGCATTTCTGTCGCACTCCGATTGCGGTAGGCACGATACCGGATGGGAGCATCCTGAACACGTGGGCAGGTTGCGTGCAATCATGCGCGCACTGCGTGATGACCAAAAGCTGTTTGAGTCGCTGCAACATCACGAAGGACGCCATGCTTCCGTAGAGGAGCTGCTTCTTTCGCATGACCGTGCCTATATCGATCAGGTTCGTGGGCTTGCGGAAAGCGGCGGGGGTAGACTGGATTCCGATACTGTGATCAGCGAGGGTTCGTGGGATGCGGTGACGGCAGGTGCAGGCTGTGTTCTGGACGCGGTCGACATGGCATTCGATGGGCGGGCGACGCGAAGTTTCTCTGCAGTTCGACCACCGGGGCATCATGCGCTTCATGATCACGCCATGGGCTTCTGCATGTTTGGTAATGTTGCAATCGGTGCAAAGTACGCATTGCACAACAATCTCGCCGAGCGTGTTCTGGTCATCGACTGGGATGTGCATCACGGGAACGGAACGCAGGCCCTGGTGGAAGATGACAGCAGAGTGCATTTCGTATCCATGCATCAATGGCCGTGGTATCCGGGCACCGGTGCCAGCACCGATCGCGGCCCGCTCGGCAATATCTGGAACGTGCCGATGTCTCCATCGCTCGAACCGAAAGTTTATGTCGACGCTCTGCTTGCTGGCATAGATGCGGCAACCGTCGATTTCACGCCTGATCTCGTCATGATCAGTGCGGGATTCGACTGTCTTGCGGGTGATCCGCTTGGTGCGTTCACTTTGCGTAACGATGACATCGTTCAGCTCACGCTGGAGATTGTTGATCGCGCGGAGGCATGGTGTGGGGGCCGTGTGGTGAGCGCGCTCGAGGGTGGATATGCACCCGACCAGGTGGCGCAGGCGGTCCTGGTTCATCTCCGCGCGCTCGCGTAGCCATCGTCGCGTGAGCCTCCTCGAACCAGCATCGTGACCGAATCGGCCGCACTCAAAGCCAGCGCACCGGAAGCGCTCCCGCAGACGATCTATCGAGCGCCCGCCAGCGGAGAGCTGATAGACTGTCATCCGCGTGAGCTGAGCCAACTTCTCGCGGAGGGTGGAGCGCTCTGGGTGGACATCGATTCCACCATCCGTTCGCAGCATGCACTGCTGGAGAAGGTATTCAGATTCCACCCGCTCGCCATCGAGGATACGCTCAACCCCAACTCGCGCGTCAAGCTTGAGGAGTACGACGGATATCTGTTCATAATCATCCGCGCTGTTTCACTGGCGGACGACACCGACGATCCGTACGACCTCGATACTAAGGATATTTATTGCTTTCTTGGCAAATCATTCCTGGTGACGGTTCATTCGGGCCGTCTCGAAACCGCAGAGCGACTTGCTGATACATTGCGTCGAAGTCCAGACTTACTCACACGAGGAGTCGAGCGGGTATTGCACACGCTTCTGGATGAGACAATCGATGGCTTTTTCCCGATACTATCGCAAATTGATGAGTTCATTGACTCGGTCGAGGAACGAGTCTTCATCAGGTTTGATGATACCGCACTACGCGATCTCTTTCTGGTCAAGAGATTGGTGTTATCGCTCCGCCGGTATCTGCAACCTTCCCGCGAAGTGATGAACGTTCTGACAAACAGGCCGAGCACTCTCCTCACAACAGATGTGCAGCTTTATTTTCGGGATATCTATGACCACGTACTGCGAATCAACGATGCGCTGGACACATATCGGGAGCTATTGAGCAGCACCATGGATGCATATCTCACGCAGGTATCCAACAGGCTGGGCACAGTAACAAAAACGTTATCAATAGTAGCAACCATGTCGCTCCCATTCGTTGTAGTTAGCGGCATGTGGGGAATGAACGTTGCGAATATACCACTGCATAACTGGCGGCACGGTTTTGCGGTGCTTGTGGTCTGCCAATTGATGGCAGGGCTCGCATTACTGGCGATCTTGCGCTGGAAGCGGCTGTTCTGATGTTCTGTCCTGACTGTGGAACCTGGAATCGCGCTGCTGCCGCTCGCTGCACCCGTTGCACCGCGTCACTACCAGATATACCTGCGCCACCGCTGGATATTCCAACTGAAGATCTCAGCGAATTGCGCAAGGCCACTGGCAACCGGTACACGGTTATCAGGCGGTTGGGGAGCGGTGGAATGGCGAATGTCTATCTTGCGGAGCACACTGTTCTCGCGCGTCCGCTTGTGTTGAAGGTGCTTCACAAAAGCCTTACGCAGGATCCTGAAATGCGTGAGCGTTTTCGTCGGGAGGCGGAGGCTGCTGCTCGGCTCGTGCATCCGCACATCTGTGCGATTGCCGACATGGGCACCGTAAACGAAGTCGAGTATCTAGCCATGCCGTATTATGCCGGTGGTTCCCTGGCAGATTTGCTCTCACGACAGAAGACCTGTTCGGCAACTCTGGCAGCCGTCATCGGCGTTCAGGTGTCATGCGCGCTCGACTACGCACATCGAATGGGTGTGGTGCATCGGGACATCAAGCCCGACAACATTCTTTTTGACGAAGATCAGAATGTGGCGCTTACCTATTTTGGTATCGCCACTGCACGCTTCCATGGACGAATGACGGTTGCCGGCCGCGCTATGGGCACCCCGCACTACATGTCTCCCGAACAGGCGATGGGAAAGCTGGTGGATGGACGGAGCGACTTGTACGCAGTCGGACTTCTGCTTTACGAGATGCTTATCGGACAGCCGCCATTTGATGGTGACGATTCGTTCGCAGTGGGTTATAAGCACGTTCATGAGGAACCTGTGCCCCCCGATCAGGTCGATCCCAAGGTGCCTGCGGCGCTGAGTGCAACGGTCATGCGATGTCTCGCCAAGCAGGCGTCCAACCGCTTCGATCGTGGCTTTGATCTGGCTGATGCTCTCGTGGCATTCCTCGCGCACTCAGGAAGCGCGGCGGAGATGCGCACCGTGCGCGCCGCCAGGCCAATCACTCAGTTACCACGCTAGCTTCCCGGTCTGGCCCTTATGCAGCTCTCCTGCGAAATAGTTACCGTCAACACCGTTCATCCTTTTGTTATTGCAAGGGGAGGACAGAGTGCATACCAGGTCGTCTGGGTGCGACTCAAGGATGCGGACGACGCAGAAGGGTGGGGTGAAGCAGCGCCGAGCAGGTTTTATGGGGAGACGGCTGCAAGTGTGATGGCTGCGCTGGAGCGGTTTCGTCCGGTTGTGGAGTCTGCACACTCGTGGTCCGTCGAAGCCATCGAAAACAGCCTCGCCATGGAACTCCGTGGAAATGCGGCTGCGCGATGTGCGGTGAGCTCTGCGCTACACGATTTGATGGGGAAACGTCTGGGAGTTCCGCTATTTCGGCTGTGGGGACTCGATGGGATGGCACCCCCCAAGTCGAGTTTCACCATCGCTATAGCGCCGGACGACGAAACACTTCGGCTGCGTGTGCGCGAGGCGAGTAGCTATCCGATTCTGAAGGTAAAACTGGGCACTAAACGCGACCGGGATATAATCAGAATCGTTCGCGAGGAGGCGCCGAATGCTGCGTTGCGTGTTGACGCTAACGCTGCATGGAGTGCGAAGCAGGCAATGGGAATGCTTCAGCATCTGGTTGACAATGGCGTGGAGATGCTCGAGCAACCGGTAGCTGCCAACGATATCCGCGGATTGCGTTTTGTGCGCGAACGGTCTCCTATCCCGGTTGTTGCGGACGAATCGTGCGTTGTCGCCACCGATATTGCGGGTTTGGAGGGAGCGGTTGACGGTGTCAACATCAAACTTGCGAAGTGCGGATCGATAAGCGAGGCATTCCGGCTGATTGCAACAGCGCGTGCACACAACATGCGTGTCATGTGCGGCTGTATGATCGAGACCACACTGGGAATCGCGCCTGCCGTGCACTTTGCGGGGTTGCTGGACGACGTCGATCTCGATGGTCCCTCACTGCTGTCGGATGATCCGTTTGTTGGCGTCTCGATGAACAAAGGAGTTCTTTCCACCGGAGGGGCTGCGGGCCTGGGTGTATCACGTCGTTGACAAACAGCACCATGTTGTTTCGATGAAGAGGTGCGTTAGCGTCGCGTTGCCGGTACCGCTTTTCAAGACGTTTGCATACACGGTGCCGAAGTCACTTGGGTGGCCGATTGCAGCCGGCTCGCGAGTGCTGGTGCCATTCCGCAACAAACGGGAAATAGGTATCTGCCTTGGCGAAATCGAGCCACCGGAAGGCGTACGACTCAAGGATGTCGAATCAGTAGTTGACGTCATTCCCTCAATTCCCGAGCCGCTTATTGCGACGGCGAAGTGGATTTCGGAATGGTACGCAGCTCCGCTGGGGCTGACACTGCGCGGAATG
>JBBSTN010000158.1:0-7839 GCA_038235845.1 Gemmatimonadales bacterium | reverse complement strand
ATCGTGTCCTGAATCCCGTCATGATTGTAGTCCCATTTGCCGAATGGCCGCCCCGAAAGCGGATTGGTCTGCGCGCCCGGCACAAACTTGTTGAACTTCGCGCTGCTGGCGTCGGGCAACACACCATTGAAGTCTTCCGGCTGGAAATTGGATAGATATGTCGCTACTCCCAGCTGCGCCGGCGTACGGCCATCGAGATAGTTGTCCTCAGTGCTCGAGAACATTCCAAACGCTGCCCTTGTGCTGAACTGCGCGTTCCAGTTACCGAACTCGCCAAACTTGGCGTGGTTGTAGGTAATGGTATCGCCAGCTAGCGGATTGGATGGGTTAAAGTAAGGACTTGCAGCATTAGTGAACAGCTTATTTCGGGTGTCGCCAAGTGGCGACTTGAGCCACGTCATGGCAAAGATTCCCGCGCCGAATTTCGAGGTCAAACTGGGGCAGCCCGCAGTTTGTCCGCTATATCGCTTGGGATAGCTGCTGGTGCAATTGTTGCTTGTGTTCGAGCCGGTCATGAACACGGTGTTGCGCGCAAAGTCGAAATACCAGGAGCCGACCTGACCATTGCTTACCATACCCGGTGACACACCGTAGTACAGCGAATCGTAGTCAACGCCGGCGCCATAAACCTCAGCGCTCTTGTTCACCACGGTTAGCTCGTAGAACTGCGTGTTTCTTGTGGCCGGTGTTCCAAACTGCCAACCGTCCAAGCGGAGCTCGAGACCCAGAGGAAAGCCGGTTTCAGAAGGGGCGCCTGCACCACCCAATACCACAGACCCGTATCTCAGCTTCACCTCACGGAAGTAGTCCGAGAGATAGCCATAGAAGCTGTTCGCGCCGAGATAGTTAGTCGCGTTGAGCTGAGAGGCTGGAATGCTGAAATCGTCCCAGCGGAATGTCGTCGGGCTGGCATCGAAGCGATTCTTCCATACTGAGTCGGGAACCACAAGCTTGCCTTTGAAGCCTTCGGAACCCCAGGTCACAGGACAATCCTTCATCGGCATGAGTGAGAAGCCCTCACGCTCAACGAGGATATCGTCGCGGCAACTGCCGTCGAACGCGGTGGTGACGCCCGAGAATACCTTTCCAAACTGTCCATCGGCGGCGCTGATGACCACGCGCCTCGGAGTGGAAACGGTGTAGTGCCAGAAGGCAGTGTAGCCGGGCGACCCGAGCATATTTCGGGCACCAGCGTACACCGCGCGCACCTTGCGCCAGTCGCTCGGCGGCGCACCACCAACAATACCCATTTCAAAGAAGAAGAAACCCCGGCCGGTACCGCCACCGTAACGGAAAGTATCGACGCAGCCGCTGCTCTGATTAAACGGAGCGGGCCCACCTTCGTTCGCAGTACCGCCGGTGAGCTCACCAGAGCTCCGCCAGTAGGCGCAAGCAAAGTCTTCACCGGCGAATAAGTCGAACGCGGTATTCGGACGCTTGATAGGCACGGACACGATGCTTCCATCGGCCCGCGCACTGTCTATGGAAGTGATCGGATTGAGGCGAACGCGCTGGGCGTCCGCAGTGCCTGGAAGGCAAAGCAATAGCACGGCGGCAGCGGAGGCCGATGCGGCACACGCTTTGCGAAGCAACCCGGCACCGGATTGCATCATGCGGCGAATGCCAAAAACATTCAGGTCTAATTTCATGTTCTGGATATTGGAGCCTAGAAGTTGATAGTGATGCCGGTGAACAAGCTGCGACGTGCTCCAATGAATTCCGGCTGGTCGAAGCCGGTGGAAGTCGTCACGTCGCCCGAGTTTCCGATGCGACGATTGCCGAAGTCACGCAAGCCTGATTGACAGGTTCCCGTGTTGACGAACACCTGCTGGCAATTCTTTCGGTCAAACAAATTGTCGACCCGGAAGAAAGCCGAGTAGCTGACATTCTGAATGCTGAATCGCTTATCGAGCACCAGGCCGACAGTCTGAACGTTGGGCTGGCGGCCGGAAAGTATGTCGGCGGCATTGTTGGTCGTTCCCACGTTGCCAAGCGATGTCGCTCGGCTGGGCGTGTACGGAACACCGCTGCGTAAGCTGTACGTAGCATTCACACTCGTGTTGCGAAGCAGGCGACCCACGTTGTACGGAAGTGATGGAATGTCGTTAATGATGCGCACGCCACCCTGCAGGTTGAACATGTGGGTAACGTTGCCGTCAGTCACCGTTTCGATAAGCTGCGCGCGGTTGGCTTCATTGCGGTTGATTTCGTCCGCACGCTCAGGAGCACGCCCGTTGGTAGTCGATCTCGACAACGAGTAGTTAACGCCGTAGCTCCAGCGATTGGTCAGGCGGCGATCGAGCGACAGTTCGACCCCGCGCGAAGTGAGGAAGTCGCCGTTAACGAGCACGGTGTATGAAGGGGCAGAACCGTCGTACGTGCTGCCGATGTCCTGGATCGCGCGGCTGTTACGAATACCGGTGAGTCCGGTTTCAGAACGATTGTACATCGCTACCGCCAAGCCATAGTTGTTCAGTTCACCCAGCGTCGTCGAGTAACCAACCTCGTATGACTTCGCCTCTTCAAGCAACAGGTTCGGGTTGCCAACATATGTGGGATTGGTGCTTTTGATGTCGGGCACGCACTCGGTTGTGCCGGGTTTTACCTGGGCAGAACCGCAATAGCGATCTGCCGCGCCGGCAACCGTGCCGATTCCGGTGTTTCGATACACGTCCCCATAATTGGGGACCTTGGTGTAGCGACCGGCATTGAAGAAGATCTGCGACCGCTCCGTAAGCGGGAAGTTGATTCCGATTCGCGGGCTGAATGCCGTGCGTGACTTGGCCTCGGAAAAGTCATCCAGCTGCGCGATTGTCGTGGCAGTATCCAGAAGCACCGGACGCTTTGTATTCGGATCCTGCGGAGAGGCGAAACAACCCGCAGTTCCGTAAGGCTGACCTTGCGCGTTCACCAATGACTTACCATTAACCGAAGCGCCGTTGCAGACCTCGCGAGCAGTGGTTCCATTGCTCGGGTCAAACGGGTTCGTAAAACCCAGGCCCTTGGCGCGACCGTAGTCGAATCGACCACCGAGTCTCACCGTGAGAAAGTCATATTCGATTACCGCCTGCACATAAGCCGCGGCGTCTACCGGCTTGGCCCGGTACACCTGATAGGTGACCGGCGAGATACCGGAGTTACCGGCGCCCGCCGACTGGTCGGAATACGTCAAGTCATGCTGCACGAACTGCACGCCAACCTGAAGGTTGTTGTGGTCGGTGACCTGCGACTGAAGGTCGGCACGGAACGTTCTGTCGGTGAAGCTTTCACCACCGTAGGCCTGATCTACACCACCCTGATCGGGTATCGTGTTGCAGAGAGACGGCGAGGGGTTGATGAAACCCTGCTGAAAGTTGGCGCGGCAGAACGGTGCCGGTAGGCACACACCGCGAAAGATCGGACAGGTAACGCGATCGAAGTCGGTCTGTGCGGCACGCAGCTCGAGGTTGCTTCGTCCAAAGCGCTGCTGCAGGTACACCAGATACATGTTGCCCTTGTCCCGCACTGACGGCTGCGAAAGATCCTGCTGCAGCACGTTGCCCTGATCGTTGATCACGTACAGGGAGTCGGCGCGATTGTTTACCAGCGCCAGCGGGTCGCCGCGATAGGTGAGCGAGTAGCGACGCTCATACCTCTTCACCGCGCGCTCGGCACCAATCGCGAGCAGGTTGATTTTGGTGTTGTCGAAGGGAAGGAACGTGAGCTTGCCTACAATCTGGGAATTCTGGTTGCCGCCGAAAGCCTGCCACCCACCGGTGAGATCGCGACGATACGGCCCAAGCACCTCGCGCTGTTCAAGATTGTCGTTCACCGAGAAAACGTCATTGTCAAACTGGAGCACGCGATCCGCACCGCTCTCAACCTGGCCCGACACAGAATAGCGTACCTTTGCATTGGTGCCAGGAATCGGGCCCGCGAGATATCCACGGAGGAGATTGTTGCCGAGTAGCTTGTCTTGTACGGAGTTGAACAGCGCTCCCGGCAACGTGCTGTTCTGGAAATTGATCGACCCGGACACCTGCGAGCCGCCCTCGCGAACAAAGCTGTTCACGATGCCGGAAAGCGCATTGCCATACTGCGGGTCCATATTGCCGCGCTTGAAGTCGATCGACTGAACGGCAAAGGTAGCGATCGTAATTGCGTTCGAACCGAACAGCGGGTTGTTGATGGGCACGCCATCGATCATGGAAAGCGTCGAACCGCCACGGCTACCACGCACGCGATACGGCTGCGTGGTGCTCCTCTGCTCTTCAGCAAGCGAAATCAGCCCGGTGTTCTGCGGCACCTCCTGGAAGCCAGCCTGAAGCGCCAGCACGCCAGCGATGCTAGTAACCGGCAGCGACTGGATCTGCTCCTGGGTAACGGTAGTGCCAGAGCCGACCTGACCACGCTCGATAAGCGGAGTCTGCTCGGCCCGCACCGTCACCGTGGTAAGCGTCTGGGAGGCCTTCAGTTTGAAGCTGGTCTCCCGGGTGCCGTCGATGATGATGTTAACGTTGGTCTGAATGACGCTCTGATAGCCGATTCGACGCGCCTGAACCGAGTACTGTCCCGGTGGCACCTGAATCACGAAATATCGGCCAGCAGCGTTGGTCAGCGCGCCGAGTGTGGTGCCTTGGATGGTTACCGCAGCGCCTTCTATAGGCTTGCCGGATTCTTCATCGGTCACAACGCCGGTCAACTTTCCGGTCTGAGCCTCTGCGACAGCAAAAGGTGCCAACATGGCACCCGCGAACGTCGCGAACATCAACAGACGTCCAGGAAACTTCATCTTCTCCTCCGGGAGGGTAGTACTACGAGTCGATCCTGCTGCACCGATTTAGGCGCGGGACATGCAAAAAACGCCGACGTTGCCCAGCTTCGTGACGAAAACACGAAAAGATGGACAACCTCACTCAAATTCTCGCCCGCGGCAATACTGTCTGGCGTCACACAACTCCGAGGGGTAAGCAACAACTTGATCCGAACTCAGGCATTGGGGGCTGCCTGTCTGCTCTTTTCCGTACATTCCGGACTCATGAACAGATTTGGCACCCCGCGGCAAGCTAGCCAGCGGGTATGTACTGTCAATGACTGAGGCAGGGGATTTCGGGGACGAACCGAAGGGACACAGGAGGTGAACTTCCCGCTAACCCTTCTCGCAGCGCGTCCCGTCAACGCGAGCAGCCACTTATCACTTCAACACTAGCGAGAACAGCGGAGGGCCAGGTCGCGTCACAACGCGATAAATCCTAACCGACGCTAGCCTTCTCCGTGACGACCCGAACTACATCGTCCACCACCTGAAGAAATCCGCCGTCGACATGGAATCGCTTTTCGCCCCCAGACGAATCCACTCGCAAAACCCCCTTTCCAAGCAGGGTCATCAGTGGAGCGTGCATTGGAAGGATGCCCAGCTCGCCGTCGAACCCCGGCGCTACAACCATTCGGGCGGCGCCGTCAAAAAGAAGCCGCTCAGCAGAAATTACCGAAACCTTGAGTTCGGCCACAATCAGCTCTGGTACTTCTTCGCGTTCTCGAGCACGTCGTCCACGCCGCCGGCCATGAAGAACGCCTGCTCCGGCACCGCGTCGAATTCGCCGGCGCAAATCCGCTCGAATGAGGAAATGGTCTCCTCGAGTTTCACGTACTTGCCGGGAATGCCGGTAAACTGCTCGGCAACCGCAAACGGCTGCGACATGAACCTCTGCAGACGACGCGCGCGCCCGACGATGCTCTTATCGTCTTCCGAAAGTTCGTCCATACCAAGAATGGCGATGATGTCCTGAAGCTCCTTGAAGCGCTGCAGAATCTGCTTGGTGGTCGACGCAACCTTATAGTGCCGCTCGCCAACATATTGCGCAGCCAGAATACGCGAACCCGAGTCGAGAGGATCGACGGCAGGGTAGATACCAATTTCGGTGATCTTTCGATTAAGCGTAACGGTTGCGTCGAGGTGAGCAAACGCAGCAGCCGGCGCCGGGTCGGTAAGGTCGTCGGCAGGCACGTAGATAGCCTGCACCGATGTGATCGACCCATTGCGCGTTGAGGTGATACGCTCCTGCAGGTCGCCCATCTCCGATGCCAGCGTCGGTTGATATCCCACCGCGCTCGGCATACGTCCAAGTAATGCTGAGACTTCCGAACCCGCCTGCGTGAACCGGAAAATGTTGTCAATGAACACGAGCACGTCGGCGTTTTCCTGATCACGGAAGTACTCAGCGACCGTCAAACCTGACAGAGCCACGCGAAGACGCGCTCCCGGCGGCTCATTCATCTGACCGTAGATAAGCGCCACCTTGTCCAGAATGCCAGCTTCCTGGAATTCGAGATAAAGATCGTTGCCCTCGCGCGTGCGCTCGCCCACTCCGCAGAACACCGACTTTCCGCCGTGACCCTTGGCCACGTTGTTGATGAGTTCCTGAATGATGACGGTCTTGCCAACACCGGCACCTCCAAACAGCCCGATCTTTCCACCCTTCACAAACGGAGCGATCAGGTCGATAACCTTGATGCCGGTTTCGAAAACTTCGGTCTTGGGCTCAAGCGACACAAAGTCCGGGCGCTTGCGATGAATCGGCCAGCGCGTGGCGCTCGCCGGAATGTCGGGGCCGTTGTCCACCGGCTCGCCGAGCACGTTGAGGATTCGACCGAGCGCGGGAGCACCAACGGGAACCGTGATCGCTGAACCTGTGTCGACGACTTCCATACCACGTGTGACGCCGTCGGTGTTGGACATCGCGACCGCGCGAACCTGGTTACGACCGATGTGTTGCTGCACCTCGACCGTCACAGCAATCGTTTCGCCGCTTGGCGACGTGCCGTCTATGCGAAGTGCGTTGTAGAGCTCAGGCAGATTGTCGGACTCGAACTCGATGTCGAGAACCGGACCGATAACCTGGACGATCTTGCCAACCGAAGCTGGCGCGGCAGTTGTGGCCATTTAGGACTTCCGGCGATGCGTGATGGAAACTGACTGAAAAACTGAACGAAAACAGAACGAAAAGAACTGACTACAAAATTGAGTTACAATGCTGCGGCGCCACCTACAATCTCGGCGATTTCCTGCGTGATCTGCGCCTGACGCGCAGTGTTATACGTACGTTTGAGCGCCTGCAACATGTCGGTTGCGTTGTCCGTTGCATTTTTCATCGCGTTGCGCTGCGCACTCTGGAAACCGGCTTCCATTTCCACGAGCGATCGGTAAACAGCGTTACGCACGTAGGCCGGAAGCAACTCTTCGAGAATTGCACCCGGCGACGGTGAAAGAATGAAGTTGCGAGACACCGCGGCGCCGTCGGTTTTCGGTGGTGTAACCGGAAGAATTAGATCGGTGCCCGGCGGCGCCGTAAGCGCCGACTTGAACTTGGTGCCTACGATGTAAACGGCGTCGAGCTCACCGTTCGAGAAACGCGCCATCAATCCGTCCACCAACCGCGCTGCATCCGCTGCCGTGGGCTTGTCCGTGATATCGGTGTGCTGACTCGCGATGTTCTTGCCCAGGTATTTGAAATAGCCAATACCTTTTTTACCAACGATGTGCATCTCGACGTTAGCGCCAGTGCTCTCCAACTCCTGAAGCTGTATGCGAGCTTCCTTGATGAGATTGGAGTTGAATGCGCCGCACAACCCACGGTTGGCCGTGAACAAAAGCAGTGCAACATTCTTTTGCACTGCCGGACGTCTTAACAGCGGAAAATCCTGCGCAAGATCCGGTGCATAAACATGTCGCAGCATTTCACCCAATGCGACAGCGTATGGACGCGCAGACGCCACGCGATCGGTTGCGCGTTTCATCTTTGACGTCGCTACCATTTCCATGGTGCGCGTGATTTTGCGCGTGTTCTCGACGGACTTGAT
>JBBSTN010000157.1:0-7840 GCA_038235845.1 Gemmatimonadales bacterium | reverse complement strand
CGTGGACGGGGAGAGCTTGCGCGAGCGAATGAGCCGCGAGCGTCCCATGGGGATAGATGACATCTGCCGGATAATGTCGGAAGTTGCCGGGGCGCTGGCGTACGCGCATGACGAAGGCATTGTGCATCGGGACATCAAGCCGGAAAACGTGATGTTTTTCCATGGCAAGGCGGTTGTGCTCGACTTCGGCATCGGCAAGGCGTTGATAAACGCGTCGACCGCCGAAACAGAGCTCAAGCGAATCACTCAGACAGGCATGAGTCTCGGCACGCCGACTTACGTAGCACCGGAGCAGGCTGCCGGAGACCCTTCACTCGACTACAGAGCTGACATATATGCGCTGGGTGTTGTGTGTTACGAGATGCTCACCGGTCATCCGCCTTTTTCAGGCAAAAGCCCGCACACGGTAATCCAGGCGCATGCGAGCGACTTGCCACAGCCGGTGTTGGAGCGGCGGCCAGATACGCCAAGAGTGCTCGCAGAGTTGGTGATGAAGTGCCTCGAAAAGAAACCAGCGAAACGACCCTCACATGCCCAGGAGATTGTCGATACGCTCTACAGCGGCGGAAGCAGCTACACGCCTCGCTCCGGCTCGATGTTGGTAAAGCTGACCGAAAGATTTTCCTGGCTGCCATGGACAATCGCCGCACTTTCTACAGTTGCGGCGATTGTATTCGCGACACTTTATCTCATGAAATCACGCTGACGGGCGATTCTCTGAGCTCACCTACGGCTGATTTTCGAGCGTGAATGTGATAACGATGTTGACCTGATAGCTGGTAATCTTGCCGTCGGTTACTTCCACTCGCTGCTCCTTCACCCACGCGCTGTGAATATTTCGTATTGTCTTGGAAGCGCGCGCAATTCCATGCTGAAGCGCATCTTCAAAGCTCTTCGTCGATCGGGCGCTGAGTTCGGTGACTTTGGCTACTGAATTGCCGTTTGCGTTTTCTGCCATGTGTTCTCCTTGTTGGCCTGTGAGACATCAAAGCCTCGCTTGGCGAGGACTGGTTTATGCTGGTATGAATCACGACTCAGGTACGGGTCACTATGAGTTATCATCACCCGGGCATGAACGATCATCAACGATCATGAAACTGGCTTTACTTTTATGCAACGAACGTTCCGCAACGGCGGCAAGATGAATTTTGCTCGACGAACCACCCGCTTTCTCGCTGTTTTGTTTTCGGTCACGTCGACAGCGTTTGCCAGTGCGGACGCCCAATCGGTGCAATATCGAGCGCCCAACGGCACGGTGTATCGATCGCAACCCGACACGGGTGCAATCGCGAGGGCGGCGGCTGCGCTAAGGGCTGAGCCGGGCAATGTCGACCGCTACATGGCGCTGGGTATCGCCCAGTCTGGCGTGCGACAGTATCGGGAGGCCATCGAAACCTTCACTCGGGCAATGAAAATTGCGCCCGACGACGCCATGCTTTATCGCTGGCGTGGACATCGATATCTCTCGGTCCGGGAATTCGACAAGGCGATGGCCGACCTCACGCGGGGTTATGCGATCGACAGCATGAACTACGGAATTCTTTTTCATCTTGGCATCCTCCGCTTTATAGCGGGAGATTTCAATGGCGCCGCGGCGGCCTTCACAAAAGCGCAGCCACGTGCACCCGACGGAGGCGAGCTCGCGGGCAGCACAGACTGGCTCTGGATGTCACTCGCTCGCGCGGGGCGGATCGCCGAGGCAAACGCGATGCTCGCGCGCCGTCCTGATTCATTGCCGGCCACACCGGGATACGCCTATGTATCGCGCCTTCGTCTGTATCGAGGTGAAGTGTCTCCGGCAGACTTGATTACGCCAGCCGACAGCGCAGATCTTCAACGCGCGACGTTGAATTATGGACTGGGTAACTGGTACCTCGTCCGGGGTGATACAGCGAGTGCGCGTGCCGCATTTGGCAGGGCGGTGGCCTCGGGCGGATGGCCAGGTTTCGGTTTCATCGTTTCAGAAGCCGAGCTTCGAAGATTGGGGCGACGGTAGTGACTGTCGAATTGCAACAGGTATCGCTAGCAGATGTAGAAGCTGCGAGAGAACGAATAGCCGGCATTGCGCTTCGTACGCCGTTGATCAAACTCGGAGCCAAAGACACAGGCGGCGCGGAGATTCATCTAAAGCTGGAGAATCTCCAGCCCATCGGGTCGTTCAAGATTCGGGGAGCGGCAAACGCCATTGCACTCGCTGAAAGCGACGTGCGGGCGCGAGGAGTTTATACGGCGAGCGCCGGCAACATGGCTCAAGGAGTGGCGTGGTGCGCACGCGCGCTCGGCGCGCGCTGTCAGGTAATCGTGCCGGAGCATGCTCCGCGCGCCAAGACGGACGCTATCGAGGCGCTCGATGGCGAGGTGATCAAAGTGCCTTTCGATGAATGGTGGCAGGTGCTCATAGATCATCACTACGAAGGAATGGACGGGTTGTTCGTGCATCCATTTGCTGATAACGCCGTCATGGCTGGAAACGGTACGGTGGCAACGGAAATCTTCGAAGATCTACACGACGTCGACGCGATTCTGGTGCCGTACGGCGGCGGTGGGCTTGCGTGCGGCATCGCGTCGATTGCGAACGAAGTCAGCGCACGCACAAAAGTTTATGCGGTGGAGGTGGACACTGCCGCGCCGCTCACACTTTCTCTCGAATCGGGCGAGCCTTGTCAGGTCAACTACACGCGGTCGTTTGTAGACGGCATGGGAAGTGGTGGAGTGTCGCCCGAAATGTGGCCCATGGTTCACTCGTTGCTGGCAGGAACGGTGGTGGTGACTCTTCCCCAGGTCGCCAAGGCCGTGCGTACGCTCGCGTCTCAGGTTCGTGTTATCGCCGAAGGTGCAGGGGCGGCAGCGCTGGCGGCAGCAGTGAACGGGTCATTCGAGGGGCAGCGCGTAGTATGTATTCTGAGTGGTGGAAATATTGATGCCAGCCGCCTCGCGGCAATTCTGGAGGGGAGAGTTCCAGACTAGAGAAGGGACAACGCGACTTTCAAATTTCAGGAGCAGCCGCATGACCGAAAGTGAATCAAAACAGAGTTCCTCCGACGTCGAATACTACCCTTTCCCCACAAAGAACTCGCTTCCGTTCTCGGCGGCCGTACGGGTGGGAAACCTGTTGTACCTCTCGGGGCAGATGGGTACTAATGACGCTGGCAATCAGCTGGTCGAGGGCGGTATCGAGGCCGAGACGCATCGAACCCTGCATAACATGCGCGCGATACTCGAGCGACATGGATCTTCGCTGGATCGGGTTGTGAAGTGCACCGTGATGATGGCGGACATGTCGGAATGGTCGGCGATGAATTCGGTCTATATAAAACATTTCCCTGCGCATCTGCCTGCCCGCAGCGCGTTTGGGTGCAGCTCTCTCGCACTGGGAGGTCGGGTGGAGATCGAGTGCATTGCAACCGTGGACGGGTGAGTCGAAACGGTTAGCCCGCGGCTCAGCAACCGCGAATGCCTGAAGCTTTCTTGACAAATATCGGGCATCGAGCCATTTGGTGTTTGTCAAGAGAAGCACTACTGGCGTCTCGCGACTGGAGTTCTGGGTGAGCCGTGATGAAGCTTGAGGCTCGAGTGTCCGACTTGAGCCGTGAGGGTTGGAACTGTCGCCTGTGAACTGTTACGTATCCATGTGTGACGGCTTTGTTCTTCACATCCGCGGTGCGTTACCGCGCCGCCGCGGGTTACCTTGCCGCCGCGGGTAGTGTCCCCTTGTTGGCGATGGCTTTGTTGATCGCGTCGACCGTGGTCTTGGCGCGAAACTCCACGATCTGATCAGCCAGCGCCTGCGCTTTCTTACGGTCGGCAATCGAAACTCCATTGATGCTCGCCTTGCCGGCTTTAACCCGCGCGTCGTAACGCACTGACTGCGGATCATCCTTGAACATGTTTAGCGTGATGATGGCGTCGTCGTGTAATCCGTCGGCCGCGCCATCAACGATTCCGTGTGACTGCATGTATTTGGCGACGCTGGCGTAGTCGTAGTACTCCTGAATGTGAGCGACCACTGGTGAACCGTTCCAGATCGCTGTGAGCGAGTCGGCAACCGTTCGCTGTCCGCGCTGGTTTCCGCCACTGTCGCCAATCAGAATTATGTTCTGGAAGCCATGCATCTTGAGACTGTGAACAACGTCTGTGAGCATCGCGTTGAATGTCGTCTCCCGAAGACTGATGGTTCCCGGACTTGCCATGTGGCCAGTTGCCGGATCAATCGACCCTTCCGGAACAAGCTTGATGATCGGCGCGCATAGCGCGTTACCCAACTTGCGAGCGATCGCTTCACAGTTGGCGTGCAGCACGTAGTTGTGTTTGCCGGTGGCCAGCCACGGCCCGTTGGGTTCCATGCCACCGGTCGCGATAATCACCGTTGTCTTGCCGGCTTTGAGCGCGTCGCGTACGTCCATCCATGTCATCTCTTCAAGCCATACAGTGTTTGGTGCAGGTAGAGGATTGACTGCATCGGCACAGTTGTACGGATTAGCGGAACACTGCCCGCCGCCCATGTTGCGCGCAGCATTTGGGGGGGTCTGCGCGTTGGAGACAGCCAGCGGCGCGGACAACAGCATGGAGACAATAATCGTGTTTCGTACCAACTTCATTTCGAATTCCTCTGCAGGACGGGAACGGCGGGGTGCGACGACGATTCCGTCGCAACTCCTTCCAGATTGCGCCGGAAACTGATTCCGCGCCAGAGGTGGGATAAAGAACGTGTAATTCCTGATTCAGCCGTGAATACCCTCAACGGACTATTTGCGTCCCGGCAGAAATTCGCACAGACTTCACCAGCACCGGCGAAACGCCAAGTTCCTGCAGGCTCATGAACCGAACCCAGTCACAAGTCATGCGTATCTTGCGATCCATTTATTTCGTTGTCGTGCCCGCGATGCTCGTCCTGCTGCAGCCTTTGAGTGCCGCGTCGGCGCAGGTCACCAAAACGACAGCACCGTCGGGTGAACAGCTCGTACTGAGCGCAAAGGAGGTCGCGGAGTTGGCGAAGCTTCACGTCGCGATCTCGGTCGTTCAGGATTCGGCCGACGCCGAACTCGCGGAGCCGCGAAACAAGACACCTCAGGCGCAGCAGCAGCTCCGAGAGAAGTTTCGCGCTGATGTTGCCGCGGTGATCGAGCGCAATGGACTCACCGAGAGCGAATACAGGCGTCGGCGCTTTGTGGTAAGCAGCAATCACAGCTCGCGTGTGGCGTTCGACTCCCTTGTAGCGAAGCTGACTGGAGCGCCGATACCTGGCGCTCTCACTCCCGCCGCTGCTGCGGTAACGGCGTCGTCAACCGGAATGCCGCTGGTACCGGTGCCGGCTGGTGCGGCGGGTGTTCACGTCGGCCATGTTGTGAACGCGTTTGGCGACACTCCCGGGGGTATGGGCCTGCTGCCAACGGCGATGATCGAGGCTAGTGTCGCGGCGCAGCATGCCGCGCTCGCTGTGCGTGCGTCGACCGATCTCGCCGCAATGAAACTGCACGCGGGCCATGTGCTCAACGCACTCGATCCCACGCTCGAGCCAAAAGGCCCCGGCCGTGGATATGGCGTTAGAAAGGCGGCAACCGGCGTGGCCAATCATATCGAGCTTGCTGCCAAGGCAGACGGAGCGTCCGCCGATATAAAGATGCATTCAGCTCACGTCGCGGCGGCAGCGCGCGGCGCACTGGGCCGCGTCGATCAGGTTATTGCGCTGGCAAAACAGGTTCAGGCGGCCACAGACGCGTCAGAAGCTGCAAAGCTCGTGACGCAGATGGCGTCTCTGTGCGATGGCGTCATCAAGGGCGTTGACGTCAACAGTGATGGCCGCATCACCTGGGACGGGGGCGAGGGAGGGCTGCAGCAGGCGCAGGAACATGTGAACCTGCTGCTGGCCGGGGAGAAAAAGTAACCTGCGCCCGTTCGCAGGCTTTATCAAAAACTGAAGCCCGCTTATAACCTGACTAGCAGCTGACACACTTGTGACTGTTGGTTGCACCCAACTTTTCCAGCAGGGCGATCGTGTCTGGAAAGGGACGTAATCGCTGCACCGGACCGTTAGCCATGTCTACCGTCGTGCGACCGGCCCGCGACACTGCCTTGACGTCCGCCCCTTTGCTCACGAGATAGAGAATCATCTCGTTGTCGCCGCGGGCCGCAGCGTGATGAAGTGGCGTATAGCCATTGTTGTCCCGCGCATTGACGTCGGCATGCAGCTCTTCCACGAGATAGCGGAGCGAAGGCATCCACCCATCGGGCGCATGACGGTGAGAATTACCGGCAAAGCCGTTGCCGTATCCCACTCCTGCGGCGGCGTGAATCGGGTAGACACCCACTCCGGGCGGAACCGCCTTCGACGCGGAATCGACTGCCGGGTCGAGCGGTGCCGCCGGCGGACCCCCGCGGCCCTCGGGCGCTGGCGTAAACGTCGCGCCTAACTCACCAGCGCCACGACCTGGCGCCGCTCCTGCCGCTGCCGCTGTTTCTGCTGCCGCGGCGACCCGGGCGCCGCCATCCGCGCCGCCTCGACCTGCACGTCCACCAGCCGCGCCAGTTGAAGCGCCAGCTGAAGCGCCAACAGGCGCCGCGCCAACCGCCGCCCCCCCACCCGTCGCGCCCTGCGCCGCCGTGGCTGGCGCCCCAGCAGCCAACGGGCCCCCACCACCGCGACCGCGGGTGCTAGGCGCTCGATATGACGGAATCGTATCAATTGCACCGTGCTTCTTGAGAAGCCTCATCGCGTCGATGTCTACCGCATAAGCAGCGCGCCAGAACGGTGTCGTTCCGTCGAGGTACTCGAGCCCACAGTTAGCGTTACCGCAATTGTTGTAGCCGAAGTACCAGAGATTTTTCGTGAGGCGAACGTTCACATCCGCGCCTGCATTGATGATCGCTTCCATCAACTCGAGATGTGTGGTCTTCTGATTTTGAATCGACTGCGGTTGCGGGAATCGTGAGCGAGGCGACCACTGAGTATTGAGCGCGGCATAAAGCGGAGTGGCGCCCGCGTTGCTCGCCAACTTTACATTCGCTCCCTTCTTCACCAGCATCATGGCGAGATCGAATTGCCCGTTCAGCGCCGCCATGAGCAATGGAGTCGTGCTGTCGCTCTCAGTCCGTTGATCGATATTGGCACCGCCGTTAATCAGAGCCATCGCGGCGGCCACGTTTCCCTGACGAACTGCATGATGTAGGGCCGTCATCCCTCCCAGCATTCCAACGGTGCCCTCAAAGCCAGCCACCTGACCGTCGGTGGTGTCGGCCGCCAAAGTCACGCCCTGAGCAACTGGGGCCACGAGCGCTTCACGAGAAGCCTCAATTGCCTCTTGAATCTCGGCTGCCGAAAGAAGTTGTGTGGGTGTTTCAGGAAGCTTTGGAGTGGCGCCACCCGCCGCCGCGGGACGCGGAAAACGCTCTGCCGCCGAGCCGGCGATCGCTGCTTTAGCTGCTTTAGCTGCCGCGGCACTTGCCGCACTTAGCGAATCCTGCTCCTGTTTGCTGAGAAACGACCACATCACTTCGTTTCGTTTTTTGGTCGCAGCCTGCTCAGCCGTTGCCTGCTCAGTAAGATCGACCATTTTTGTTGTGATCGATGGATCGGCGTGCTCACGCAGCAACAGCTCCACCGCATCTCCGCGATCGGCAGCCGCAGCAAACATCAATGGAGTCTGCCCCCATTCCAATTCGCGCGCGTTGGGGTTGGCTTTATGGGCGAGAAGCGCCCGCACAGCAGATGTGTCACCCGACGCTGCTGCAAGGTGCAGGGCAGTGGCACCGCTGGTAGTAGTTGCATCGACCGCGGCGCCGGAGGCAAGCAGAGCCTTCACAATGCCGGCGTTGCCCTTCCTGCTGGCGATGTGCAGGGCTG
>JBBSTN010000156.1:0-7845 GCA_038235845.1 Gemmatimonadales bacterium | reverse complement strand
GCCACCATCGCCACCAAATCCACCGCGTCCGCCACCATCGCCGCCGCGTCCACCGCCGCCACCACGACCGCCGCCGCCGAAACCTCCGAATCCGCCGCCGCCGTTGCTTCCACGATACACAAGTCTTCCCTTGTTATCGAATGCATTGGACCCGAGGCTCGCATTCGCAATCTGGTTGATATCACTAATGCGAGGCGGTGCCATGACATGCACCAGCTCTCCCTCTGAGTTGAGCACGAGAAACGAAAGCGTGCTCGCATCGACGATAATCGTGCTGTCGCCGACATAGGGGATCATACCAGCCGAGCGCTGCGCGTACGGAAGTGGTGCGCCTGCTGTGTCGGCAATAACGGAAACCTCTTTCAGGTTTGCGTCCAGCTTCACAATCTGGCGCTTGCCGTTGTCATTCACGAAAAGTCCGCCGTCAGGCAAAGCCCGAAGTGAGCTGACATTCGCGAAAGCCATCGACGATGTAGCCTGCACCGGCCCAAGCTGCTTGACCGGAATGTTTGCTGTGGAAATAGACGAGGGTGGCGCGGAGTCCTGCGCCAGAAGAGCGCCGGACGCTAAACTGGTAAGCAAAAGTGCACCCGCTATCGGAAGGCCAACTTCTCGCCTCGCGAACGTGAATAGTCTTGTGAAAGCGACCATCGTGATTGCACCGGTACAGGAATATTCATTGTGGGCAGCGAACAGATTATCGTTTCGCCGTTGCGAGTCGCCCAGGTTGGTGTGACGAGAGCGTTTGCGAGCGTTGTGAATACTCATCCGCGATGCCCGCCACCACCACCACCGGCCCCACGACCGCCGCCGATTCCACCGCCACCGCCGCCGCCACCTGCTGTACCTGATCTCACCGACTGCAGCGTGCGCTTGTCCAGGAATCCGGCCAGAGTAGTGGGAAGAATTCGATATTGCAGCGGACTAAGCAGCGATTTGATGTCCGGAGCAAACTTTATCAGCATATCGACAGTCTGCTCTCGTGCATCGATGTACCGCGAATACGCGTAGTCGTGATCGTACTTGTCGGGGAGCTCGGCGAGGAGCTTTGCGACGGGTGCCCAGATCGAATCCGACTTGAGCACGTATTTTCGATTTAGAGCAACCAGACTATCAGCCTGTGTGCGCGTGAGCTTGAGCGTATCTGCCTGCTGAAGAATCTGCTGCATCGGATTTAACAAACCCACGTTTGCCGTCCCCCTCAACTGCTGCACACCCATCTTGTTTCCCGGACGCGAACGCCCGCGATCGAGCTGCTGTATGAGCTGCTGACGCTCGCGAGTCGGACCGATATCGAAACGAAGGCTGGCAGTGATCGACACCGGTGAGCGATTCGTGTTCTGTGACACACGAGTCGAACCGAAGCGCTGGTTTACCTCGTAGACGAACTGCTTGGTCGACTGATCGAACCCACGCACGTACAGAAGCTGCTGATCGGGGAAGATGGTCTGTCCCCATCCCTTCAGATCCTGCCCATTGATTAACCTGTCCAGACCGCCTAGCGGATTGGATATCGAGAATGACAGATTGGCGCGCTGTGGCAACCCGATTCGCAACGAGTTTAGCGAGATATTGAGATTTGCATTGGATGTCCAGGGGCCCGTGCAGGAGTTGCGCTTGGCCAGGTGTCCAAGCTGCGCATTGAGACAGTCGCGCGTTTCACGGGTACCATTGTCCAGCAGGTTCTGAATACCAGCTGCAACGTTCGCGTCGACGCCGCTAGCAACTGGATTGAAGATGAAAGCGCGATCGTTGTTGTAGCTGTCTCCATTCACGTCACCCTGAATGAGCGGCGTATAGGCGGTTCCCGATCGAATGTTGTGAAACCAGCTTATGCGAATGGCATTGAACAGATTGTAGTTGAGCGAATACTGGAACTGATGCCGCGAAAATCGCCCGCGCGACGTTTCGATGGAGGTGGGATCTCCCACTGTGCTGCTGAAGCCTAGAAACTTCTCCTCTACATCCGATAATACGTACGAGAGGTTCCAGTTGAACCGCGAGTTGAACGCAATCGGTCGAAAGCTTACCGTAACCTGTTTGCTATCCGACGTGAGATCCGATCGCTGCTGCGTCACCCGTCCAAACTCCGAGCTGACGCGCGAATCCCTCCAGGCGATCTGGCCGGTGGACGAAACGATCGCCGATGGTTGCACAAAAACAGGACGACCCTCTTCGTCGACAAGAGAGAAGTTCGTAATGCCCGGGAAGTTGATGTCCACATTACCCGACTGATGTTCGTTTCGCGAGAAGGTACCGTCGACCGTAGCGGAGAAGCGATTGTTAATGACTGCACCACTCCACTGCAGGTTTCCGCGAATCGAGCGCTGCGCGGCGTAGTCGGGGCTGAAAAGCGAAACGTTGGGAATACGACTCGCGAAGACAGTTCCGTTCGTGCCGTCAGCACAGGTATTGGGAATCGACGATTTGTCGATGAGATATTCGCTCCAGTTTGCCACCGGGGCTGCTGCGCCGATGCAGGTGAGCTGCACGAGACCACTAGGCAAGCCGGTATTATCGATTGCGCCGCCAATCAACTGAGTGCCTGGCGTATTCTGGAACACGCCAACTCCACCTCGCACAACCGCTCGCGGCGCACGGACCATTCCCGGCACCAGCGCTACCTGATCATCCGTTCCGTACGACCAGGAGAATCCAACGCGCGGACTGAAGTAAATCTTGCTTGGAACGTCGGTGTTGTTAAATGCGAAAGTCTGCTGGACTGACGTGTTTGCATCGGGGCCGCTGAGATACTTGTTGCCATCCATGCGCAAACCGTACTGCACCTGCACGTTGCGCGTCGGACGCCACGCATCGCCAAGTGACAGCGCACCCACGAACTGACTTCCGTCGCGAGTACGGGGCGTGAGCTGTCGGGTGTACTGCGAGACACTGCCCGCTGCGAGGTCGGCCAGTGAATTGTATGTGAACGAGCCCAGCGCGTTATTGGTGAGATCCTGTGCGTAAGCATCCCGGCGCGCTTCCGTCGTCAATTTCACCCGGTGCTTGTTGTCAGCCGAGAACCATGAGAGTGTGTTGAGCCCGCTGACCGTGTTGTTGTTGGAAGACGTATTCAGCGATGGGCTGCCTCCAAATCCGAGTGAACGCACAACAGATGTACCGTCGCCAAGCAAGGATGCGACCTGCACTGAACCCGAGGGCAATGCGATGTACGGATCTCCACTCTGATTGGCGTAGCTGACACCCACGTTGCTTTCAGTGAAGATGCCTTTGAATCCCAGCAACCCGCTATGTCGCAACTGCCCGCCCACACTGTGATTGAGCGTCGTCCCGTAGCGCGTCGGAGTATTGAGCGACGTGCCACCGAACCCGCCGAAACCTCCGAAGCCGCCGAAACCACCACCAAACGCGTTGTTGGTGGGCTCGTTGCCCGTCGCGTTGGCGGTCAATGCGAGAGAATATGTGTTTCCGCGCGCGGAATTCTGCTGCACCCAATCGAAACTTCCGAGAGCTGACATTCGTGTCTGGATGCGTTGAGACGTGGAGTTTCTCACGTCGAATGGCACCTCCTGACTGTCGAGAATTTGCAGAAGTCGAGTCACCGAATCGGGCGCAATACCAGCGGTCTCGAAGCCGAGTGTGCCGCTGGAGAGCAGGGTCTGAAGGTCCTGATTTCGCCGGTCAAACTGGAAGGAACCGTTGTAGAACATCCGGTCCATCCTGATTGGCCCGGATGCTGATCCACCCAGCGAAAGGTTTGTGTACTGCTGTCCCGAAGCGATACCCGCACGATCGAGGAACTGCGTTTGCGGGGTGATCAGCGTGGTGCTCAGCGATCGATTGTAGAAATTGGAGCCGGAGCGCGTGCGAATCTGCAACTGGCCTCCCGAAAACCCACCGCGTGCCACATCGTAGGGCGAGGTGTTGAGAGAGGTGGTGACACTTGCGTCTCGCGGTACGGTGGCGTCGCCAAAAGCCAGGCCGTTTAACTGGGTGTTGTTTTGATCGCCACCGAGCCCGAACACCGAAAACGCGTCCGCTGCGCCGTCCAGGCCAGGTATGAGCTGCACTCCGGGAATCGACGCGGCCATCGATGCAAGATCGCCCATCTGCTCCGGAGAAAGTACTGCCGACTCGGTGTCGATGGTGCGTTCGGTACCGCTTACGTCGGACAAAGTATCCGATCGTGAAACTGCCTGGGACGCCACAACATTGAATGCTTCGAGAGTAGTCGTGGCGGGAGCCAGACGGGCATCTCCAATGAGAATCTCCTGGTCGAATGTGCGTTTCACCTGGTATCGTCTCGGCGCATAGCCGAGAGCGGTGAACGTCACCCAGTAGTCCCCTTCCCCACCCGGGAAAGAGATCGTGTAACTGCCCTTCGTATCGGTTCGCGCTGTACGGCTGACATTGCCCGACAAAGTAGTTGCGGTAACCAGCACGCTTGGCACGGGCTGAGCATCCGGTCCCAAAACTCGTCCCCGAATAATGTCCACCTGCTGGGCCGAAAGGCCCGTTGCTGTCGCGGCTAAGCACAACAGCGCGCCAACGAGTGAAAAGCATTGTTTTATGGTCATGACTCTTAGATGCAGATAATCGAAAATTGTTAATGCATTCGTGTGAATTCGCGCCACCGCGCGGCCGGCCCGTCGACAAGTTCTTCACTACATCACGCACAGCCCCTCAAAGTCGCTGAGAAAGCGCTGATCTTCAATCTGTTTTCCGCTAACTTGGCGGGATGGAAATCCTGCGTGACCCTCTCTGGAACAACATCCGGCTGGATCCGCTGGCGTTGTCTCTCATGGACACACCCGTCATTCAGAGACTTCGATATGTGCGGCAGCTGGGGCTCGCCTACCTGGTTTATCCCGGCGCCACGCACTCGAGATTCGAACATGCGCTTGGTGCTTTCCACCTCGCTGGTGTGGCACTCAGGCTGCTGGATGACCGTGGCGTGCTGACGTCAACACCAGTTCGCGAGCAGCAGCTGGTCAGAGCAGCCGCGCTTTTGCATGACGTGGGACATTACCCGTTTTCACATGCGCTCGAAGAAACCGGCGCCACTCACCACGAACTTTTGGCGCGCCCGCTCATCATGGAAGGTGCCGTTGCAGAGGCGCTTGTTCGCCACCTTGGCGACGATGCACCGGCCCGTGTCTTCGAACTGATTACCGGGAACAGTTCGAGCGCTCTGCAAGGTTTAATATCCGGCTCCATCGATCTCGACAAGATCGAGTATCTCAAGCGGGACGGCTTGATGTGCGGAGTTCCGTATGGTGAGATCGATGTCGATCGCCTGCTCAACTCATTGGTGATTGTGCTACATCCGCAAACGGGCGCACCCACCGTTGGTGTTCACGAAAAAGGTCTGTCCGCGCTTGAGTCGCTGTTGTTCGCGAAATATCAGATGTATCGCAACGTCTATTGGCATCATGCGGTGCGAAGTGCGACGGCGATGTACAAGCGTCTTGTGGATGTTGCACTTGAAAGCGGTGCACTCGACGCTTCGCGGGTTGCGCAATACACAGACGAAGGCTTGCTGTTCGCGCTGGACAATGAGCTCTTGCCCCGTCATGGTCGTGCGATACTCGAAGGGCTCCGAATGCGCAGACTTTACAAGAGAGCCTACGAATGTCCGGCGGCATCATTGGGCGACGGAGTAGGCGAATGGATAGCAAGTGACTACCAGCTCACTCGTCAGGTCGAGGATGCGATTGCCGCGGAGCTGCATTTGCCCGCTGGTGCCCTGCTCCTCGACTTTCCGGCCAAGACTCAGATGCTGGGACTCGAGCTCCCCATGCTACGGCGCAACGGCAATGTTGAGCAACTCACTACGGCAGGATGGGAAGGTGCGATAAATCTGCCGCGGCTGAGCGATGAGTTGTATCGCAGCGCTCGTCAGCTCCGTGTACTGACTGTTAACCGGAGCGCAGTACCGACCGAGCGCATTTTACCGCTGCTCAAGCTCGATGCAGTGGAGGTTCGGGAGCGCATCAGGTCCGGAGAGTCGCTGCTGCGCTAGCGGTACGGCCGCAAACGAACTGGCAGTTTCTTCCTTATCGAGCGGCCTCTCCGCGCTCACACACGCTCCTATGACTTCCCGCAGCCTCCAGCATCTCCACCGTTTCGGTTGCAATGCCGCTGCCCTTGTCGCGCAGGTAGAAATCTCTGATACCCGCGTGAAGCGAGTCACTGATCACGGTCGATCTCACAGCGTGTGCCCAGCGTCGAATTTCTGCCGGCAGCTCGACGATACAACCGACGTCATTCCCGAACGAGTCGAGCAGGACAATGGTGGGTGTCGCCAACCGCCCATCCATCGACCGGTGCGCCGCCTGGACTGCCTTACCCTGATCGGGAAGTACGATGCGCAGATCGAGACCCGGCACGTTGGCAGCTAACTTGGCGAGATACGGCACGGAGTTCATGGAGTCGCCGCATCGATCTATCGCTATCACGAGCAACTTCCAGTCGCCCTTCACGGCACGCGCCCGCTCAATGAGCCCCATCGCTACCGCTGCACTGTCCGCCTTCCCATGCCATCCTTCTCGGCGAGCTTTCGTTGCCGCCAGAAACTCTTCGAAGGTCTGTCCGCTCTCGTAAAGTTTCAACAGTGTGCTATCCGTCGACGCGCAGCCCCCCGCGCTGGCCCGTAGCGGCGACGAAACGACGGCCAACCCCTCGGTACGTGTCAGCGCTTGCGCGGTGTCGGGAATGGACGCGGAGGTCAGGAGGCCAAGTATTAACGCCGTGGTCGTTAAACGCGCACTCGCCGTCGAGCATGTCCGATTGGCGGCGTATGAATTCGAAAGTTTCACGATTTCCTCGATTTGCCATGTGCGTCGGCCAGTTTGCGGCCAATGCCACGATAGAATGCCGCGTCGACGGGCTTTCCGTCCTCATCGAGCGCCATCGCACATCGCTCGATCGCGTAAAGCAGGTTGCCGAGGTACAGCTCGGCGATTGCGCCCACCGATTGGGTTGCTGCTTCTTGATCTGACCCTGGGTCGCTCCCCGTCAGGCCCCGCTCTTCACTCACGGGACACAGCAGTCGTCTCGCCGGTATTGCCCGAGACACCACTTTGAACCTGGATGACCTGGACGATGATGGCCGTAATGTTATCCAACCCGCCCCGCTTGTTTGCCTCGGTGATCATCGAATCGACCATACGCCCGGGGGAGGTCCTCGTCTCCATGATCTTCCTGAGCTGGGGATCTTCGACCATCCCGGTAAGTCCGTCGCTGGCAAGAAGATAGACGTCGCCATTCTGCATCTCGCCCGTCAGCACGTCAGCCTCGACATTGGCGTTTGCGCCGACGCATCGCGTGATGACGTTGCTGTAGGGATGGTAGCGAGCTTGCTCGGGCGTCAGAAAGCCGGCGTCGACCTGCTCCTGCACGTAGGAGTGGTCCTTGGTGATCTGACGAAAAACGCCGTCGCGCAGGAGATAGATGCGCGAATCACCGATGTGCCCGATGATCCACCGGCCATTCCCCATCAGCAGACATGAGGCTGTCGTACCCATGCCCTGCTTGTCTGCTTCGACGATGGTGCGCTCGTAGATCGCCCGGTTGGCGTTAAGCAGCGCCTCGCCAAGCATCATGGGCGGCTCATCACCGCCAAGATCGCGGACGTCGGCCATTTCACGCGCGACGATCTGCACGGCCATTTCGCTGGCAACTTCGCCAGCGGCGTGACCGCCCATACCGTCCGCGACGATAAACAGCCCACGCTCTTGATCAGCGTCAGCATAAAGATTGTCTTCGTTGCCTGCGCGTATGCGCCCGACGTCGGTACCAGCGGCGACCGAAAGCTGCACGAGGTTGAGTTGCTCGTTACCGAGGGATAGTTGGGGTTCGGTGGTCGAAGCTATCGGAGGGTTG
>JBBSTN010000155.1:0-7857 GCA_038235845.1 Gemmatimonadales bacterium | reverse complement strand
CGTGACGATCATGCTCAACTTCATCGTCCTCGCCCTGCTCAATTACGTCGTTGTCGCCCGACTGCATGTACCGGAGACTCTTCACACGCCGTCGATCGCCGCTGGGTCGGTCGGTCGTCTTGCCGACAGCATTGGAGCTTTCCATGGCAGCGCCGCCAACTACACTATCATCGTCGCAATAATCGCTGCTCTGGCCTCGTGGTGGTATCTCTTTCACACACGAAGCGGCTATGAGCTGCGCGCGGTTGGTCTACAGCCCGAAGCTGCGGAGTACGGCGGTATTCGCGTGCCACGGGTCTTCGTGATTTCGATGGCGATATCGGGGGCGCTGGCCGGTCTGGGAGGCATCAACTTCGTGCTTGGCTACAAAGGCTATTACGAAGAGGGGTTTGCGGGCGGCGCAGGGTTTCTTGGAATCGCGGTGGCATTGGTGGGCCGTAACCACCCGCTGGGCATTTTGCTTAGCGCGTTGCTTTTTGCGACGCTCAGTCAAGGCGGGCTGGCCGTTAACGCGCTGGTGCCCAAACAGCTTGTGGACATTCTTCAGGCGGTGGTTATTCTCGCCGTTGCCACCGCTGTCCCCGAGGTGAGAAAGCAGTTGCGTGACGCAGCGGCATCCGTCGCGCGCCGGGTCGACAAGCCGAGCGGGAGCGCATCGACCGGGAGCGCAGCATGATGATTCTGGCGTTCCTGTTTCAGACAATCCGGATTTCCGTACCTTATCTGTTGGCGTCTGCTGGCGGTGTCATGAGCGAGCGCGTCGGCGTCATCGCTCTTGGACTGGAAGGAATGATGTTGAGCGGCGCATTTGGCGCTGCCCTGGGAGCGTATTACGGCGGCAATGCCTGGTTTGGAATACTCGGGGCGCTGGTGGCAGGCGCGCTCATCACGGGGATTCTGGCGATTGCTGTTCTCCGATTCAAAGCCGATCAGGTAGTTTCTGGGGTCGCAGTCAATCTCCTGGCCATTGGCGCAACCCGCTTCTTCCTACGTCTCACATTTGACAGCGCCAGCAATTCGCCGCGCGTGCCCGGCTTTGGTGGCGAGGGAAGCGGCAACGCACTCTTTGCCAGCTTCGCCAATCCGCTTGTCTGGCTCGGACTTGCGGCGCTGCCGACGTTAAGTTGGATACTCTACCGCACGCCGTTCGGTCTTCGTGCGCGTGCAGTGGGCGAAAAGCCGCTGGCCGCCGCGACACTTGGAATATCCGTCACGTCACTGCGTCTGCGTGGGCTGATGCTGGGTGGAATGCTTGCCAGTCTCGGTGGTGCTTATCTCGCGCTCGATCAACATCAGTTTACCGACAGCATGAGTGCAGGTCGTGGTTTTATAGCTCTGGCTGCAGTGATTTTCGGGCGATGGGAACCCAAGCGGGTCGCCATTGCCTGTCTGTTGTTTGCCGCAGCGGAGACGCTGCAGATTCAACTGCAGGGAGCACAGATGATACCAAGTCAGTTTGTAGAAATGATTCCGTATGTGCTTACAATCGTCGCACTCGCCGGGGTGGTGGGTAAGAGTGTTGCCCCCGCCGCGCTGGGCCGTAACGAGTGAGTCAAACCCCCTTCAGTGCGCCCCGATGACCAGTCGATGAACAATCATCGCATGCCATGAGCGAGGTCGAGGTACCGAAGCCGGGTTCAGAACTTTCGTCGGATGATGATGTGAGCACCGATACAGGCGAGTACCCGATCTCCCAGCGGGATCAGGTGGCGAAACTCACCGTGCTCATGATCACAGCGTTCATCGACATGATCGGTGTGCTGATGATCATTCCGTTGCTGCCTTTTTATGCTCTCGACCTGGGCGCGAATGGCGCCATGGTTGGATTGCTGGTCAGCTCGTTCAGTGTCGCGCAACTTCTCAGCGCGCCGATATGGGGAAAGTTCAGCGACAGGTTCGGACGTCGTCCCGCATTGATTGTAGGTCTTACCGCAAGTGCGATTGCGTACGTTGTGTTTGCTTTCAGCACATCGCTCTGGATGCTCTTTCTGAGTCGCATTATTCAGGGCGCGGGCGGCGGCACAGTAAGCGTTATACAGGCCTACGTAGCAGATGCAACGCGTCCGGAAGACAGAGCGAAGGCGCTGGGATGGCTGAGCGCGGCCACGAACGCCGGTGTCGCGATCGGGCCGGTCATACCGAGCTTGCTTTCCGGCTTCGGCTCACATGCCCCGGGCCTTCTCGCTGCGGCATTTTGCGTGCTGAACATCATCTTCGCCAGCAAGTATCTGGTCGAAACCCGCAAGGTTCATCTGTATGACAAGAACGTAAAGCGTCGCGGGAGCAGAGAGACTCTGGTGCGAGTGCTGGCGCATCCGAACGAGCCTGCGAGCAGACTCATTCTTATCTATTCGATTTCAATCGGCGCATTCCAGGGCAGCACTGCAGTGCTGGCACTTTTCCTTGCCTGGCGCTTTGGCGTAACGAAAGACACTATCGGTTACTTCTTCATGTATATCGGCGTGTTGAGCGTCGTGACTCGGGTATGGCTGCTCGGAATTCTTCTCGACAGGTACGGAGAAGCCAAGCTGTCAAGAGTCGGCATTGTGCTTCTCGCCTGTGGTCTCGTGGGTCTGAGTTTTTCGCATGACTACGTTACGCTCGCGTTGAGCGTCGGCCTGATGCCACTTGGGACAGCGTTCACATTTCCTGGAGTAACGGCGCTGCTTTCGAAAGTGATAAGTTCGCGCGAGCGGGGCCTGTATATGGGCGTGCAGCAGACTTACGGGGGCATCACCCGTGTGGCGTTTCCGGTTCTGCTTGGTATGGCCTATGACTCGCTCGGCCACCAGAGTCCTTTCTGGATCAGCGCGACACTTGTGCTTGGTACGCTGCTGCTCGGCCGCGACCTCGAAAGCTATGGTCGTCGAACTGGAGCAAGGCAACGCGTGTAGCTGAGGCAACTCGCATGCCGCTTGACGTCTTCGCCAGAAATGGCAGAGCTGTGGATACTCGACCGCGCATCCAGCTGTGGACTCGAGTTTACCGAAAAGTTTGTTACCGAAGTGAACGCGAACGCCAACTGCGAAGGCATCGAGTACGACCCGATGAGTCTCGTCTACAAGCCGCTAAAACCGAAATATCGACCCGCAAATTTACTGAGGTTCTGGTCGGCAAATCCTGAAAGGATTTCGGGATACGAGCTTCCACAGTAGGACGAGTTTTGTGCGGTGGTCAGGCGAGGCCGCGTTCCACCAGCTCTGCGAACTTCTGTACGTCTATGTTGCCGCCACATGCAATGATTCCCACGCGCCTTCCAGCGAGACGCTGCCGGAGCGGACCGATCAGCGCAGCTGCAGACGCAGCACCAGCGGGTTCCGGCGCCATCTTTAGCTCCCGATACATGAGCGCCATGGCGGCGCACAGTTCATCATCGCTCACAAGCACGATCTCTTGCACAAAACGTCTGCATAGAGAAAAGCTGTAGGGGGCTGCATGTGGTGCTCCCAGGCTATCCGCAATGGTTTCCATCTTGCTCAGGCTTTCTGGTTTGCCAGAATGAAAACTTCTGTACATGGTGTCCGCTCCGATCGGTTCGACCCCGTAGACAACGCAATCAGGCGACCGTTGTTTGACTGCTGCGGCCATGCCCGCAATCATTCCGCCTCCTCCCACCGGAACGATGAGCGCATCCAGAGGCCGTCCAATCTCCTCCGCCTGTTCGGCGAACTCGAGGCCAAGGGTTGCCGTACCCAACGCGGTTTGAGGACCTTCGAAGGGATGAACGAACGCTCGGCCCTCGGCCTCCTCGATTTCGCGCACGCGCGCGAACGCTGCATGAACATCGTCAACCAGCACTACGTCACCACCAAACGACTTGCACAACTCAATCCGAATAGGGCTTGCTGTTCGGGGCACCACAACCTTTGCGGACGTGCCGAGCTCTTTTGCCGCCCACGAGACGGCGACGGCGTGATTCCCCGCGCTTACGGCAGTCACTCCCCGCGCGAGAGCAGCGTCGTCAAGCTGACGCATTACCTGTAACGCGCCTCTTGCCTTGAAGCTCCCGCCATGTTGCAATAGCTCGAGTTTGATTACAACATCATGAGGTTTACCGGCTGCGTCATCAAAACCTGCTGAGCGCCAATTCCATACCGGCGTGATTCGCACGAACTCTGACAATGCAGTATGAGCTTCCCGGATCTCCTGCAATGTGGGAGCTGCGACAGGCGGCGGAGCTTGATCGTTTTGAGTGTTAACGTGATTCATGTTTTCCCGTTGTCGGATAGAGCGGAGAAATTATCATACGCACTAGGCATTCGGAATAAATGCCAATCATAGTAGCAAAGCGGGCAGGACCTCTCTTCATAGGTGCGGCTGCCCTCTTGTGGGGGTCGCTTGGCCCACTCGCCAAGGTGGCGTTGGACGTTGGGATGTCTCCGATTCGGCGTCGCCGCTGGTGCCCACTTATGTCGCTTATCTCTTCTATCGTCGCTTATCTCTTTTATGCTGCAGGTCTGCGACGAATGAAAGCGTCGACGGCCGAAGTCGTCGCCACGCTCGAGCCCGTTGTCGCCGCCGCGATTTCGTGGGCGCGGTGGCGGGAGACACTCCCGCCTTTCCCGCAGTGGGCGGCATTGCTGGTTATCGGCGGTGCGGTGATGGCTGGGCCGCAATCCAGCGCAGCAAACCTATCGGTGTCATAGCTGTGTAGGATGTGGCAAGCTCTGGCGTGGCCATGAGGAGCCGCCACGCAGGTGTGTCGCCTCAGTTCCGCACTTGTGTCGCCTGAGTTCCGCACCGCGGGCTAACGGGCGCAGCCATTCGATGGCACACATGCAATCTTTTTAACCATACAAGAGAGTATCTGGTGGAGTGCCGACGCCCGTGATCTAACTTCTCCTTGCCTTCGACAACGGTCGTGCTTCGTCAACTCTGTTATGAGAAGTCGATTAGCGCGATTTTTATTTAAACTCGCAGATTCTTTCGGCGCTCCACCCATCGAGCTCTGCCGTTAAAGTTTTTAAAGCTCCTGCTACCGAGCTCTACCGTTACACGTACGGCACGTGATCTGCGGTTAGGAGTACCGCTCCCCAGCTCATTTCCATCCGCTGTATTGTCGAGGCCCATGTGAGTCACCATCGGCCCGGCGACTCTCATTGCATGCAGCCATCGAGTGTGCCTCGCAGGATCTTTGCTGTGGGCCGTTGCGTGCGCCATTCTTAGAGCCGGAGTTTATGATGCCCCGCACCGCTACAACGGACGTAAATGCCTACTGTCGACGGATGTCGAAAATGTTGTTCACTGCCACAGCTGCGATGGCGGTGTTTGCACTACCTGCGCAATCGCAGCTGGTAAACTTCAATAGCCTCGGACCAGTCGATGGTTCCGGCGTTCGATTCGTTCCGAACTGCTACGTGGAAGGCGGTTTGAGGTTCACAGTAGTGGGTGAGGCCTGCGGCACTCCTCCTGGTCCAAGCCGCGCTTCGGCCCTTGCTACTTATACCGCCGACAACGGCTCGTTTACCGGCACCCCGGCGCTGTTCAACGACTTGGGCGATGCCTTCGACATTACCGCAGCCAGTGGTGCCAGCTTCAGTCTCTTTTCGATTGACTTGGCTCCAATCTTTCTGATTGGATCCGGGACTGGCGTTATTCCGGTTTCGTTCCTGGGAATGCTTACTGCCGGCGGAACTGTTTCTCATACCGCGAACGTATCTCTCGCTTCGACCGGCTTGTCAAACTTCGTGTTCTTCGACTTTAGCGGCCTCTCGTCGGTGCGGGTAACACCGGGGGCATTCGACTACTCGATTCAATTTGACAACGTGCGTACCAATGTCGTCGCCTCCTCGGTCGTACCTGAACCCTCGACGTACCTGCTTACGATAGTCGGCCTGGCTGGCATTGGATTCGTTTCGCGTCGGCGCACACGCGCGCAGGCATGACGTCACCAATCCTCCGCACACTCACATTCATCGATTCTGGAGCAACTAAATGAATTCCTCGCAAGAACCAAGCAGCGAGAATTTGACGTCTGGCCCTGGCGGCAGACGCGAATTTCTTCGTGCTGCAGGCCTCGCCGGCCTGGCCCTCTCGGTAGGAACGGGACTTTCGGCATGTAGTGAAGGTGGCAACAGTCTGGTGGCGCCTTCGCTCACCGCTCGCAGAGCGATAGTAAATGGCAACAACATCACGCTCGATTTCTCGATGGATATCGACGTGCTCAACTATGCGTACGCTCTCGAGCAGCTGGAAGCCGCCTTTTACATCAACGTGGTAACCAACGCTTCATTCGGCGCCATTTTTTCGGCTAACGAGCAGCGCATACTGAATGATTTGCGCGACCACGAAGTCGTTCACCGCGATTTCTTCAAGGCCGCGCTGGGAACTGCGGCGATTCCTGGGCTGACGCCAAATTTCAGCAGCATCACCTTCAGTGACCGGATGTCCGTGCTCAGCACGGCACAAACGTTCGAGGATCTTGGTGTCGCGGCATACAACGGAGCTGCCCAATACATCAAACGTCAGGACTATCTCACCGTCGCCGGAAAGATCGTTTCGGTAGAAGCGAGACATGCTGCTGCCATCCGTGGTGTCCTCAACGGAAACCGAACTGGTTCCTTTGCGCCGCAGGCGTTCGATCCTGCCCTTCCGCCCCCGCAGGTGCTCTCGAGCGCGAGCTCGTTCATCATGCAGTCCATCACAGCAATAAACACCTGACCTCGAGGATCACATGAATACTCATAAGCCGATACTCCATGCGCTCGAGGCAAGCGACCCGCAGTTGACCGAGAGCTTGGTCGACCATGCCATTTCCCGCCGAAGTGCCCTGATGAAGGGTGCGGGCGCTTCTGCATCGCTCGGGATGGCAATGCGTCTGGGATCCGTTCCTGTCGCTCTTGCAGCTTTTGCATCGGACGCATTTGGCCAATCGCGTCTGCCTGCCGTCGTCAACAATGTGTTGAATTTTGCGCTGGTGCTCGAGTATCTCGAGTCACAGTTCTACATTAGGGGTGTTGCGAGCGGAGTCGTTCCGCCTGCCGACATGGAAATTTTTACGACCATTCGCGATCACGAAATCGCTCATGTCGCCTATCTGCGTGATGCACTTGGGCCGCGCGCACGTCCCTCGCCCACGTTCGACTTCACCGCTGGAAATGGGTCCAATAATGGCCCATACGCGGACGTTTTTACAAACTACGCGACCTTCAAGGCTGTAGCACAGGCGTTTGAAGACACCGGCGTAAGGGCGTACAAAGGCCAAGCACCCGCGCTGCAGTCATACAGCAATAAAGCAATCCTGACTGCCGCATTGACCATTCATTCGGTCGAGGCTCGTCACGCTTCGGAGATACGTCGCTTGCGGGGAGACTTTACGGATACCGAACCTTTCTACGAAGGTTGGATAACCGAGAGCAGGAACAACATACCGGGTGCAGATGCAGTATATGCTGGCGAGGACAACGTCGTTCACCTCGGCATCAACGTTCCCTCCATCACTCCGGTTTCGTCCAAAGAGATAACGGAAGCCTTTGACGAACCGCTCACGCAGGCGCAAGTGCTGGCAATCGTCGATCCGTTCATCGTCTAGCGGCCGCTTCACGCACGGAGGCCGTGCTTTTCGCACGGCTTCTAGCTAAACAACAACGGAGTTTTAATTGACCGATAAGTCCGAAATGCTGGAAAAAACTGAAGACGGATCGACTGAGCAAATCGCTCAGCTTGCTCAAAAATTCGGCGGTCGGAAACCAACCCCCGACATGGCGGCCGTACTTCGGGTGATGCTCACTTCTGACGCCAAGCCAATCGAGACATTATCGGCAGACGATGCACGCGATCAGCCCACTCCGGCAGATGCCGTCAAGGCACTTCTGGAGGAGCGTGGTGAGAGCACCGATCCGGAAGTTGTAGGCGATG
>JBBSTN010000154.1:0-7874 GCA_038235845.1 Gemmatimonadales bacterium | reverse complement strand
TGTCATCCCGATATCGTCGACGCAATTGCGCGTCAGGCTGGCCAGCTTGACCAGGTGATGTTCGCCGGGTTCACCCACGAGCCGGCGGCATCGCTTGCGGCGGAGCTGGTTTCGAGATTACCCCGCGGCCTTAACCGTGTGTTCTTTTCGGACGACGGCTCCACGGCGGTTGAAGTAGCGCTCAAAATGTCGCTGCAGCACTTCCTCAATGAAGGCGCTCCACGGACGCTAATCGCGGCTTTAGACAACGCCTATCATGGCGACACATTCGGGGCCATGGCGGCGGGAGCTCGCGGAATATTCTCCCGCGCCTTCGACGAGCTTCTCTTTGAAGTGGTCAGATTGCCCGATCCGTCTCACGGGGATACACTCCGCGCACTGGACGAGTTAATCGATTCACGGGGAGATGAACTGGCCGCACTGATCGTCGAGCCGCTTCTGCTCGGGGCCGGCGGAATGCGCGTGTGGGATGAGCGAGTTCTTCAGAAAATGCGGACAAGAACCAACGAAGCCGGTGTTCACTTGATCGCCGACGAAGTGCTGACTGGATTCGGGCGCACCGGCCCTATGTTTGCCTGCGATCGGGCCGACGTCGAACCCGATCTTCTCTGCATGTCCAAAGGGCTGAGCGGCGGAGCGCTGGCACTGGGCGCAACGGCGGCCACGGAACGAATTTTTGACTCCTTCAGAAGCGCGGATCGAAATAAGACCTTTTTCCACGGTCATTCGTTCACCGCAAACCCCATTGCATGTGCGGCCGCGTTGGCGTCGCTCAGGCTCTTCGACGAGGAAAGTGAGGACAGCCGCATCCGAATCGAGGTGACTCAGGCTCGTCATCTTGCAGCGCTCGTTGGGCACCCGGGAGTGCTCTCCACTCGACAGCTGGGCACTGTTGCGGCGGTCGAGCTCGCGTCCAACGGTATTGGTGGTTCAGGGTATCCAAGTGGTATCGGGCGCGAACTCGCAGCCTACGCCATCGATCAGGGCGTGCTGTTGCGCCCACTTGGTAATGTTGCCTATTGTCTGCCTCCATATTGCACTACAGACGACGAGCTCAAGCTGGTATACGATGTGATCTCGCGGTTTCTCGATGGAGCGAGAGTTGGCATTCAAGGATCCGGAGGTCCGGTGGATGATTAAAATGATTTGGAAGTTTGCGAGAATGACAGATCTCACGCGGATATGACGGGCGATATGACGTTAGCCACTGCCCCCGGCGTCCCTTCGGGCGACTTTGTCGAGACTCCCACCCGACGGCTTGGAGTGAGCGGTACCGACACTGGCATAGGCAAGACAGTTGTCACGGCGGCGCTGGCCGCCCGTGCCCGTGCGCTGGGCATTCCTGTCGCCGCGATGAAACCCGTGGAAAGCGGCGCCGAGTTGCACGTTCCGTCGGGCATAAACTCGGTCGGTTACCCATCGGACGTTCTCCGCCTGCATGCGGCGACCGGTGGCACCGACGACGTCAAAATGATGTGCCCCTACTCTCTTGTAGAACCTCTCGCTCCCCTCATTGCAGCGAAACGCGCCGGGGTGACCATCGATCTGACCGTCCTCGACGCGGCCATGCTATCGCTAAGTCAAGGACGCGAGCTCCTACTCATCGAGGGCGCGGGAGGAGTGATGGTCCCGATAACCGCTGATACCACAGTACTTGATCTCTTCGCGCGCTGGAGCTGCGAGATGATACTGGTAGCAGGCAATCGGCTGGGCGTGCTTAACCATGTGCTACTTTCTGTGCACGCTGCCGAGGCAGCAGGAGTTAATGTGCGTGCCATCATCCTGACCGAGTTTGGCGCAGTCGACGCGCGACTGGCACAAGCCACCAATTATGATGCGCTGTGCACGCTCCTTCCGTCGCACGACATATTCCGTTTTCCGTTCATCGATCGCCTCGACGATTTTGACGCACTTGCCGCCGCGGTTCAAGGCAGTGGCCTCGACGAACTATTTACATCCCATTTGCCTTCCCGATGATAACGTCAACAGCAAGCGCGCCACCGAGAGCTTCGTCAAAAACGTCAGCGAACACGTCAACCATCCAGCTGTCCACATCGTATTCTCCGGAGTTCTGGACGAGACTTGCGGACAGTGCGCTGGCAGGAGACGAGATCAGTCGAGAGGACGCTCGTGCCGTTCTCTCTGCGCCAGACGAAACTCTGCTGGAAGGTCTCGCGGCTGCGTATCGTGTGCGACGTGCAGCATGGGGCAATCGCGTACGTCTACATTTTCTACTCAATGCTCAGAGTGGTCTCTGTCCGGAAGATTGCGGATATTGTTCGCAGTCAAAGATTTCATCGGCCGAGATTGAGAAGTATCCCATGCTGGCGCAGGAGCGCATCATGGAAGCTGCCGACCGCGCCGCAGAGCTCAAGGCTGGTACGCTTTGTATGGTAATTTCGGGTCGCAGTCCAGGTGAACGGGTGTTCGGAAAAGTGCTCGATGCCGTGCGGGCCGTGCGTGAAAAACATGACCTCAAGATCTGTGCATGCCTGGGCCTCCTCGATCGCGATCAAGTGCTTCGGCTCAAAGAGGCTGGCGTGGAAACGATCAATCACAATCTCAATACGTCGGCCAATTTTACACCGGAAGTGGTCAACACCCACACTTTCGCCGACCGTGTTGGAACTGTGCAGGCAGTGAAAGATGCAGGCATGAAGACCTGCAGTGGCGGCATACTTGGAATGGGTGAGAGCGACGACGACGTGATCGATCTTGCGCTTTCGTTGCGCGCTCTCGAAGTAAGGAGCGTTCCCGTGAATTTTCTCATTCCCGTTCCTGGGACATCGTTTGCCGGAGTGCGCGAACTCGATCCACGGCGCTGTCTGCGCATTCTGACGCTATATCGACTGTTGTTGCCAACTCAGGAGATTCGCATCTCGGGTGGTCGCGAAGTGCATCTGCGCAGCATGCAGGTAATGGGACTCTATCCAGCAAACTCGATATTCATCGGTGATTATCTCACCACGCAGGGCCAGACTGCGCGCCAGGATCTGCGGATGATTGAAGACGCCGGCTTCGTCCTTGAAACTCCTGACGGCGAACCGCTCGCAATCGATGCGGTGGATGCAGTTTCGGATCTGTATCCGCGGGCCGCGATTCCGATGGCGGAAGTTTGACGTTCAGGCGAGTAGACCCGCGATGACAATAGCTGACATCCGCACGGACTACCGCATGGCGTCGCTGTCGGAGAACGATGTCGACAGCGATCCGATCGTGCAGTTCACAAAGTGGTTCGACGAAGCGGTACGCGCCGGTGCGAAGGAGCCGAACGCCATGTGTCTGGCAACCGCGACGCCCGATGCTTATCCATCGGCGCGAATGGTTTTGCTGAAGGGCGTCGACAGCCGCGGATTCTGTTTCTACACAGACTTTCGCAGCCGAAAAGCGCAGGAGCTGGCAGACAATCCACACGCTTCACTTTGCTTCTTCTGGGTTGAACTGGAGCGTCAGGTCAGGGTTGTCGGGGCGGTGCAGCGCGTGAGCGACGAGGAAGCGCAGGCGTACTTCAGCTCCCGGCCGCTTTCAAGCAAAATCGGCGCGTGGACTTCGCATCAAAGCAGTGTACTTCCGTCGCGCGAAGCTCTCGAGAAGCAGTTGATCGAGAACGAAAAGCACTTTGCCGGCAACGAGATCCCGTTACCCGATTACTGGGGCGGATATCGCGTGGTGCCCGAGGAAATCGAGTACTGGCAGGGTCGCGCAAGCAGGTTGCACGACCGTATCCAGTTTGTTCGGCGAGGCAGCGAGTGGACGAAGCGCCGACTCTCGCCCTAGCGCGCGTTAAAGCTGGCTAGAGACCCTAACCCTGGCAGGCAGCTAGCGAGTTGGTACTTCGCCCACCAGGAACGGCGTCATCGTCGGTTGCGGCGAACCACCTGCCGGCTCTTCGGTAACGGCGAACGCTACCACCCGTGCGCGATCGGTAGGAACATCTATGTCCTGGACAACAGCTCTGCCTGCAGCGTCCGGCGTGAACAGAGCCACTTGCACCGGCGTCCCATCACGGATCATCCAGAGCACGTAGGTGCGATCACGCGCTACCTGCGAAAGTCCGCTTGCGCTGATCACAGCGCGACCTTGTCGCACGTTCCAGAACACCTGCATATCCGGGCCCGTGGTAGCGCTGGGTGACAACCGTACCAGCGTTACATCGCTTCCGGTGCCGAGCAACGTTGCCAGTGTGCGTTCACGCGCGGCCAACGTTGTTGACGTCGAGTCGACCAATGCCACCTGCTGGGCCAGTCGCGATTCCAGCGAGCGAACTTGCGTTCGCGAGTTGACGAGAAACAGCGCCGTTGCGGCCAGACCGACGAGAAGCGCGCCAGCAGTCCACCAACCGGCGCTATTGCCGGTATTGCTACCAATGTCCGGTGTCGACGATGGCAGGGACGACGGCATCGCTGACGCACGTTGAGTCTTCGATACATCGGTTTTTGACTCCGACCCGCCCATGCTCACTGTCGGACGCTCGACAGTGCGCTCACGGCCAGCGTCAGCAAGTCTCGCCATTACACGCTGCTTGAGATCAGCGGACGGTGTGACTGCGTGCGAAGTTGCGAGGTACTGCATTGCGGAACGATGAATTGAGATTTCTTCCTCGAGGGCTGCGCTGGTGGCCGGATCCTTCATTGCCGATTCGAAGCCCCGACGCTCCTCCATCGTGAGGGTATCCATGACAAAACCTGCAGCGAGGTCGCGAAGCTCGTCGATCATGAGCGGCTTCATGATACGCTCCCGGGAGAGAGCCGTACGAGCATCTCGCGCAACTTGTGCATACCAAGCCGAATGCGAGTCTTCACTGTGCCAAGTGGTTCCTGCAATCGCTCGGCGACTTCGAGATGAGTCAGTCCTTCAAAAAATGCAAGCTCAATTGCGGTTCGTTGTGCGATTGGAAGTTCTTCCATTGCCGATGCAACGGCTTCGGCTCTTTCATTTTCTACGGCCAGCTTATCGGTAGGCGCAAAACCCTGGCCCATCGCGATAGGATCATCGAGCTGACCTGCGGCATTGTCCGTGATTCTTGAACGTCGACCACGTGCCCGAACGAGATCGAGCGCCCGTGTGCGTACGATCGTCGTAAGCCATCCCGCCACCGATCCACGTGATCTGTCATAACGCTCCGCGTCGCGCCAGGCCTGACTGAACGCGTCGATGACTACCTCTTCTGCATCGGCAGGCTCCCCGACGATTCGAAGCGCAAGTCCGTACACAATCGCCGCGTGGCGATCGTATAGCGCTGAGGCAGCAGCGTCGTCACCGCGTCCCATCGCTGTGACGAGTTCTATATCGTGATGTGTGGGATTTTCTGACTGCACGTAAATCAGGCCTTCCTGCAGAGTTCGCAGTCGTGAGTCCGCAAAGCTGCGGACAACGCTACGGATATATGTGCGGTCAACGTACTGCCCGTACCCGCCAATGAAAAGAGCGGAATCGATATGGAACTGCGGACGGGGTCGGAGCGCTGTAAGCATGAAGGTCTGCACAGGTTACGCCACAGGCCGCCGTGCAGATCTATGCCCTCCGTTTCACCAGACATCGGCCGACGCAATAGATAGTTCTTCGCGCAGCTTGACGTAGCTTTCGTAGCGTCCGACGTTCAGGGAGCCAGCGCTCACAGCGTCTCGAATGGCGCAACCCGGCTCCACCGTGTGGGTGCAATCCGCGAACCTGCAGTCATTCAGCAGCGGCCGGAATTCCGGAAAACAGTGAGCAATTTCACTGACTTCGATTCCCCACAGTCCCACCTCACGAAGGCCGGGCGTGTCGGCAATGAATCCGCCCGAGGGCAACGGGTGAAGAAACGCGCCAACTGTTGTATGTCGCCCTTTATTGACGCTTTCACTGATTTCTGCAGTGCGGAGATTCAAACCGGGAAACAGTGTGTTCATCAGCGAAGACTTGCCAACGCCGGACGGGCCTGTGAGTGCGCTACCACGATCGACCATTTCTTCGCGCAACTCGTCGAGTCCTCGATTCGCCTTTACACTTGTAAAGTGGAGCGGGTAACCCGCCGCCTCAAATTCATGGAATCGACGACGAGCAGCCTTTTCATCGACAAGGTCAACCTTGTTGATGATGATTCTTGCCGAAAGTTCGTTGGCCTCTGCGATTACAAGGAAGCGATCCAGCATGCGCGCGTGAGGTTCCGGATTCGCTGCCGCGAAAACAACCAGCACCTGATCGAGATTAGCAACGATAACCCGTTCACCCTTTGCGTTTCCCGGTCGCTTGCGGGCAAGCTTGCTTCTGCGTTGCTCGATCGCGTCAATCGTCCAGGCATCATCCTGTTCGTTCGAGTCGACGGACACACGGTCACCAACCGCAAGTTTTAGTGCGCGATCGCTGTCAAGCGAGGTCGATCCCCTGGTCTCGCGCGCGCTCTTTCCTGAGCTCTCCTGCTTGAGTCGACCGCGCAGAGACGCGTCGCGCTGCACTCCATCATCAGTGCGAACCTGCCAGATACCGCCCGTGCCACTCAGCACCGTTCCCATTCTCAGATTCGTCACCGCGCCCGCAATAACCCATCCAGGGTTGCTTTGACGGTGAACAGCTGCATCAAACCGAGAGCATGTCGAACTCCGAGCTCAGTCATCCCTGTCACAAGAAATGATGTTTCGAGATGACCTTTTACTTCGGGCTCGCCGAGTTCCCATTTAAGAAAGATGAGATAACCACCCCACGGAGCGGCTCGATCACCAGTGGTATCCGTGATGATGTCAGCCGAATAAGAGAAACCATCGACTCCTTCAAACGCGGCGGGCCTTGCATGCACCGCCATGTAACCGCCGAGTGTGCGTTCATCTCCCGCGGATGAATCTGGCGGAAGATGTTGACCCGGGTTGGCATGAGACCCGCTCAGCTTGGGCCCCGACGCTTCGTTTTGTACATTTCCTTCACGATATTTCCGGTCATGAACGCCAGATTGGCTGGACGTTCAGCGAGCCGACGCATGAGATATGGATACCACTGAGTGCCGAATGGCACATACACTCGCAGCCGATAGCCGTCCGCAACGAGTTGGTCCTGCAAGTCGCGTCTCACGCCATACAACATCTGGAATTCGAAACGATCGAGTGCGATGTTCTTTTCGCTGGCAAATCGTTTTGCTTCGGCGATGATTACTTCGTCATGCGTTGCAATTCCCGGATAGTTGCCGCGCTCCATGAGACGATGCATTGCCTCAACGTAGTTCTTGTCGACGTCGGCTTTATCTTCGAACGCTATGTCATCGGCTTCGAGATACGCTCCCTTGCAAATCCGCACGCGACACTGTAATCGAATCGCACGCTCGACATCATCGAGGGTGCGGCGGAGAGCGCTCTGGAGAACGATACCGACATGGTTTCCATATTCAGGAAACAACGCGAACTCGAAGGTGTCGAGAGTGCGGTCGGTGTACTCGCTTGATTCCATGTCCAGCCGCACGAACGAACCGTATTTCTTCGCCTGGTCCAGCACCGTGCTCACGACTTCGACAGCTGTTTCATCAGAGATGTCCTGGCCAAGTGCAGTGAGTTTTACCGAAACGTTCGCATCTAGTTTTTGCTTCTGTATGCTATCCAGTAGACCGAGATACTGCTTACCAGTCCCGCGCGCCTCGCGCTCGTTTGAAACACTCTCGCCAAGGAGATCCAGCGATGCGGTAATACCCTTTTTGTTCAGTTCTGCAACGGCTTCGAGCGCGGATTCGACAGTTTCTCCGGCGACAAACCGTGAAGCCATTTTACGTGCGAAGCCAACCTTGCGAATAAAATTGAAAATTCCCTGCTGACGGGAGAGATAAAGCAGCGAAGAACGGAGCATTCGGGAATGGAAGTGGTTATCGACTCGACGACGATGACTTACCCGGTGAATATAGACGAAGCGGCGCT
>JBBSTN010000153.1:0-7892 GCA_038235845.1 Gemmatimonadales bacterium | reverse complement strand
AGGAGAGTTTCGAGTAAGGGGCTTCTGATTTCATCGGCGAATCGGCTCACTGCGCTTTCACTGAATTGTTCAACTGCCGCGTTCTCTGCTGTGCCTTCGCATCACCCTAGATGGCAAGCGGTGAGCTTTTCTCAATCGCCTGCATCCAGTGCCCGGCTTCGCCAAAGCGACCGCTAGACGACATCTCCGCGCCCGTACAGTTGTATCGAAGCATCGAACTCCATAGGGAATTTTCGTCCAGCTTGCCCCTACCCGGCGCCCTCGATCGGCGCGGGCACTCGCGTCGCTCCCTCCTCCAGTCGCTCAACCCTGTCCAGTCGCTCCACGTCGATGGCGATCGACCCATCCGAACTGTTGGCGAAAATGGATGCAAACTTGGCGTCCCAGGTGACTTCGTCTGGCACATAGGAAGTGCGCGAAATAACCCTGGTCGAGAAAGTGTCCTCATGAGCGTTGACGAGCACCAGGAATTCCGCCTGCGATTGGCGTAGCCTCTCCGGTGTCACACCCGCCAGCGGGGAGGATGCGGAAATGGGATGTACAACAGTCCAGTGAAGTGTAAAGAATTCGACCTGGTTGCGTTCCAGTTCGAGTGAGTGAAAGTTGCGCTCCCGTTTTCCGTCTTCTTCTTCGAACCACGAAAGATTGAGCCGAACGCGAACGTCGCTAAGCTCGCCTGGCCGCATATTCACCATGCGAAACATCAGGCCGCGTCCCGACTCGTAAGGTGCGATAACCAGCGATTCGCTGAACCGGATATTCACTCGCGGGCGGGTAAGTCGCGCAATGAGTAGTCCGCTCGCCGCTACCAGTATCAGCGGGCCCACAAACGACTCGACAATCATCAGCCAATTCGCGGTGACTCCAACAGCGTACATTGGTGACGCGCCCGCAGTAGTAAAAATCCCAACGCTGAACTCCAGCGCCCGGAGGAACGGATCGGAGAGCTGGAATGAATCGCCTCCAGCAATCGCAGAAGCACCGATTGCCACGTACATGAGAGCGAAAATTCCGTTGGCCAGCAACAGAATCCCCAGCATCCACAGCACAAACGACGGCCATCGGGCATTGAGAGCAGCGAGATAAAACCGCTCCGCCCGTTGTGCGCCAAGCCCGTATTTCTTCGCCGTGGGGTTGCCCGCGCGGTCGAAAAATCGACCGCGCGTGTCCTGTACGACCACTCTGCCGAGACCGAGATCGTCCGGGCTTTTAGCGCCGGTGCCGTCCTTATTGTTTAGCGCGCTCTTCTGCTCGCCGTCCATGTCGCGCGGTTCGCGCTCGTCGGATAGCCCGCCGCGCTCGGGAGCGGCAGAGGTGCTCACTTAGCGGCAGCTCGGGTAAGACGGGTCCTGGCCGGCGATGGCCGGCCTGGTTTGCCGGTCGGCAACCGCAAGCATTATGTCATGCACAAAGCGACCAACGCGTGCCGCGTGGTCGTAGTCGATGTACTGGGGCTCATCAGTGGGCTGGTGATAATCGAGTGCGTATCCTAGCGAAAAATAGGTGACAGGAATGTCCTTGTTTACGTAATTCACCTGGTCGCTTCGGCAGAACCTGTTCATGGGGTTGGCCGTCACGTCCCATGATTTGTCGATTGCCATCGGCTCGCTGCGAGTAGCATTCACAGAGTCAATGATGTCGCCGAACTCGCGCGAAATACGGCGAGCGCCAAGGGTCTGCACCGACGCTGGGCCGCCAAACTTTACCTGCCAGTCGTAGCCCTTTCCAACCATGTCCATGTTGTGTGCAGCGACGATGGAGGAAAGGGGTACCGTTGGATGTTCAACAAACCAGCGTGATCCGAGCAGGCCCGCCTCCTCTCCCTGGTGCGAGATGAAAATAATCGAGCGGGCTGGCTTCTCGGACGCGAACTTCTCGGCGATTTCGAGCAGTACGACGGTACCTGATCCGTCGTCATCGGCGCCATTCATGATCGAATCCCGACGCGGGGCGCGAATGCTGCGAGCGCGTTTGATCAACGAATCGATCTGGCGCTGCTGGTTAGAGGTGGGGGTGCATGCCGGGTCGTTCGCACCTTGTCTGCGCGTGACCATGTTGACGGCACGCAAGGAATCGTGGTCGACCGCACTGTTGTTGACGCCGACGTGGTCGTTGTGCGCACCCACGAGCACGTACTCGGCAGCACGTGCCGGGTCCGATCCCGGCAGGATGGCTATAACATTCCGCCCGGGCGTCGGCGACATTCTCCAGTCGTAATTCCAGCGCGCGGTCACGGGTTGGCCCGTCGCACCGACCGAAAGGGCGCTCGCCGCTTTGCCGAAGATCTTCATCGCTGCATCGTCGGAGATCGTTGCGGCAGGAAGCGCTGACGCCGGTGTCGCGGCGGGCTGCATCATCATCCGGGGGGCAAACGCCGCGTTTCGCGCTGCAGGTGAAACAGACTCGAGTCCGATGATGAGAATGCCGACCGCGCCGGCGCGTTCCGCGCGCGTATCACGTGGCGCACCCGCTCCAGCTCTGGTGCGCCGTCCCGCTGGCGTTGCCTCGACTGCGGCCGCGGCTGCAGCTCCAAACTTGTCAGGAACCGCATCACAGGTGAGCAGCACGGCTCCACCGCGAGCGTTCGCATTCTCCGCCGGCGCGAGGAACACCGCCACCTTCCCGCGCAACAGCGCCGGGTCGAGCTCGACACTCGTGTCGCCCAGACGGCCTGCAAACACTGTTGGAGAAGCGGACAGGTTGGCGGTTGTGGCGTACCCATTAGCCGCCGAGGGGGCCAATGGAATCCATCCGCTGCCGGTCGCGATGGAGGTCGAACCTACCATCAGCCTGGACGAAGCTGCGCTAAAGCCCGCCGGTCCAAACGCCAAATTCTGAAACCAGGTACCGTTGTCGCCAGCTGGCTTGAGGCCCAGGCGTTTGAACTCCGACGCAATGTATTCCGTGCCTTTGTAGTTGCCGACTTCGCCGATCCTCCGTCCCATCATCGAATCGTCGGCAAAGCCGTAAAGCCGCGTTCTCAGGTCATTGGCCGAGATCTCGGTAGACGTAGGTCGCGGACTCCATGTCATCGGCCCTTCGTCCGGCCACACCGGCTTTACGTCCGGGCGACGCGACCGCGATGTGGGTGACGTCTGCGCCTGAAGAGGTGCGGCGACTATTGCGGTGGCTAACGCGGCGGCAGCTCCGGCTGCAAGAGTTGCAAGGGCTGCAATGCTCAGCGCCAGCATCGAGGCGCAAGTGACGGAAGCTGAAATACGACTGAGGGGTCGAAGCATGAGTTGGGTTTAAGTGAGAAAGCATTCCCGGTGTTCTAGCATCTTACGTGCGTCCCCCGCGGTCTGTTAATCGAACCCGGATTCAACGCCCTTTCGTCCATATAACGATGGCGCCGCAGCCACCAAGAGCCTGGAACTGCGCGGGAGTGTTGGCGTTCCGGGAGTAAACCTCCACAGCCCGGACATCGCGGGGGCTGACCAACTGGTCAATGTTTCCGTCGTCAGTGGCCGTCCGGTTGCCGTTTAAAAACAATGTCGGTATGCAGTAGCTCTGCGCTCCATTGCCGCGGAGCAGAATCTGATCGCCAAAAGCGCGCCCGGGAGATACAACCACACCTGGTGCGAGCCGGAACAGGTCGGAAGTAGTGAGGGCCTGACGCTTTTCGATTGCGTTCTCATCCATAAAATATCCGAAGCCCGAATTCTTCCTCGAATCGAACTCCGCCAGCGGCGCCCGTCGGAGTCGTTCGGCGCGCACCCGAACTGTATCGAGGGTGGGGAGAGGCTCAAGAGTCACATCGGCCGAGCCTTCTCGGGCCACCGTGATATCGACGGGACGACGTTCGATCTGGAATCCGACCGCCCGCGTTTCGAGCGTGTAGGTGCCCATCGGAAGCTGATTGATTGAGAACTGTCCGGTTGGCCCGGTTGCGACTTCCAAGCCGCTGCTCCACACCCCGACGCGGGCTCCCTGCACGGGCTGCCCGGTGAGACTGCGCACCGTCCCTGTCAGGGAGCCAGACCCGCGGGCTACCTTGAATTCGCGGACACTCTCCGGAGGTGAAACGAGAGTTGCGCGTGAAACAAAAATGTCGCGGTGAAGATATCCGGCCGCGGGTACGTCGAATTCGACATAGCCGCTCGAGTCGGTGCCGGACCACGCCCGCACAGTAATTCCACCGCCGATCGGAACGCCGCAGATGGCAAAGGCACCGTCATCGCTCGTGGTCGCCAGGGTGGACGGCGACGATCTTTCGATTCCGCGTGGTCCCAGGAAAATCTCCGTCCATCGAACCCGCACGCGACCGGGCTCGGTCAGTGGCTCGCCGGAGGCTTTTCTCACCCGACCTTGAAAGAGGCCGGTGGAGTCGGCGGCACTGTTCGGGCCGCAAATAGAGCCGATCACCGACACCGTCGACGGAATTCCCAGCGGTGCACGCAGTTCGCCGGGCGAGCGCACGTCTACCCTGAGCAACGGGGCGTTGATGCCCAGCGAATCGAGCCGCGGATGGAAGAAGCCCAGGATGTAGGAACCGATGGGCACGCCGTTAAAGAAGTACTCTCCGTTCTGGTTTGCGGTAGCGGTTCGCACGCGAGAAGGGTCGGCTGCCACCACCAGCTGCACCGTTGCGCCAGACAACGGCCGACGCGCGAGACTGTCGAAAACCACGCCGAACACTCGGGTCGCGGAATCCGTGGGCACGGTCTGCGCGCCAAGGTTGGAGGCAGCGAAAAGCGCGTAGAACGTAGCAATTGTTCGAAGCGCCGTCCTCGGCAAAAAGCGAGCAGGTTGTGCTTTGTAGACTGAATATTTCATGTAACTCTTAATTGTTGTCAATTACCTTGAGCAATGCCACTTGTCATCATAGCCTTTGCCATCGCCTTCACGATAATGTTGGCCCTGAGGTTGGTCCCAGAATTCGACAGCGGTATCGTTGCGGGGGAAATGTCTCTCTGGATTGAACCCCTGAACGCTCGATTTGGTAGCCAATGACCATCGTATCCGATTTACTCGCGCTGCTGGAGCTCGAGCGTCTCGAAGTAAATATTTACCGCGGCAGAAACCGCGACCTGGGCACAGGAAGGGTATTCGGCGGACAGGTGTTTGCGCAGGCACTTGTCGCCGCCCGTCGGACAGTCGCTGCTCCGGAGGATTCCCCGAGGGAAGCGCATTCCATGCATGGATATTTCCTTCGGGAGGGTGACCTCAAGTCGCCGATCGTGTACTTCGTTGACAGGCTACGCGACGGTGGGAGCTTTACCAGCCGTCGTGTAACTGCGATCCAGCATGGCGAAGCAATATTTCATATGTCGGCGTCGTTCCAGAAGAAGCAGAACGGTTTCGAGCATCAGAGCGCCATGCCCGATGTCCCACCGCCTGAGTCCATTCCGCCTGAGCTGGAGCTGATTCGCGGGAATGCCGAGTCGCTTCCAACACATCTGCGAGAGGTTCTTACCCAGGACCGGCCAATAGATTTTCGCGCCATCCAACCTGCCGATCCGCTATTTCACGGCATCGCAGAGCCGTTGCGTCAGGTGTGGTTCCGCGTTGTGGAAAAGTTACCGGACGACACTATCGCCCATCAGGCGATACTCGCCTATGCGTCAGACTACGGGATGCTTCCCACCGCGCTTCTGCCACACCCGGCCTCGTACCGAAGTCCGAATCTGTTGCTTGCGTCGCTCGACCATTCCGTGTGGATCCATGGCGAGTTCCGTGCCGATGAGTGGCTGCTTTATGAAATCGACAGTCCCTGGGCCGGTGGCGCGCGCGGATTCGTACGGGGCCGTGTATTCACCCGCGACGGCCGACTTGTGGCCTCGGTGGCTCAGGAGGGGCTCATCCGCATGCGCGAGTGAGCATGCGCGAGTGAGCTTGCGCGAGTGTGGCTGTACGCACCCGCGCTACGGTAGTGCGGGTCCGACTTCGCTCAGGCAACCTTGACGGCAGCAGCCGGCGGCATGAGGACCTGATAACCCAGAGCTCGTGCCTGCTTCTCGAGCATCGCGAGAACGCTTCGTGATGAGTCGCTGCCGACACCCAGCAGCGTCCTGAATTCTGCCGCCAACCAGAGCGCCGCGTATTGATCGTGCGGCTGTGCAATGGCGATCGCCGTCAACAGTGTCTCACATGCGGCGCTGGCGTCGGTTCTCGAGATCGTTCTGACATTGAGCGCGTCCAGAAGTTCGCGACCCTGAAACCACCACGTTTGTCGTTCGCCGATGAGGTCAAAGGCGGTCGCCAGGCGCTCGACGCTCTCGCCGAATTTGCCCAACTCCAACGCCGCCAGTCCCGATCCGGCGAGAGCACCAACGTGTACGACCACCTGCGAAATCGAGCGGGCAACGTCGATGCACTGCTGGTAAGCCTCGAATGCCCGTGCCGGATTGCCGGCCGTGCGTGCAAGGTGCGCAAGGTTGTATATCGACGCGAGTCGAGAAGGCTCATGACCGATGACGGTGAAAACCGTAATGGCATCCTGAACTCGCTCCTCCGCCTGGTCGAGCTTTCCCGTCTTTAGCAACAGCACGCCGAGATTGAGCGATGCAACGCCCCGCAGATGGCTTGCGCGAATCTCGGCACCGATCTCCAGGGCGGTGAGGTAAGAGGCTTCTGCGGCGGGATGATTCCCGGCGCGGTCAGAGGCAGTTCCTATGTTTATATGACAGCGCATCTGCCCAGCACGATCTCCGAGACGGATGAAGAGGTCGAGGGCGCGCCGATAATGAGGGACAGCGTCTGCCGGGTTGGCTACCAGCAGCAGCGAGCCGAGTCGCATCATCGCGTCTGCATGCAACGGCGTGTTCTCCGACATTTCTATGGCTCTTCGTGCGCAGGCGTCGGCGGCAACCATGTTTCCAATTCGCTGATGCGCGGAGGATAACATGATCAATAGCGCGACGGCCTCCTGCCCGTTGGAGTGGCGCTCAGCCTCCGCGAGGAGCATTTCGCAGTTTTTGCAAACTATCTCTGCAGCTGTGCCTCGATGAAGTCTCAATCGCTCCCGCATTCGTTTGGCAGTAGCGAGAAATCCCTGTTCATGTGCGGCCGCACTGTACTTGAAAAGCACCAGCTCGCAATGGAGCTCCGCTTCCGGATAGTTCTCCTGCAGCTCCCGATTGCGAGCGCAATTCCACTCCACCAGCGCGAATTCTTCGGGCGTGCGTGCATGTCGTCTGGCAATATCGTATAGCGTAGCTGCGTTGTCGTATGCGTACACCGTTTCGGCGTCTGCTGCAGCGATAACTGCGGTCCGGAAGGCGTCTGACGACGCGCCGGCACGATCGTAGTGTACTACATAGGCGGCCGAGTCCGCGCTGCTCATGCTCTCCAGTGTTCGCGCAACCGTTTCGTGCATTCGCCGAAGTCGCAACGGGTTCACCTGGTTCAGCAATGCACGTGACAGGAGTGCATGAGTGAACGTGAGGGTCGAGCGCGTGCCAATGGTTGACGCCAGCACGCCACTAGCCAGTGCCTCATCGAGCGCTTCGTGCACATCTGCTTCATCTTTGTCGTATGCATCGACAAGCACCTCGGGATCGAACTCTCTCCCGATCACCGCGGCGAGCGCGAGAATCTTGGCGTGAGGTGGACTGAAGCGACGGATGCGACGCTCCACCAGATCATTAATTGCCCGGGGAAGTGTAACGAGGTCGTTCTTTGTGAGCTGCCAGCCCGTGGGGGCAAGACTCAGGCGCTTTTCTTCGATGAGCGTTCTCACAGTCTGAACAGCGAAGAATGGATTACCCTCGCTTTGCTCCGACACATATTCCAGAAGTGCGTCATTTGGAAGCGAAGGTTGCAGCGAATTGGTTAACCATGCGCCGAGTTCTTCCTTGTCCAGGCGTTGCAGCTGAATGGAGACACACATTTCCGAACGGGATAGTCTGCGCAGGCGTTCTTCCGCATGCTCCGTCAGGTCCTCCGTCCTT
>JBBSTN010000152.1:0-7914 GCA_038235845.1 Gemmatimonadales bacterium | reverse complement strand
TACTGCGCATACCACGTGTTCCACGCCGACGTGGCCTTGTAGAACGACTGCGCTGTCGACGACCACATGGTGCGGTTATAGCCGTATTCGTCTACGTTGTCGAAGTACGGCATTTTGTAAACGAAGCTCGTGGGCACGTGCCCCGCGTCGGACACCGCGCCGGTCCAGTCGGCGAGCGAAACGCGAACCTGCGCGCGTCCCGCGTACGCCGCATTGACTAGCGTCATGTTGTTGGCCGCAGTTGCTACCGCGATCGCGGCCGTGAACGATGACTCTGCGCGAACGAGGTTGTCACGGGCTGGCGTAGCCGGTCCGCCATTGATGATGCTGACGCACATCTCCTCACCGAGCACGCGGTAGGTGAACCCGCGCCAGATGAGCGCCTGGGCCGCTTGCGGGTGTTTTGCGAAGGCCGTCGGGCCCAACACCTTTTGCAGCCGCGCAACCGCCTGATCGCCTAGCCATCGCGCACGCGACAGGAGATTCCATGGGGTGCCCTGCTCCTCGGTTACGAGCAGGCCGACCCAGTTGCTCGGCTCGATACCGAACTGTCCGCTCTGGCCGGTGGGGAAGAGTTCACGGGTCACGACGGCGCTGTGGAGGACGAGATAGTTCATCCCATCGCCGAGCGTGTAGCCGACGCCGGCAACTTGTGCCGCCAACGACAGCGAGTCCGAGAGAAACGCATCCTGCGTTGGCCCCGGATTGGTGACTTTGAGATCGCAGGCGGAGAGGCCGCCGAGAACGGCGACCAGTGCAAGGCTGCGTCGCGCCAGACGGCCGGCCGTTTGTAATTTATAGGTCTTGGTCATGAGATCTCCGGTTAAAACGTCAGGCGGACGGACATCAGAAACGTGCGCGGGATCGGGATGCTTCCACCGACGCTGCGCACCTGCTGCGACGAACCGGTATTACCGGTCGTGAAGCCGCCAGACGTCTCGGCATCGATGGCGGCGTCCTTCGCCTTTTTCCACCACAGAACGTTCTGAGCGGAAAGCGAGACGAGCGCACTCGTCACACCACCGACGTGCAATGCAAAAGAGCGACGCAACGTTATGTCGCGCATCCTGAAGAAGTCGAGCGGGAAGATTGCGTAGTCGCGGATCGCCAGCGAGGAGATGCACCTGGCGCGAATGCCCGCGGGTACCGCCGCGAGGTTGCCAGCATCCAACTGCGCATAGGCGTTGAAGCAGGACGGCCAGCGGATACCACGCACGATGGCCTCACCATCGAGGAGACTATAGGCAAAGTGACCGCCTTGATACTCCCCTCGCGCCGACAGGGTAAGCGCCCACGGAAGCGTGAAGCTCGTGTTTCCGCCAATGGTATGGGTAGGGGTATTAGGGCCATAATCGCAGTTGGCCTGCCGAACGGGTGCCGCGAACTCGTTTGGATTCTTCACACAGAATCCCTGAATGTTGGGCACGGGCTTGCCTTCCTCAATCCAACCGAAGTTGCCGATCGTAAACGGTGCTGCCCCGCCAAGGCTCAGCACTTTGCTGTAGTTGGTCGAATAAGTGAAGCCGGCATCCCAGCCAAGATGCTTGCTTTGAAGCAGCGTAGCGTTAACTCCGATCTCCACGCCATTGCTTTGCAGGCGGCCAACGTTTTCGAGCTGGCTGGACCACCCGCCTTCCGACGGCGCCTGACTGACGGCAAAGAGCGCGTCGCGAGTCTGGCGGCGATAAGCCGTCACGTCGATGCTGAGTCGACCGTCGAACGTGGCACTTTCGAACCCACCCTCTACTTCGGCGGTGCGTTCGGGGCCCAGGTTCTGATTGCCGAGATTGCGTGGAATGAAGGCCGATGTACCGCCCCAGCTGTACGTCGTCCATGTCCGAAGTGCGTCGAACGCGCCTGGCGCGCGACCGCTCTCACCGTAGGCCGCTCGCAGCTTCATCGTGCCCAGGCGTGCCGGCCAGAAGCCTTCATCCGAGATCACATACGAACCGCTCACTTTCGGATAGCTCTGCAGACCAAATGACTCTCCAAACGCGCTGTTGCCGTCAAAGCGAACGCCAAGCGTAAGGAAGTAGCGATTGTTCAGGTCGAACACGTTCTGGACGAAGAGTCCACCGTTGGTCACGCGAATGCGGTCTTCGGTGCTGAACTTGACGGCGCCATTGGAGACCGTTTGCTCGCCAGGCCCTGGGAAGTCCCTGGACGCGGCCACCGTGTTCACCTGATCCGAGCCCACGGCCTGTGCCCCTGCGGAGAGACTGGAGCGCAGCTTTCCGAACAGGTTTCGCGAATAGGTCGCGGCATAGTCGAACGTGGTGGTCCGGCTCGTGTACACCCCGTTGCTGATCTGCCCCTTCGGCACCGTGGCGAAGCCGAAGGGCATGTAGTTGCGTGATTCCTGCGTAGCCAGGTCGTACCCGAGAATCAGTCGTGTCGTGAAACTCTCGTTCGGCTGATACTGCAACTTGCCGCCCGTGACGAAATGATCAACACGACTATCGAGCTCGAAATCGAGCACGCGACCGATCACCTCCGGATCCGCCGTGCCAAAGTAGTTGCGGGCCCCTCGCGAGGCGTTGAGACTGAGGCCAGCCGCCGTGCCACCGGCCGGCGTCTTTGTCAGGGAATTGGTGCTGAACGAGGAGTTCCACTCCACGGTGATATCCTTGCGCGGCGTCACCGTGAGGTTTCCACGGATGCTCGTCTGATTGGCCTTATCCAGCGGCAGAACGCCAGTTTCGCGCGACGAGCTACCCGAGATGAAGTATTTGACGTCATCGCGGCCGCCATCGAGTGAGAGAGCGTACTTGTTCCTGTAGCCGGTGCGCAGCCACGGATCAAGATAGAGGTAGTCGACCGTACCATACGGATTGACGTCCGTCGCGGGAATGACGAGCGGGTTGCCCTCAAATCCCTGCGTCGGGCCATACTTGGGCGTTGTACTCGCCGACTGGTCGGTCTGAAACGTCCAACGTTGACCGCGTGTCTGTCCGCGCTTGGTAAAAATCTGGATGACACCTGACGCAGCTTCGGTGCCGTACAAGGTGGTGGCCGCCGGGCCTTTGATCACCTCGACACGCGCAATGTCGCCCGGATCGATGTCGTTTAGCGGGCTGTACACCGTGTTGTCGCTGTTACCGGAGTAGCCTGTGGGGAAGGTGTTCTTGGGGAAGCCATCGTTCTTCACGCGCACGCCGTCGATGTAGATAAGCGGCTGGTTGTTTTGCGTTGCGGACACGTTGCCGCGCAGGCGAATCGATGCACCACCACCCACGCCGCCGCTATTCGCTGTCACCGTGAGGCCGGTCGCTTTTCCCTGCAGCAGGTTGTCGACGGAGGTCGGTACTTCCGGCAACGACGCCACGTCGATTTGGGAAATGGAGTTGCCTATTTCGCGGCGGCGCGCTGCGCCAACAGTGCCGGTGACGACGATCTGATCGAGGCTGAGCGGCACCCGCTTCAATGCGATGGTAATCTCGACGGATTGCCCAGCCGCCACGGTAACCGATCGAGTCACGCGCTCATATCCGATCCTGCGCACCTCAAGGGTGTAGGTGCCAGGATCCACGTTCGTGAACACGAAGGCACCGACATCGTTGGTCTGCGCGCCACGTGTGCCCAACTGAAGCTGCACGTTCCCGATTGGTGCTTCTGTTCCCTCGACCACCACGCGTCCGCGAACTGCGCCGCTTTGCTGAGCTGTGGTCGTTAACAGGGCGGTCGATAAACGCTCGCGGTTTATGTGTTCGGAAGGCGGACCACTTCCTGGGGCAGGGAGCGCGTGCATGGCGGTGGGACCAACTGCCAGGCAAAGCGCCGCCGCCAAGCGACTCATCAGCATCGGGCAATCCTCGGTAGAATGTAGGTTGCATCCTAAGTTTGTGACTTGGAGCCGCAGTGTATGTGCGGGTTCCGACTTCCACAAGAGTTTTTTTCGCTCGGTTCGGACGTGCTTGCATGTAGCTGCACAGCTCGACGATTGATGTCGCGCATTTTCCGCACGTTCTATCAGTCGAGCTTGGTGCACGCAAAGTCTCCCGGTGAATTCTTGACAGGACCTCATGTCGTTGCACATAGTTTCACTCGCTACCCTTCCCGGTTTCCCGGAGCCACCAAGCATGATCCGTAAGCTCAGCGCAAAGCTCTACCTAGCTGCCATCACAGCACTTGGCGTCATTGGAACCAGTCAGCCCGCGATCGCGCAGGACGACTCCCCGCCAACGCGGCAGACTGTAAAGATGGACTCCGCGCGTGCTCTCAAACTCTACGTGAGCGACCGGCACGAAGATCATCCACAAGCGAACTACGCTGCGCAGCTGAAAGCCAAACAGCGCACCGACAGCATCTTCGCTGCGCGGAGCGCGGGGGTTATGAAGTTTTCCAAGGTCAAGTACAAGAGCTCCGCTGACGGTCTCGAAATTCCCGCGTATCTATTCGAACCACTGGGGGCGAGTGCTCCGCGTTCCCGAGCTGCAATGGTGTGGGTGCACGGAGGAGTGCATGGCAACATGGACCAGAACTATCTGCCGTTTATCAAGGAAGCCGTAAAACGCGGTTATATCATCATTACGCCGGACTATCGCGGAAGCACTGGGCATGGCGAATCGTTTCATAACCTGATCGACTACGGCGGCTATGAAGTCGACGACGTTCAATCGGCCGCGACGTTCCTCAACACACTACCGGCGGTCGACCCCGAAAGACTCGGTGTCATGGGGTGGAGTCACGGTGGCTATATCACCACGCTCTTGCTCACACGACATGCCACCGGCTCGCCCTTCAAAGCTGGCGCCGCCATCGTGCCGGTCACCAACCTGCTCTTCCGCTTATCATTCAAGGGCCCTTCTTATCAACGAAGTTTCTCGACACAGTCCCGCCTGCAGGGCTTACCATTTGAAAACCGGGATGAGTACGTTCGACGCTCTCCGTATTACCACGTCGACAGCCTCAAGGTACCACTGCTGGTACACGTAGCCACGAACGACGAAGACGTAAACTTTGAAGAGTCACGACCGCTCATCGATGCTTTTATTGCACGCAAGCCGGGCCTCGCAGAAACCAAGATTTATATCGATCCGACTCCAGGCCCAGCGAGCAAAGGACACACCTTCAGCCGTCGCGTAAACCGTCAGACACTAGAGCTGGACGACTCTCCGGAACAGATCGATTCGTGGAGCCGTGTCTGGGCATTGTTCGATCGAACCATTGGAAACAAGTAGCTTTCATCCTGATATTCCGTCTAAGCACCGCTGGCCAACGATCACTACGGGATCCATGCGCATCCGACATCAAAAGAGTATCGCCCCCTCGCTTACCGCACTCCTTTTTGCATCGACCGTTGCAGCGGTCACCGCGTTCGCCCAGCCTCCAACACAATCCAACGACACGCGCTCCACAATTATTCGCGCCGGGCATGTGCTCGACGGTGTTGGCGGCTCGCTCGATAACGTGGACATTGTCATCACCGATGGACGGATCGCCCGAATCTCCCCGTCTACAGGCGCTCTTCCCGCAGGTGCCATCGACCTGCGTAATCGGACTGTGCTGCCCGGCCTCATCGACGTGCATGTGCATCTGGGTTGGTACATCAATGAGAATGAACGTCTTCACCAGAATCGCGATGGAGACTCACCAGAAGTCAGCGCGCTCAACCAGGTCGGCAACGCGTGGAAAACCCTTCGCGCTGGATTTACCACGGTACAAAGCCTCGGCGAGCCGGAGAATGGCGCGCTGCGGGATGCAATCAACCGAGGTCTTATTCCCGGGCCCCGCGTGATCACCTCGCTTGGCTCAATCAACGAACGAACTGGTGGTGGGTCGCCCGACTCCCTTCGCGCTGCAGTAAGACAGTTCAAGAGTCGCAGAGCAGACGTTATCAAGATCTTCGCTTCCAAGTCGATTCGCGACGGCGGCGAAGCGACAATGACCGACGAGCAGCTCGCTGCCGTATGCGGCGAAGCGAAGACGCAGGGACTGCGCTCGGTTGTACATGCTCACTCCGCTGAAAGCGTGCAGCGTTCCGCGCGCGCCGGATGCAGCCAGGTGGAGCATGGCATCTTTGCCGACAACGAGACGCGCGACCTACTCGTATCCAACGGCACCTTCTTCGATCCGCAGTGCGGCCTCGTATTCAATAATTACCTGGACAACAAGAAGTGGTTTGAGGGTATCGGCAACTACAACGCAGAAGGTTTTGCATCGATGGAGAAAGCGTTGCCGCTTGCAGCCGCGGGTATCAAATCTGCGAGTGAACGGCCGAAACTGAAGCTCGTCTTCGGCACTGATGCGGTTGCCGGTGCACATGGTAAGAATGCCGAAGAACTGGTGTGCCGCGTACGCAAGGGCGGGCAGAATGCGATGGACGCCATCGTCAGCGCGACCTCACGCGCCGCGGAGTCGCTCGACCTGGGGCGATCGATAGGACGAATCGCCGCGGGATACAGCGCAGATATCATTGCCACTACAGGCGATCCGTCGAAAGAGATCGAGGCATCTCAGCGAGTAACGTTTGTAATGCGCGACGGAGTGATTTATCGCAACGACGCTGCGCGATGAGCGACGACACTTCGCGGCGCGATGCGTCGCGCCGAGCCTTCCTCAAGTACGCCGGCCTTATGGCCGGCGCGGTTGCCACTACATCGGTATCCGGCTGTGAGGTGGTGCAGCTGGACAGCAAACGCGTCCCCAAAGGCGACGCCGCGGTTGACGCGCGCACTCCTCGAAACAGCGGCTTCGATCGCGGCGTTCTGGACGCACTTGCCACCGTAGTGCTACCAGCGTCGATAGGCGTCGATGCTCAACGTACTGCAGCCGACAATTTCGTCGCATGGATAGACGGCTACGACCCGGTCGCCGAGGAGATGCATGGCTACGGATATGCGGACATCAGGTACCTGCCCGCAGATCCGGCACCCAACTGGCGCGCACAGATCGAAGCTCTGGATACTCTCGCCCGAAAAACGCGCGGTAGTTCGTTCGCCACCCTCGACGCCGATGCCATGCGTGAAGTGCTCTCCGTTGCATTGCGCCGCGAACGACTCAGCGAGCGGTTACCATCACCGCTGTCGGCATCACACATCGCTGTCGCACTTCTGGCACACTGGGCCAGCGCTCCCGACGCCTGGAACCTCGCGCTCGGCGCAAAAGTGTCACCGGAAACCTGTCGACCACTGGCCCAAGCCAATCGCAAACCGTTGCCCCTATCCTCGACAGGAAACGTCAGCTGATGTCGCGCCAGCAAACTCAGATTGAAACTGACATCCTCATAGTCGGTAGCGGTATAACGGCCGCGATGATGGCTGCTCACCTCGCGGAAAACACATCGCGCGAGATTACAGTCATAGAAGCCGGTAAGCCAACCACTCCGTTAGCTGAACGCACTAAGACTCGCGAACGATATCTTGCGTACGGTGAGAGCCCGTGGAAGCATGATCATCTCGACGACCAGAACGCGTTTGGCACCGCGTGGGGTTTTTCACCCAGCATGACAGTGGGCGGCCTGGCGATGCATTGGGGTGGTGTCTCTCCTCGATATTCGCCCGAAGACTTCAAGGTCAGAACGCAATTTGGAGTCGGCACCGACTGGCCGTTTTCGTACGAAGACCTCGATCCATTTTATCAGGAAGCCGAAGAACGGATGGGCGTCGCAGGCGAACAGGGGCCCGCGAAATTCGACCCGCGTGGCAAACCTTATCCGTTGCCGCCACTTCCGGTTAACTACAATCTCTCGCAGTTGCAGGCGTGGGCTGCAAACGCCGACATTCCCGCGTGGAGTACGCCGTCGGCGAAAAATTCAGTTTTATATCACGATCGCGCAGTCTGTCAGCGCTGCGATACCTGCTATCCAGTGTGCCCCACTGGCGCAAAATATTCACCCGATTTCACCTGGGATGAACTTACGGGTAGCGGCAGAGTCAAACTGATCACCGAAACACTCGTTCGTCGTCTGGAGGC
>JBBSTN010000151.1:0-7935 GCA_038235845.1 Gemmatimonadales bacterium | reverse complement strand
GATGGCGCGCTTTCCGTTTCAGAAAACGCTTGACAGTTTCGATTGGAAAGCACAACCATCGATTGATCCGAAAGTGATCAAGGAATTGGCGACGATGCGCTTCGTGGCCCATGGCGCGAATGCGCTCCTGCTCGGTCCACCGGGTGTCGGCAAGACGCATCTCAGCGTGGCCCTCGGGATGGAAGCGTGTCGCCTCGGACTGCGCGTCACATTTACGACCGCCGCGGCGCTGATCACCACATTAGGGAAAGCACTCTACGAGAACCGCCTGGAAGAACGCCTCAAGGTGCTGACCCAACCGAAGCTCTTGATCATCGACGAAATCGGCTACATCCCGATTGATCGCCAAGGGGCCAATCTCTTCTTTCAATTAGTGAGCCGACGGTATGAGCGCGGCGCCATCCTATTGACCAGCAATCAAAGCCTGGGCGCCTGGGGCGATGTCTTCGGCGACGCGGTGATCGCCAGTGCGATTCTGGACCGTCTGCTGCATCACGCGACCACCGTCATCATCAAGGGCGATTCCTATCGGCTGCGCGAGAAGCGCAAAACGGGGCTCGTCCGCTCCACCCTCACCCCTCCTTTTGAGGAGTGAGATTGACCGGGTGGGGAATTTGAGACGATCACAGCTGGGGAATTTCACACGATCATTGACAACTGGTGGCCGGATTTGGGTGTCCACCGAGGCATCCAACACGGAAGAGGGGCCTAGATCGGCCCCCTCCTCACCTTCCTTTTCAGCTTCCCCTTGAGAAAAATCAAGGGGAAGAACTTCGAAGAGTGGTAACTCCCGCGTTTATGAGGCTTTAAAGCATCAGGTTTTGCGAACGTTTTCCTTTAGGTACTTCCGAGGAATTGCGCTGGTAGTTCACTTTCGCCCCTGCCCTCATGTCGGCTCTGACCGCACGCGATCGCGAAATCCTTGAGGTACTGACCCAACGCGTGAAGCTCTTAACCCTGCCCCAAATTTCGCGAAGTTGGTGGAGCGGACCTCACGCCGCGCAAGGTGCGCGGCGTGAGTTTCTTTTGGCGGATACGGGGGCAAGCGCCCCAAACGAGTGGAGGAGAATCAGGACGTTCACTTAGCTGCCGTGCTTCTCAAACCTCGCGCCAACACTCCCGCACTGGTAAAGCACATGGGCCTCCGAAGGAACGATTCGACGAAGGAGACCGAACGTCCCGGGCGAGAAACTTCTCGGCGCCATCGTTCGATCTAATGGCAGGAAACAAAGCGCGCTTTCCCATGGTCGATTGCATCAAATGATGAGCTTAGGACCAATTTGGCATCTAGACAAAAACAGAATTAACACATCAGTCAAACATAATAACGACACTCGCTACACAAGCTTCCGCCTTCGCATCTCGAACACCAAATTCTGCATATCAGCCGGACTGATGCCAGGAATACTTCCAGCCTGCGCCAACGTACTCGGCCTCCGCGCTGAAAATTTCTGTCGAGCCTCCATCGACAACGACTGCAAACTCCCGTAATCGAACTCCGAAGGCAATCGCATATGACCGAGAGTGCGCATGCGGTTCGCACGCAAACGCTCCTTCTCGAAATACGACGAATACTTGATCTCCAACTCGGCCGCAGCCACCGCACTCTCAGATAGTTCACTCCCCACAGCAACCGCCCGAAATAACTCAAGCAAAGACACATTCTGTCGCCCAGCAAGCTCCTCTACCTTGAGCGCATGAGCTAACGGGGGCGACCCCACAGACTCCAGCACCGAAGCGGCCTCGGCCGGAGAAATACTTGTCCCCGCAGCGAGCTCCCTCGCACTCACCACTTCCATCAGCTGCCTCTGCGCCAGCTCGGCCTCACCCTCCGCATAAAGTCCAAACTCGTCAGCCACCCGCGCCAGGCGGGTAAGCGCATTGTCTTGCCTCACCGTCAATCGAAACTCACTTCGGGAGGTAAATAGCCGGTAGGGCTCGTCCACACCCTTGGTCACCAGATCGTCCACCAGCACACCGATGTAGCTGGTCTCGCGGCCCAGAATTAACGGCGACAGGTCAGAGCTCCAACGGGCAGCATTGATTCCCGCCAGCACACCTTGACCAGCCGCCTCTTCATATCCGGTAGTGCCGTTTACTTGACCCGCAAACCACAGTCCCTCGACGGCGCGGGAAGCGAGCGTCGAATCGAGCTGAGTGGGCGGATAATAGTCGTACTCGATGGCATACCCGGCGCGGGTCATCCGAACATTCTTGAGCCCCTTGATTGTCCGCAAAACGGCCAGCTGCACGTGGGACGGTAATGACGTGGATAGCCCATTCACATACATCTCCGTCGTGTCATGACCCTCCGGCTCCAGGAAAACCTGGTGCCGTTCGGCGTCCGGAAACTTTACGACCTTGTCCTCGACGCTGGGGCAGTAACGGGGACCCTTCGACGCGATGGCGCCGCCATACATCGCCGACTCACCGATATGTCGAGCTATGATGTCCTTGCCTGCACCCTCGAGCCAGGTGATCCAGCAGTTCATCTGGGCTGGATGTCGGGTCGCCGGTGGCAGAACGGCTAGATCGCTGGAATTGCCCTTAAAAACCGGCGCGGCGCGGCGCGGTGTGGTCCAGAAGTGCGACCAGGAGTAATCGAACTGCTCCATCTCACTCTCCTGGATCTCAAGGGAGTCGAACGAGACGCTCCGCCCATCGATGCGAGGAGGAGTGCCGGTCTTGAATCGCTCGGTGACGAGACCAATTGCGTCGAGCTGATCACACAGCACTGTAGACGGCGCTTCTCCTGCCCTTCCCCCGCCAATGCGCGTGTCCGTGCCGATGTGCATCTTGCCGCGGCCAAATGTGCCAGTGGTAAGCACCACCGCACGCGCACCGAACCGTCGTCCCTCAAGTGTCTCGACGCCGACCACGCGCTTGCCCCCGCAATCGAAAAGGAGACGGGCCACCATTCCCTGGATGGTGACGAGACGCGGATGCTGCTCCAACAGCGTCCGAACCGCGCGCCGGTAGAGCCCCCGATCACACTGCGCCCTGGGTGCCCACACCGCCGGGCCCTTCCCGCGATTGAGCATTCTGAACTGCACCGACGCCAGATCGGTCGCGCGCGCAATGATCCCACCAAGCGCGTCAACCTCGCGAACCACAGTGCCCTTGGCGATTCCGCCAATGGCCGGGTTACAGGAAAGCTGTCCAATCTGTTCAAGCGCGCCCGTGATTAGTGCCACTCTCAGATCTTTCGACGCGCCTGCGCGCACCGCACCAACGGCGGCCTCCGTGCCGGCATGACCGCCGCCAATTACGATTACGTCGTACGTTTCTTCCATCGACGCGCTGTTCGCGGGGTTGCCCGGGATGTTCGCAGTGCTCATAGATGGAAACTAGCGGTAAAGTCGAGACACCACCCAGCCACCTGAAACACACACGTCACATGCCGTTGTCATTGTCCAACACTGCACCCACGCTATTTATCCGCAAACCTGCGTTTGAGCGAGTGGAGCTAACCCGGGTTCAAATCGACACCGCGCTCGGTCTCACCGAAGACGAGTTCCGCATGGAGGACGACCTCATTGCCATCGGCCCACTGGTCGGCGAGCAGGCGTTGACCGAACTGATCGAAAAGCTGGAGGAAATCGGACTTGTCTACTTCGACGATTTCTTCGAGATGAGCGGCAACTGGCCCGATTGGCTCAGATTGTTCGCGATGGAACGAGCGCTCTGATCGGAATCTTTTCCGTCACGTCTCAGAACTCCTTCCCAGCCGCAGTCCAGGCACCAGCTTCGACGAAAATTCGCGCCGAGTATGCGCCACCATCCGCTACGCTCGATAGCTAGTGTGTGACCGTCGCAGAGCGGGCAACAGTCGCCGCCGGGTATGAGATTGATGAACATCCAGGTAGCACACCAGATGAACAGCACGCGAATGCCGACAAACAGCGCGATGAATATCCACGCATCGGTCCATGACCACTCCCCCGGCATTCAGCTCATCCTTATCAGAGTCGCTGTTCCACTGCAGCCCACGCTTCTACGAACGCTACACCATTGTCCACCCGATCGATAACCACCTCGACGCCCGCAGGCAGCGGCGACCCGTCGGCCGATCGGGCAGGCAGGTCATAGCTTTTCCCGTCCAGCTCGTAGCGAAACACTCCATCGACTCCTTCGCTGACAGAAGCGACTATCTGACCAATGCTTCCCTGAAGCAGATAGCGCTGATCGATATGTTCCGCGCGTGCACTGGGGATGGCCCAACGTGCAATTAGCAGCGATTGCATGGCCATTGCCCCCGCGCCGGCGGCAGCGCCGACCGCGATCTCGGCGAGCAATGGCCAATCGAGAAATCGGTGCAACAGGTAGAGTGTCAGCCCCGCGCCAAAGCAGAACGCCGCCAGGGAAGCGAAATTAAACAGCGCCGACGGCTCAGCCAGCGGATCATGTTCGCTGACGCGTTCGTGCGGCGCAGACGACGATTGGACACGTCGCTCGGTGCCATGCAGCATCGCGTATACACCGAGGCAGAGACCCACTACAAGAAGGGCAAGTGATGCGTAAATCACGGAGACGGGCTGAAATGGATGTTGGACTGCATCAATATTGATTGAAAACGAGAGATCGTGGTGTGTTTGATAGTACTAGCGACCGAGATTCTCGCGGAGGAACGCGATGGTTCGCGGCCAGGCCTGGCTAGCAGCGGTCTTGTTGGACCCGTTCATACCTTCCTGATTGCGGAGAAATCCATGTCCAGCTCCGTCAAATATCTGGTACTCAAAGTGTTTGTTCATCGAGCTGAGCACCGAATCCGCCGAGTTGATGGTGGTATTTACCCGAGCATCTTCTCCGCCGTACAGACCTAGCACAGGCGCCTTGACCGAAGATAATTCCGAATTCTCCGGCGATGTGCCGTAATACACCACGGAGGCGCCAAGCGCCGGTGCGTCGACCGCGTGGGTAAAGACTGTACTGCCACCCCAGCAGAAGCCTACTACGCCGTATCTCTGAAGAGCTGATGGAAGCGACATTCCGTACTTGGCCACCTCTGAGATCCGCCGCTGAACATCTTCACGTTTGAGCGATCTGATGAGTGCCGGCGCGCCCGCTTTCACTGCGCTGTCGGTAACGAGACCGCTACCAGTAATGAGATCGGGTGCGATGGCGATGAAGCCATCGGCGGCGAGCTGATCGGCCACACCGCGAATCCAGGAACCCATACCATAAATGTCATGAACCGCGACCACGACAGGCGCGTTGGTGCTGCGTTGCGGATAAACGACGTACGCCCGCACGCTGTCATTTGCGCCGGTCTTGATCACTACATACTCGCCATGTCGGGGCGAATTCTGAATTCGCGATGCAGCGCCTGTCTCACCCGCCGGTATCGCCGGCGCGTCGGAGTTGACGGACGCACCCGACGCACTTGCGCCCGAAGAGTCGTCCGACGCTGAATTTGACATAGGCTTGCCGCTACATCCGAGCACCACTCCTGCCAGAGCCATTTTCACTGCCAGCGTCGCGAAACGAAAAATGTTCATTGACTCACCTTCGGTTGAGGAAGCGAATTTTCAGAACCTCTCGGCGAGAAATTCTGCCGCACGCCACTCAGCGTAGTACCAGGGGCGCCACGGTAGCATCCCGGATGTGAACCCTACGTGTCCGCCTCGCGGAGGAAATTCTGTTTCCACGGCGGGGTTCTCCTCTGCACGGGCCACAACATCGTCCAGTACGGAGGCCGGCAGGAAGGGATCGTCGCGCGCACTAAGCAGGAGGGTAGGAACGCGAATGGCGTCTAGAAATGGAAGTGAACTTGAACTCGAGTAGTAATGTGCGGCGTCGCGGAAACCGTGTAGTGGAGCTGTGAAGTTGTCGTCAAACTCCCAGAGCGTTCGTGCCCCACGCACCGCTTCGAGACCCGACAGCTCCGAATGTCGCGAAATCTTGCTCAGCGCCTTGGGTATGAGAGATCGCAGAAAAGCCTTTTCGTAAATTGCTCCGAAGCCACGTCCGATGTGACGCGAGGCCCGGGCCAGATCGAATGGAGTGGAGATCGCGACAGCACCTCGAATTTGCGAAGGCGAACGGTCACCCCACTCGCCCAGAAGCTTGCAGATAACATTGGCGCCCAGCGACACTCCCACCAGACCAATACCGGAATGGGGGTTTTCGTTCACCAGTCGATCGATGACGACGTTAACGTCACCGGTGTCGCCCGAGTGGTAGCTACGCGGAAGCCGGTTTGGCTCCGACCCGCATGTGCGGAAAAGTAGAAGATCAGCGTTCCATCCCCGACTCGCCGCTTCTCGAAAGAGGGCTCTTACGTAGTGCGAGTGACTGCCTCCCTCGAGCCCGTGCAGAAAGAGCACCCGCGGAGCGTCTTTGGGTACCGGCGCGGTATGTACCAGTCGAACCAGCTCGACGAAATCGCCGTCGGGCGTGGTCCACTGCTCGACCGCCACCGAAGGCACTGGCTCCCTTCGGACGAATCGCCCCCAGAGAGTCGCAGAGTGGGGGCCAGGCAACCACCACGCGGGGCGGTAACGACGGGAAGCACTCGAGTTGGCACTGGCGACGGGGTCCACCATGCGCTCAAGATACCCGGTATTCATGGCAGGCTGTGCGGCGAAGCTTCTAAACGCGCTACGCAATGTTAGTATTGCCGCTGGCGCATTTCGGTTTTCTGTTTTTGGCTCCAGCCTGTTGCCGCGCAAACTCTCCTGAACACCCGGCCGTCCTCTCTCCCACATCCGATGCTGTCGAGACTTGCCCGCAACCTCACCGTTCAAGTGCTTTTTGCCGTCGCCTGCGGCGTGCTGTTGGGCGTTGTCGCTCCCGACACGGCGCGCAAAATGAAACCGCTGGGCGATACGTTCATCAATCTTGTAAAGATGATCATCGCTCCGATCATTTTCCTCACCATCGTGCATGGCATCGCGTCGATGGCCGACCTGCGAAAACTTGGTCGCGTTGGCGGAAAGGCGCTCCTGTACTTCGAACTGGTGTCGACCCTAGCGCTCGCCATAGGCCTTGTCGTGGTGAACGTCACCCAGCCCGGTGCGGGCTTTGACGTGTCGACCGTGCCCGCAGGCGACGTATCCCGCATTACCGAGGCGGGAACAAGTCAGAGTACGATGGAGTTTCTGCTTCACATAGTGCCAAGCAATGTGTTCGAGGCGTTCCGGTCGGGTGAGTTGCTGCCGATTGTTTTCTTCTCCGTATTATTTGGTATTGCGCTTACGGCGGTGGGTGACGCTGGCCGAGACATCGCCGATTTTCTGCTCAAGCTGCAGGCGGTGTTCTTTCGCATCGTCAACATCATCATGTATGTCGCTCCCATCGGTGCGTTTGGCGCGATGGCGTACACTATCGGTGCGTTTGGTCTCAAGACGTTGTTACCGCTTGGCCGCCTTATGCTGGACGTGTACATAACGATGGCGCTGTTCATCTTTATCGTGCTAGGTACAGTCTGCCGGATATTCGGCTTTCGTATACTGAAATTCCTGCGCTACATCCGCGAGGAAATTCTCCTCGTGCTCGGTACGTCGTCGTCAGAAGCGGCGTTACCACTGATGCTGGAAAAGCTCGAGCGCTATGGGTGTGCCAAGCCGATTGTCGGGCTGGTAATTCCCACCGGCTACTCGTTCAACCTCGACGGAACGAGCATCTATCTGTCGATGGCAACGATATTCATCGCGCAGGTTTACAGCGTGCCGTTGACGATCGGGCAGCAACTGACGCTGCTCGGAATTCTCATGCTCACTTCGAAAGGCGCAGCAGGCGTGACTGGATCCGGATTTATCGTGCTCGCGAGCACACTTGCCGCCACGCGTACGGTGCCGGTGGAGGGGGTTGCGCTTTTGCTTGGGGTTGACCGTTTCATGTCGGAAGCGCGAGCGATAACAAACCTCATCGGCAACGGTGTCGCGACGCTTGTAATTTCACGTAGTGAAGGTGCGTTTGACGACGCAAAACGCG
>JBBSTN010000150.1:0-7957 GCA_038235845.1 Gemmatimonadales bacterium | reverse complement strand
GAATCAGGTACATCAGCGCCACGGCAACACCGAGCGCGACGAAGATGTTGGTGAACACTTCGTTCTGCTGACTCACCTGGCCTCCCTGCGAGACCTGCACACTCGGCGGCAATGGGATCTCGGCCGTTTTGGTGTTGATGTCGTTGATTACCTCGGACAGTGATCTGCCGGCGGCGTTTGCCTCGACCTTGATAACATTGTCGCGATTCAGGTGATTGACGATGGCCGGGCCAAGATCAGTTTTGATAGTTGCAACCTGCTCAAGCGGAATGATCGCTCCGTTTGCGCCTTGTCCTATTCCAATGGGAAGCTGAGCGAGGTCCGTTCCGCGTGATCTCGATTCGGGAGACAGGCGCACCATCACCTTCCGCGTCTGGTTGGTGGGATCCACCCAGTCACCTGCGTCAAGTCCCGCAAATGCTGGCCGAATCGCCTGAGCTACCTGTCCGATGCTCAGTCCCAATGCACCCGCCAGGCCACGGTCCACCGTGACCGTCAGCTCGGGTTTCTGACCCTTGGTGGACAGCGCGACATCGACCGCGCCGGGAGTTGAGTTCACGGCTGCGAGATACTTGTCGGCCACTTCCTGCAAGGCCTGCTTGTTGTTTCCCCGCAGCTCGATGGAAATCTGCTTCTGTTCTCCCGCGAAGTCATTTGTGTAGACGGAGATGTCAGCACCTCCGACACGCTTCATGTCATCGCGAAGTGACGCACCAATTTCTTCTGCGCCCCTCGCACGCTCGTTCTTGGGTGTGAGCCGGAAGTACAGCGCCGCCTTGTCTACGGCACCACTCGCACCACCTGCAGATGCGAACGTGTAGAGGATCTCCGGATATCGCTCCTTATTGGCGACCTGCAATACCTCGTTCACCTTCTGTCGCAAATACTCGATGTTGGCACCTGGCGGGCTTTCCACACTGAGATTCACTTCACTTCTGTCGTCGAGCGGGAAGAAACCACCGCCCACCAGCCCGAGGGCAGGCAAGGCAAGCGCTCCAACAAACGAAACCACCGCGAGCGATACCATTATAAAACGGTGATCCAGCGCCCACCCGATCACCCGTCGGTAGCGATCTGCCTGACTATTGAACCAATGGTTGAACCTGTCGAGCAATTTCGTCAGCCATGATTTCTCATGTTCTTCCTTGTGCGGATCTGCCCAGTAGGCCGAAAGCATCGGGTCGAGAGAAAATGAAACGAACAGGGAGACGAGAACCGCGCAGGCAATCGTAAGCGCAAAAGGTTTGAACCATTGCCCGGATTCGCCCTGCAGAAAGGCGATCGGCACAAATACCGCAATGATGGAAAACGTCGTCGCTGCAACGGCAAGTCCGATTTCGTCAGTGCCCTCGCGAGCAGCAGTGTAGTGGTCTTTACCCATCTCCACATGCCGAACGATGTTTTCCCGTACTACTATTGCATCGTCGATGAGGATTCCGATGGCCAGCGACAGGCCAAGCAGTGACATCGTATTCAGCGTGAAGCCAAATACCCACACCGCGATGAAGCTGGCCAGTACCGACACCGGAAGTGCGAGCCCTGTAATTACCGTCGAGCGCCAGGAGTTGAGAAAGAGAAACACCACAAGTACCGTGAGCGCCGCACCTTCAACCAGCGCACTCACCACATTATCGACGGAATTCTCAACTCGCGTACCCGAGTTTTTCACAACCTTGAGTGTCGCACCCCGGGGTAGCGTGGGTTGCAATGCCTCGATTTTCTGGATTACCTGTGCCGCAATAGCGGTTGTCGAATACCCGTTGGTCTTTGTGAGCTGGATGCCAACTGCGTCCTGACCGTTGTAAAGCGACAGCGTGCGCTGTTCCTCAGTGCCATCAGAGACAGATGCCACATCGCCCAACCGCACTACGCGCTCACCGCGTTCCGCTATCACCGTCCGCTCAAAATCCTGCGGCGTTTCCAGGCGACCCTGTAGACGGATAGTTCGCTCGTCGAGCGAGCCATTGATGCGGCCCACCGGAACCGCAAGGTTTCCCGTTTGCAATGCCTGCACTACCTGGGGCACTGTTACGCCCGCCGCCTGCAACCGCTGTGGATCGATGTTTACCGTGAGTTCACGTTTCACGCCGCCGGTAACCTGCACGTCTGCAACACCAGGTATCGATCTCAACTCTCGCGTTATTCCGGGATCGGCAATCTGTGTAAGCTGTGCTGCCGAAAGCGTGTTGGAGTAGAGCGACATCGTAATGATGGGCCGATCCGTCGGATTGAACTTCTTGAGAATCGGCTCCTCGATTTCCTGCGGAAGATCCTGACGCTTGAGCGAGATCGCATCGCGGATATCCTGCGTAGCGACGGCAAGATCCTTCGAAAAGACGAACTCGGTTGTTATCTGGGCGAAACCGTCGCGCGCTTCGCCGTTGATATTCTTGACACCCGATATCGATTGAATCGCTTCTTCGATCGGTTCCAGTACTTCCCGTTCGACCTGCTCAGGAGACGCACCCGGATATATCACCGTCGTGAGTACGATGGGCGGATTGACCTCTGGAAACTCGTCTGTCTGCAGCAACAGCAACGACACCAGGCCAAACCCAACCAGTGTCAACATGGCTACAACCGTGATCAGTGGCTTCTTGATCGCGAAGTCGGAAATGAACATTAGTGCGTGCCTCTATTTCGGAATTGAATCTCTTGGAACCATCGCGGCTGCAGCAGCATCCCTTGGTGCGGACACAGTTACCTGCGAGCCAGGAGAGATGCCACGCGCCGCACCGAGCAACACCGTGTCGCCGCTGGCGATGCCGGATCGGATCTCGAAAGCCTCGGCACCCTGGTCGCGTACGCCAAGCTCCACGAGCACCTTCTCGATCTTGCCATTGCGCAGTCGAATAACGAAGGGAGCGACTGACGTCTGATCGACTGCCTGTTGTGGCACCATGATCCCAAGTCGTTTCTCGGAGTCTACGCGTCCTTCCACGAACAGCCCCGCCACGAGAGTACCGCTGACGTTTGGCACGCTGGCGAGCAGTCTTACCTGCTTGGTCTGCGGATCAACCATTGGATTTATGCGTGTGATTCTCCCTTCCAATGTTCGATCCGAAAATCCGTTTACCGAGAATGAAACGGGCGCTCCAACTCGGATGTCGCTCAGCGCAGAAGTGGGAACCGACGCTTCCAGGCGAAGGCTGCTCGGATCGATGACCGTGAACAGCGCGGCGCCCGGTGCGACGATATCTCCCGGGTTAACTGATTTCTCGGCGATGACTCCGGCGAATGGAGAACGGATCGTCGCGCTCCGAAGACTCTTTTCTGCCGTCGCGAGGCGGGAGCGTGCGTCGGCGAGCTGTGACTGGGCAGCGACGTCGGCCCGTTGCGCTGTTTCAACGTCGCGCTCCGCGATTGCTCCCGCGGCAACAAGCGTTCGCGCGCGTTGAAGTTCGCGCACGGCCTGATCGGCCGAGACCTGCGCCTGTGTGACATTGGATTGTGCCGAGCCAGTGGCATCGCGCAGTACGACATCATCGATTCTCGCGAGCTGGGCGCCGGCTGCCACACGCTGACCTGTTTCAACGAATGTCTGAATTATTGCCCCGGACACTTCGGCGCGGATACGCGCCTCGCGCTCTGCGGCGAGCGTGCCTGAAATTGGCGGACCGCTTCGAACGGTATCGCTCTTAGCCACCGCGATGTTGTCCGGGCCGATTGTCTGTATCGGATCGACCGCCGTTGAATCAGACTCGCTGGCAGCATCTCCACCACATGAAATGGTTATACATGCAACGATCGCCAACGAAAGCCCAAGAAACCGTTTGGAATGGTGCGTCGAACCGCGCTTATGCACGGGAGCGCTGTGATGATTGTTGGTCATGGCGTGTTACTGAAAGGACGTGGGTGGTATGAATGAACTTCCCGACTGCGCTGCTCCAGAAAAACTGCTCCCCGCGCCGGCGGCATTTCCAGATGCATTCCCAGATGCACTTCCAGCTGCACTACCTGATGCGCCAGCGGTGCCAGCACCGAACGCAGCTCCGCCTGTAGAGAGTGGAAGAAATGGGAGCAGCTGCACACGCACGTAGGCCACTGCACGATCGCGCGCTGCGCGTGCGCGGTTGGCCAACGCCTGTTGCAGCTGCACCCGGATGTCGGAGAGCTCCAACTGCGTGCTTATTCCTTCGCGATAGCGCACTTCGGCGATGGAGTAAGCACGCGTCGCCTGCTGCTCCGTACCGACACTTGCCTGCCATGCTGCTTCAGCCTGCTCGAGCTGTGCTATCGCCACTCTTACGTCGAGCGTTGCGCCTTCTTCAGCGAGCTTGAGCCTCGCCTGTGCCTCGTCGACCGTAGCTTCAGCCGCGAGTTCCTCGCCTCGGACACGGCCGCCGGTAAAAAACGGAAAACTCACGTTGATGCCCGCAGTCCAGTTGGGAAAGAAATCGTTGAGACTCCGCGGAAACCCGTCGGCAGGATAAGCAAGTCTCTGATAGTTGGTACTGATTCCGATCGTTGGGAATCGCGCCGCTCGCGTTGCACGCAGCTGCTGTTTGGCAATTTCTACACTCTTGAGAGCCTGTCTTACCGGAGCCCGACTGGACGATAGCGTATCGGTGGCCGCTACTGCGGCGTTGGTGCGAGCCGTGACAATCGGATCGATGGTCAGCACTTCGGATGGAGAAACTTCGACCGTCGTTAAAGTGGGCGGAGTCTGAGCCGGGGCAGCTCCTTCACCTTCAGCAGGCGTGTCAGTGAGCACCATCGGCTTATCTGCGGGGAAATCGAGCAGCTGGCGGAGACGTAGATAGGCGATGTCCCGGTTTGTTCGCGACTGCAGCCATTGCGGACGCTGGTTGTCGCGTGTGACGCGCGCGCGTACCATCTCGAATTCCGATGCGGCGCCAACGATTTGCGTTAGCTGCACCTGCCTCAGCGTTCGTTCGGTTTGCACCAGCGATGACTCGGCGATGGTGACAAGTTGATCGGCCAGAAGGGCGTCGTAGTACGCCTGCGTGACCTCGAGCATGACTTGCGCCTGCCCAGATGCGACGCCGATTTCAGATGCTTCCTGACCAGCGCGTGCGGCTCGCATATTGGCCGTTGCGCGACCGCCGGTGAAAAGCGCCTGCTGCGCAGTCAGTCCGAATGTGAGCGTGTAAGGTGACGCAAAAATTCGTGCGATAGGATTGGAGGTGATCGACGAATCTGCTCCTCCCGGAGTGCTCTTGGACAGCGACGCAAACTGATTCTGCAGCGTTTTCTGGTAGTTGAGCGTGGTGCCAAGTTGCGGAAGCAGCTGAGATCTTGCCTGATAGTACTGCCCGCGCGCTCTCACTCTTCCGGCACGAGCGAGATCGAGCTGCTCGCTGGAACCGGTTGCGATTCGAATTGCGTCAGCAAGCGAGAGTGCTTGTGCCGATTGCGAAACGGGAGGTTGGCCTGGCGCTTGAGCAGCAACTGAGCCTTGCAACAGGACTACACCAGCCGCAGCGACGAAGGCGCGTGTAAGCGTTATCGGATTCACGACGGTCGCGCGAGCCAGCAGGGGAAAATGCCTGATCGATTTCATTCGAATTGAAGCGTGGAAAGATTAGGAACGACGAGCTCTACGAGGTGCCTGTTGCACAGGTTCTGCTGATGCGCCCAGGCCCCGGAGAAACATTCTTACATAAGCGCGAATGCTTTCCTTGTGTGATTGCGGAAAGAATTCCGGCATCATTTCGCGATTCATGGCGTCATTGAAAAGTGCACCCATCAGCATCGACACCGCCGGGCCCACATCGGCCGGCTTGAGCGGATAAATCGTGCCCACAAAGCCTGCGCGACGCAACCGGATGACGTAGTCGCGCAGCTGAGATAGCGCCTTGCTTTGCCCGTTGTCTGCACACGAGAGCGCGGTTGGTCGATTGTTCGCGTCACTCATTATCTGTCTGAAGATCTCTCGCAGACCCCGTATCGTCTCGTAGTGAGCGGTGGCCCACTCCGTAAGCTCGTCTTGCGGCACCCTCGGCGTTATTGGCAGCGAAGAGCTGGCATCCACCCGAGAGCACTCACGAACAGCAATGTCGAGGAGGGCGTCTTTCGTTCCAAACTGCCGAAAAATGGTTACTTCGTTCACCCCAGCTTCTTCGGCGATGCGCCGGGTGGTGGCTCCGGTCCATCCATGTTTGGCATAAACTCGGGCGGCAGCGCTTTTGATACGGTTGCGGTGATCGTCAATCATGGCGCATAGAATAACGTGTGATCGGCGCTGTTAGCAAGTAGTTGCTTGCATGCAGGACTGTTCGATGCACACTTGTGACGCTATATCGTCCCTACGAGGTTTCTCTGGTAACCAGCAACTCATCTCACCTGTCACTCGGGCACTCCAACCGGAGTGGACGCCAAATGAGAAAGCCCGCCATTCGATTTGCTCTCGTTGCCTCAACGCTCTCAGCCACTCTCGCTGCCGCGTGCAACGACTCTACCGCTCCGGCCGAATCCGGACGCGCCTGGTGGGAAGGCACGTGGATAGCTGTGCGAGGCAACGATCAGCCTCTGCCGTTCAGTTCGGCACGCGAAACTGTGGTGCGGGAAATCGTCCTCATTCTCAACGCCGATAGTACCAAACCCAGCAAATTCCTCTCCAACGGGACGCGCACCGAGAGCTTCCGGATTATAGAAAACCCGGTCGACCGCACGGTGCAGATAACACCCACCGATACCAACCTCCGGTTGTACGACGGCCCCAAGGCGACGATCGGGCAGCTCGACCTCACGTTCAGACGGCTGGGGGACACGCTGCTTCTTCCCAGCTACTCAGCGGGCCAATTCAAGCTGGTAAGGACTCGCTGAGCGCGACGTGCGCACATCAGCGCGCGTCTATACTGAAACTCGCCGAACATCTCCGGCATTTTGTGATTAGGCGAGGAGCTGCTATCAGTCCCGACGGACGAGGTTAGTTAGCGCCACCCGATACTCCTTCGCGGACGCGTCGTAGGTGATCCGGTAAGCGGTCGCATAAAAGCCTGCTGGACTCACCTTCTGTGCCGCCGTAAGCGGTATTACCTGATCCCGTGCCGAATCGGCCACCGCCGCTTTTCTCGATAAAAGATGAGCGCGGGTGATCATGGGCTCTTCGAAGATGAACGCGCCTGCCCAGGAACCTTGTACGAACGTGGCTGTGAAGGGTTTGTAACCCGCCGGGTTGCCCAACACTCCCTGCAGTTCGGGCGACTTCGTGTTCATCCAGTGCAACCCCATTCTCGGAACCGTCAGGGCTTCGGCAGGGGCGTGGAAAGCCACCGCCCCATTCACGAAGAAGGCGCGAGCGTACGCAGAATCCGGAAAGCTTCGCGCGTTGGCAACGAACTGTGGATTGGACGGATCGATGAGGTCACGCTCAGCCTTCGAGATGGTGTAGAAATGAAAATCGAAGTGGGGTACGTCGTAAATGCCCGGAGGTTCGTGTCCAGCCGGATTCCAGTCAACCTGCACGAACTTGTACTGGCTTCCATGACCGACGGGCAGGTCGAGAAGGATCTCGGTCGTAGCGTAGGCCGACATCTTTGCACCCTCTTGATCCATCAGCTCGATCTCGGCCGCAGGAAGATTGTCCATGGCCCCCTCGCTGAATGCCACGCCAATCTCCTGCGGCGCGGAAGTGCTCGAGCCGTTCTTCACGACGTAGGTGCGCACTTGTCCGTTCCCGATCGCCATTGCCGGCCCGTACTCGCGGAGTGCGACCGGTTCGGTGCTGTTGGCGTCGTTACTGCACGCCGTGGTGGTGGCAAGCAATGTGGTACCCAGAACGGCAAGAGCGAGATTGCGTCTTGGGTGCAAATGGTGCACGTGTTTATTGAGGTTCCATTGGAGAGCATTTTCGCGCGCCTCGAAATGAGATGTGAGATGCAAGTGAACGAAATTTAATACGTCATCCGGCGGGAGTCGGTGTATGGGTTATGCGACCCAATTTTTGCTGCGGCTTCCGCCGTCGATTAGAGACGCTCACCAGGACTACGCT